>NZ_MAEK01000029.1:0-180770 GCF_009933265.1 Enterococcus sp. JM9B | reverse complement strand
ACACTATTTGACAAAGAGCCCTTATTTCTTATTTTTCAAAAAAATCAAAATTAACGATCTTCTGAAGTAACACCAACTGTTGCCCAAACATTGTAGTCGATGTCGTATGCCCAATCCCAACCAGTTACACGTTCTGAGATAGGTAATACTTCATTACGGTAAAGCGTTGGAATAACGAAGGCTTCATCAGAAGCGTATTCTTGCCATGCATCGAAAGCTTCTTTACGTTTGTCATCATCAAAGGAAGCTTTTGAATCGATTGCTTGCAATAATTTTGTGTTTTCTTCTGATTCGAAACGAGTGTAGTTGAAGGCTGAGTTAGGACCATATAATCCGGTTGGTGAAGGATCAGCTCCTGTACCCCAAGCACCTTGGTACACATCAATTTCAGGATCATCATTTTCTAATTTGTCGTAGAATGCTTGGAAGTCGATCAAACGGCCAGTCGTATATTCAACATCTAAACCGATTGCTTTCCATTGTTGTACATAGTAATCTGCTAATGGTTGTGCGGTTTCACCACCGGACATAGAAGCGAAGTTGATAGTTAATTTTTCGCCATCTTTGTTTTCACGGATTCCATCGTCATCAGTATCTTTGTAGCCAGCATCATCCAATAATTTGTTTGCTTTGTCCACATCTTGTGTATAGCCTTTTACTTTTGTATCATGCAAAGTACCAAATACTGGTGGGATTAGGGTTGTCGCATTGCTACGCAAACCGTTGTAGAACTTGTTACCCACAGCATCGTTGTCGATGGCATAACCCATTGCTTGGCGTAGAGATTTGTCAGCCATTTTTGAGTTTTCATCGTATTCAACTTTGTTTTCGTCAGCATTCCATTTACCTAATTTGAAACCAAGGTAAGTATAAGATTGTTCTGGACGACCTAAGATTTCGTAGCCTTCCACGTCTTTATACGTTGCATAAGCATCTGTTGGCATAGAAAGTGCGATATCGTATTGTTTTGATTTCAACGCTTCTACAATTGATGCAGATGGAACAGATTTAAAGACCATTTTTGAAAGTTTTGGTTTTTCGCCATAGTAATATTCATTTGGCGCAAATTCAACTGATTCGCCTTTTACAATGTTCTTCATGTAGTAAGGGCCAAAAGTAACTGGGTTCTTACGAACAGCATCACTTGATTCCATGTCTTTGACTGCAATACCTTCAAAGCTGTGTTTTGGTAACGCGTTACTCCAAACACCACCACCGGCTTGCATCATACCTGGATGCACTTCTTTATAAGTGATCGTTACTGTTTTGTCGTCGTCTTTTTTAATACCGGAAATTGTGTCAGCTTTCCCAGCGTGGTAATCTTCCATCCCTACGATATTCGTAAAGTTGGCATCGTAACGGATACCGGTATAGTCTTTGTCTCCAATTACTTCATAAGAGAAAATCACGTCATCTGCTGTCACATCTTCGCCATCTGACCATTTCAAATTGTCACGCAAAGTAATCGTTGCTGTATTGTTGTCTTGATCAAGTTTCAAGTTTGCGGCACCGCCGTCAACGATTTTGAAATCATTATCTGTTACAAATAATGATTCAACACTTGCTTGCATAAATTGATAATCATAGTTATCTTGATAGAATTCTTGTTGGAACAAACCTTGGAATTGCGTATCCATAACTACCGCTACATCCAATGTTCCGCCGTCGATTGCTTTTTTGTCATTTGATACTTTTAGAGGTAATTTGCTTGCATCCTCTGTTTCCGTCGCTGAATTTCCACCTGACGAATCTGTTCCCCCGTTACCGCCGCCACATGCTGCCAGTAAAGCAACAGATGCTAAAGCGATTACTCCAAAAATCTTTTTCTTCATCCTATATCCTCCTCTAATCTATTAACCTAGTCGTTGACGGGCATCCGCAGAGCGCTTGAATGCTTGTCCAACGTAATTAATGCTCAACATCAGTACCAAAATCAGTATCGATGCTGGCAACCAGATCCATTGTTTATTCACCAGTACGTCCCCGTTGCTGGCGAAGCTGATCAATGTTCCCAAACTTGGCACATTGGTCGGTAACCCGAAGCCCAAGAAGGTCAGGGTCGTTTCAATTCCGATATTCGCCGCAAAGTTCATGGTCAAGTTGGTAATGATCAATGAGCTCAAATTCGGCATGATTTCCCGGAACATGATTTTAAGATCCCCTGTTCCCATCGTTTTTGATGCAGAAACATAATCTCGACGACCTTCCGATAAGGTTTTACTGCGGAAGAGCCGGGCTTTTCCTACCCAATAAAAGGCACTCATGATCCAAATAAAGGACCAGACATTGTATCGAGGAATAATCGTTACAAAAACGATAATAATCAACATAATTGGTAGAATCATGACAAAATCTACGATTCGCATCAAAATATTGTCAATCATCCCACCATAGTAGCCAGAAATAATTCCCAGGCCAACACCGATAATCGAAGTAATGATTGTGATGGCAAAACCAATCAAAATCGAATTTCTTGCCCCGATGATCAATTGACCCCAGACATCCCGACCACCTTCATCAGCACCTAAGAAGAATTTTACGCCATCCATAGATACTGAACCAGGAGGAGCGTATTTATCTAAAATACTGACATACATAACCTTGTCTTGATCAATAATAATTGCCGCAATAAAAACGAAAAGCAATACGGCGATCAGTAAAATCAGCGAGAAAATCGCTAATCTATCTTTTAAAAATTCACGAACGATCATTTGAAATCCCATAGGTGGGATACTTTCTTGCTTCAATGCTTCTTCTTTTTTTTCAGCCATTTTCTTTCTCCCTCCCTATTGAATTCTGATCCGTGGATCGACGATACTCATGATGATATCTGATAATAGTGTACCGATCAGTGTTGCGATCCCTAAAATCAGCACCAAGGAGGTGATAACGGCGTAATCCCGTTGAGAGATACTATCGATAAATAATTTACCAACACCAGGATAAGCAAAGATTTGTTCAATAACGACTGATCCAGCAATTAGGGAAGTAATTTCATACCCCATTTGGGAAGCAATCGGTAAGGACGCATTTCTAAAAATGTGTCGAGAAAAGACTTTCTTTGTTGGTACCCCTTTTGATCGCGCTGTCCGTACAAAATCCAACGATTTCGAATCGATGACTTCGCTTCGCAGGTATTGGATCGTGACCGCGGTTCCTAAGAAAGCTTGTGTTAAGGAAGGTAAGACCAAATGATACGCCTTATTCCAAAAGGCCGCCATGCCAGTCAAACCAGCATTCACAGAGCCGCTGGTTGGGAACCAACCTAGACGATACCCAAAAACAAAAAGCATAATCAAAGCGAAGATAAACAATGGTACAGCGAAACTGAAAAAGTTGTAAACCACTACGACTTTATCCAACCAAGAATTTTGGTAACGACCAGCTAACATTCCCAGCGGTACAGCAATCAAGTAAGTAATGATGACTGTCAAAAGTGACAACCATAATGTATTTACGATCCGACCGGCTAATAAAGAAGCTACTGGCAATTTGTAGATAAAGCTGCGACCGAAGTCTCCTTGCAGTGCATTACCAATCCAACGGAAATATTGGGTGTACCATGGATCATTCAAACCAGCAGTTTCCCGTAATTGTGCAATAACTGCAGGGTCTTGGTTTGGATTGATCAACCCAGTAAACGGATCCCCAGGCATCATTTTTGCCAAAACAAAAATCAAAATACTCAAAATAATTACTTGAGGGATCATCAATAATAAACGACGCAGAATTGTTTTCCACATATTATTTTGCCCCCCCATCTTTTAATGCAACTTGGTGTGTGCCGGTCAATTTTCGCAAATCATAGACACGTCCCGTATTGTCATAATATTCCTTTTGACGTCGAATGTATTCTTCCTCTACCCGGCGGCGTTCATCTTTATGGGCTTCCCGGTTTGGTACATCGATTTGTGGAATAGCAGATAGTAGGCGTTTGGTATAAATGTGGCGCGGGTCATTATAAATATCTTCCCGACTGCCGATTTCAACGAAGCGGCCTTTATACATGATAGCGATATTGTCACACATGTGTTTGACAACACCCAAGTCATGGGAAATGAACAAATAGCTCAAGCCGTATTCTTGTTGGATTCGTTTCATAAAGTTCAAAACCTGTGCTTGAACGGATAAGTCCAAAGCAGAAACCGGTTCGTCAGCTACGATCAATTTCGGATTGGAAGCTACTGCTCGAGCAACTCCTAACCGTTGTCGTTGTCCGCCGGAAAATTCATGAGGATACTTGTACAACGCATCCCCGGGCATCCCAACGATGTCCAACAATTCCCGAACCCGTTTCTTTTCTTCTTGATCGCTCAAGCGTTCAAAGTTGCGTAATGGTTCGGCAATGATATCGATAACCCGTTTTTTAGGATTCAAACTGGACATAGAATCTTGGAAAATCATCTGTACATCTTTGTTGTAGTTCATTTTCCGGCGATTCGCCCGTTTGGTTACATCTTGTCCGTCAAAAATGATTTCGCCGCTGGTTACTTTTTCTAACCCGACGATGGCTTTTCCGGTAGTCGATTTTCCTGAACCAGATTCGCCAACTAAACCATATGTTTTTCCTTTTTCAATCACGAAGTCCACGCCGTCCACAGCATACACATAATCGGTTACTCGATTGAAGAAACCGCTACGAATCGGATAGTGGATTTTCAGATCTTTGATTGTAATTAATTCTGACATTTACACTTCTCCTTCGTCTCTAAAATGGAAATGCTGATAGCACGTGCAACGTACTAAATGATTAGGCGCCACTTCATGAAGGGTTGGATTTTCTTCATGGGCACTTTCCGGAATCCAAGAAATTCGAGGAGCAAAACGGCACCCGGTACGAAGCATATTTTTCAATGAAGGTACTACACCTTCGATAACGTGCAATTCATCATTTTCTGAGTCATCCTGTGGAATCGAGTTCAACAATGAACGAGTGTAAGGATGTTGCGGATTAGCAAATAATTCTTCTGCTGTTGCCACTTCAACAAATTGTCCAGCGTACATTACCGCCACCCGATCTGCCATCTCAGCCACGACCCCTAAGTCATGGGTGATCAGAATAATTCCTGATTGGGTTTCTTCCTGCAAATCTTTTAGCAAATCCAAAATTTGTGCTTGAATGGTTACGTCTAGTGCCGTCGTTGGTTCGTCTGCGATGATGATAGGTGGTTTGCAGGCGATGGCAATGGCGATGATTACCCGTTGCCGCATCCCGCCAGATAATTCATGGGGGTATTGACGACCCACACGAGCCGGATTTGGGATTCCTACTTGACCCAACAATTCTAATGCCCGTGCTTGACGCTGCTCAGCATTCATGTCGGTATGGTAAGACAACCCTTCCTTGATTTGGTCTTCAATTCGCATCAATGGGTTTAAGGCAGACAATGGATCTTGGAAAATCATTCCAATATCATTTCCGCGAATTTTATTATAAAGTGTCTCATTTAAGTTTGATAAGTTCAAATCTTTGTACAAAATTTCGCCGGTGATTTTGGTGTTGTTCGGATCATGGAGCCCCATGATGGTTGTAGCCAATGTACTTTTGCCACAACCGGATTCGCCTACGATCGCTAAAATCTCATTGCGGTCTAATGTAAACGAAACACCGTCTACTGCATCATAATACTCATCTTTAATACGAAAGCCTGTATGTAGGTTTTGAACTTCTAGCAATTGATTATCTCCTGACAATCGAATACCCCTCTCTGCTTCGGATGAAGTTTTTTACTGAAAAATGATTCAAAAAAAGCTGTCCGTTTTTTGCCCATTGGTTTCTTAACATTGTGTAATATTTTCTTAATAATTATATAGAATGAAACGGTATATTGCAAGTTTTATTATTTAAAAAGCAGAATTTTCAGAATACTTTCACTATATTTCCACACATGATTTGCGGGTAAAAAAAAACGCGCCTAATCAGAGCGTTCTAATTAGGCGAAATACTTAGGCTAAATGGCTTGCAATGTAGTCAACTGCTCCGCCAACAGTTTGGATTTGTTCAGCATCCTCATCAGAGATTTCGGTACCAAACTCATCTTCTAATTCTAATACAAACTCCATTACACTAATGGAATCCGCGTTCAAGTCATCTTTAATACTCATTTCATCGGTAACTTTATCCGCGTCGACCTCAAAATGATTGGCGATCACGACGGCTACTTTCTTAAATACTTCATCACGTGTCAATTGCATTCACCTCCACGCTTTTGACCAAAGTTGAAAAGTTAGCTAATACAGATTTTACGTCTTTCTGTTGCGTTTGTCTAGACTTTTTTGCAGTTTCATTACAAAAATGTCAGACTAGTTTCGAATAAACATTCATTTTTCGTCATTTTTTTCATAAAATTCAACCAATTGATTCACAACATCCGTTTCCAACATGGTGTGAATTTGGTGGATTGTATAGGCGACCGCTTCTGGTCCGGTAGCTCCGTGGGTCTTGATGACCGGTGCTTTTAAGCCAAACAAAACGGCACCGCCATGTTTGGAATAATCCAGTTCATTTTTTAGTCCCCGTAGTGAATCTTTCAATAAAACGGCACCTAATTTTCCTTTAACGCCGGCAGATAAAATCGATTCTTTTAATAATGCCATTAAATTCAGCGCTGTTCCTTCGATGGATTTCAACACGGCATTGCCGGTAAATCCATCCGTCACCACAACATCGGCTGCGCCGGTCAATAATTCCCGTGCTTCTACATTGCCGATAAAATGGATGCTTGGTTCGTTTTTCAACAAGTCAAAGGCGGCTTTCGTCAGCTCACTGCCTTTGGTTTCTTCCGTCCCATTGTTCAACAAACCCACTCTCGGCTCTTGGATTCCCCGAACATTTTTCGCATAGAAGGAACCTAAAATACCGTATTGCAGTAAATGTTCCGCTTTGTTTTCTGCATTGGCACCCAGATCCAGCATATCAAAGCCGGTCTCTTTGCCCATCACCGGCAGTGTCGACATCAAGCCGGGGCGTTCCACGCCTTTGATTCGTCCGACGATAAACAGCCCTGCTGCTAATAGCGCGCCTGTGTTGCCGGCAGAAAACACGGCATCCGCTTCTCCTTGTTTCACTGCTTGTGCTGCCAAAACCATCGAAGCATTTTTCTTTCTGCGGATTGCTTTTACTGGTTCATCATCACTGTTGATTTTTTCATCGGTATGGATGATCGTCACATTGGCGTGATCTGTCACGTATTTTGTTATTTCGCTTTCTTTTCCATAAAGTTGAAAGTGGATGTCTGGAAATTCTTTTTTCGCCAGCATGACCCCTTCAACGATTGCTTTGGGGGCATTGTCGCCGCCCATCGCATCAACCGCAATTCTCATCATAGGTATCGTTCCCCGCATTCTTAGGTTAAGTTTTATTTTTTCTCTGCCGATTTTCTGAGCAACAAAAAGCAAAAAAGCGGCGATTTTTTTTCATTCTTTTTTAGTATAGCATATTTTTTTAGTCGAAAAACTGGTTTTCTGCCGCTTGCTTTTCGAGGTAATCTGCCAGTGGTGCATAGTCTGGTAAGACCTGCCAATTCTGCTTTTTCCAAATTTCTTGGGCTTCTTGTCGGGCAACTTCCAAAATCGTTGCATCCGCCACGATATCTCCTGCCATAAATTGAGGCAAGCCGGATTGTCGAAAGCCGAATACTTCTCCGGGGCCTCGCAACTCCAGATCTTTTTCACTCAATAAAAAGCCGTTGTTGGTTTCTGTCATGATTTTCATTCGTTCGACACCCATCTCGTTTTTTGGATCAGCGACCAAAATGCAATAAGAAGCCTGCGCCCCACGTCCCACCCGGCCCCGTAATTGGTGCAGTTGGGCCAAACCAAAGCGATCCGCATCCATAATCAGCATGACGGTCGCATTCGGTACATTGACACCGACCTCAATCACGGTTGTAGAAACCAAAATCTGCGTGTCGTTGTTTTTGAAGGTTTCCATGATGGTTTCTTTTTCTTGGTTTTTCATTTTTCCATGAAGCAAATCCACCTGATAGTCCGGGGCAAAATACGCCTGCAAGCGTTCATAGATTTCCACAGCATTTTTGACGTCCAAGGATTCAGATTCTTCAATCAGCGGACAGATCACATACATTTGATGCCCCTGCTGCAATTCGCGAAAACTCCATTCTAAAACCGAATCCAATTGCGGCGGACGAATCCAGCGAGTCTCGATGGGAACTCGCCCTGCCGGCAATTCATCGATGATCGAAACGTCCATTTCTCCATATGCTGTGATTGCCAACGTTCGGGGAATCGGCGTCGCTGTCATAAACAACACATCAGGATGCAGCCCTTTTTCCCGCAAAACCCGCCGTTGGTTAACGCCAAAACGGTGCTGTTCGTCCGTGATGACTAAACCGAGGTAGGCAAAATTGACCCCTTCTTGGATCAACGCGTGGGTCCCAACAATAATATCAATCTCCCCATTTGCCAATTGTTCCAAAATCACCCGCCGCTCCTTTGCTTTAGTGGAACCTGTCAGCAAGGCTGTACGAATTTCTAGCGGATCAAAAAGTTGATTCAAACTTTCCATATGCTGCTGCGCCAAAATTTCAGTTGGCACCATCAATGCACCTTGAAATCCAGCCGTTACCGTCGCGTAAAGAGCAATGGCGGCGACCACGGTTTTGCCGCTGCCGACATCCCCTTGCAACAAGCGCTGCATGTGTCTTGGACTGCGCAAGTCACTGCAAATTTCATTGGTGACTCGTTTTTGGGCATTGGTCAATTCAAAAGGCAGTTTCTGGGTAAATTGCTTTAATCGTTGCACGTCGTATTGAATGGCGATTCCATTGACCTCTGCTTTTTCCTTTTGTTTCAACCCTTGAACCTTCAATTGAAATAAAAAGAATTCCTCAAAGATCACTCGTCGTTTAGCCTGATGGTTTTCTTCAGGATTTTCCGGAAAATGCATCGCAAACATCGCCTGTTTTCGATCGATCAAGCGATATTTTTCCCGCAAAGACAAAGGTAGGTTTTCTTCGATTTCCTCACCAAATTGTGTAAAAGCCTGACGAATCAATTCGATCAAAGTTCGTTGTTTGATTTTCTTATTCACGTGATAAATCGGCGCAAAATCTCCCTGACTTTGACTGCCAAGAATTTTCATTCCTGTCAACGCTTGGCGTTTGGCATCCCATTTGCCATAAACAGCCAGCTCTTCTCCCATAATCGCTTTGTCCTTCAAATACGGCTGATTGAAAAAAGAAACATTGAACACGCCATGATCCTGCATCATCCGAAACTGCAGGCGGGATTTTTTATAGCCGAAACGGTTGAGTACTGGCGGAGAAACGACAACACCTTTGATGGTCACCTTTTCCTGATCTTGAATCTCCTGCAAGTCCCGTTCTTGAATGTCTTCATACCGAAACGGGTAATAGCTCATTAAATCCTCGACGGTCAAAATTCCCAGTTCCGCCAAATCCTGTGCTCTTTTTTCTCCGACTCCCTTTAAAAACTGAACTGCGGTCGTTACCATCCAACTCCTCCTTCCCGATGATTTCTCTCTTTGCAAAAAAACAGGATGGTCCATAACTTATAAGTGAAGTTATGGCTCATCCTGTCAGAATCATGTAAAAAACTGCTGATCCGTCTTATTCTGCGGCAAAAAGATAAGGATATACAGGTTGATTTCCCGGATGGATCTCAACTTCCAATTCTTCATGTGCTTCTTGTAATGCGGCGCCTAATTTTTCGGCATCGTCTTGTGTAGCATCATCACCAAAAATAATCGTAACGATTTCGGTTTCATCTGAAATCATTTGATTCAAAGTGGTCAAAGCAGTCGTTGACTGATCTGGATCAGAAACGACGATCTTACCGTCGATCATTCCCAAAAAGTCTCCTTCTGTGATCGTCACTCCATCGATGGCGGTGTTACGAATCGCATGGGTAACGGAGCCACTGACAACATTTGCCAAGGCATCGCTCATCGTAGTTTTGTTTTCTTCCAGTGTTGCTTGGTCATTAAAGGACAGCATTGCCGTCATCCCTTGTGGAATCGTCCGACTTGGAATTACCGCAACAGGGACCTCTGCGACTTCTGCCGCCTGATCTGCTGCCATAAAGATATTTTTATTATTCGGTAAAATGATAACCTGTTCTGCATTGACTTTATTAATCGCAGTTAAAATATCTTCCGTACTTGGGTTCATCGTTTGACCGCCGCTGATAATATAATTAGCGCCCAGGCTCTTGAACAATTCGCTCACGCCTTCACCGGCTGCGATTGCGATGATTCCATAAGGAACCCGAGGTGCTTCTGCAAATTCTTGAACCTGTTCGTCATGTTCCAAAATCGTTTCGTGTTGTAAACGCATATTATCGACTTTGACTTTGACTAATGAACCAAATTTTTGCCCGTAATTCATCACTTCGCCGGGATGCTCTGTATGCACGTGGACTTTGATGATTTCATCATCGTTGACGACAAGCAAAGAATCGCCGATTTCATTTAGATAATTACGGAAAGTTTCATAATCAAAAGTACTGTCGACAGTTGGTCCTTCACCGATATTTACCATGATTTCGGTACAATAACCGAATTTGATGTCTTCTGTTGCTAATTGTCCTTGGACGCTGCGGTGATGCTCGGCATTTACCATTTCATCCATGGCAGCTGGGGAAGGTTCAAATGTTTCATCTGCTTGATACTCTCCTGTCAAAGCAGCCAAAAAGCCTTCATAAATATAAATCAGTCCTTGACCGCCGCTGTCTACTACGCCGACTTCTTTTAAGACCGGCAATAAATCCGGCGTTTTTGCCAAGGCGCGTTTGCCTCCGCGTAAAACCGCCGTCATCACTTCGATACAATCATCACTTTCGCTGGCTTTGCGTTCACCGTATTCCGCCGCCACTCGGGCAACCGTTAAAATCGTTCCCTCAACCGGCTTCATGACAGCTTTATAGGCAGTTTCTACGCCATGACTAAAGGCTTGCGCTAATTCTTGTGGGTTTAATGTCGTGACGTCAGGGATTTGTTTTGAAAATCCGCGAAACAATTGCGACAGGATAACACCGGAATTTCCTCGCGCCCCCATCAATAGTCCTTTAGATAAAACCGTCGCTAAATCGCCGACTTTTTCAGAAGCGGAATCTGCGACCGCTTTGGCACCGCTGGTCATCGATAAATTCATATTCGTTCCAGTGTCCCCATCAGGAACCGGGAATACATTCAACGAGTTGACATACTCCGCATTTGCTTGCAGACGATTGGCACCAGCCTGGACCATTTCTTGAAATTGACTCGCGCTGATATTCGTTACTTTCACTGATAATCCTCCTTCGAATCGCTGTAGTTACACAGCATCGCTGCCTAATCAGGCAGTACACGTACACCTTGAACAAACACATTTACTGAATTGGCGGCAACGCCCAGCATTGTTTCAAGATTATATTTGACTTTTTCTTGGACATTTCGCGAAACTTCCGAAATTTTTGTCCCATAGCTTACGATTGTGTAAACATCCACCGCAATGCCGTTTTCTTCTTGACGTACAACGACGCCCCGTGAATAATTTTCTTTTCTTAAAATCTCATTGATGTTATCTTTGATTTGATTTTTGCTTGCCATCCCTACGATACCAAATACATCGGTTGCTGCACCGCCGACGACAGTTGCGATCACTTCATTTGTAATTTCGATAGTTCCTGATGCCGTTTTAATTTTTACAGCCATGATAAGCCTCCTTAACAGGCAATTTTGCCTATTTTCTACTACAATAGTTTATCATAGCTGACCCTTAAATAAAAGAAGGATCTACAGAAACAAAAACAGGCGCACCCTTTCACAACGTTGTATAATTTACATGGTTTGCAGGAAAAAGTCAATGTTTCACAGAAAATAAGCTTGCAAAATTACTGCGTTTATGGTAAATTCGTTTAGTATGAGCCAAATAAGCGCTCCAAGATCAAGGCAAAGGAGGAAATAGTCACATGGCAAAGGTTTGCTACTTTACAGGTCGTAAAACAACAAGTGGAAACAACCGCTCTCACGCAATGAACTCAACAAAGCGTACCGTAAAACCTAATTTACAAAAAGTACGTGTTCTTATTGACGGAAAACCTAAAAAAGTTTGGGTGTCAGCTCGTGCTTTGAAATCAGGAAAAGTTGAGCGCGTTTAATCACACAACTACTCAAACCGTTCGTTCATCGAGCGGTTTTTTGTTTTCTCAAAAATCAAAACAAGGCGGCCTCTTTGAAAAGGATCGCCTTGTTTTTTTCTTAAATTTTCTATGTGCCGCTTCAACAAAAGCGAGGAAATATGTTCTTTTACATCTAATAAAAAACTACATTATTGATAACAAGGTGTCAATACCATAACGACAATTTATCTGATATTGTTTATATTTTACCAAATAAATTAAAAACTAAAAATAACGATGTGAAATAAAACATTAAAAACTTCGGTTATTTTTTAATCAAAGACTTCCTTCTTCTTTTTTCATTGTTTTTGGAACTATGGTAAAATAAAAATCATTATGAAAGAAATTTGGTGGACTTATGTTTTTGACAATCAAACAATTTTGCAAACAACACGCCCGATATATGCTGGCTAGCTTTTTTATCCCACTGGGTATTATGGCCTTCATCTATTTGACGATTGGAATTTTCCCCGGCAGCAGCCGCAGTATTTTAGCCAGTGATGCCTTTTCCCAATTTTCCAATTTCCATGCGAGCTTTCGCAATGCATTACTGGGGAAACAAAGCTTCCTTTACACGTGGAATGCTTCTTTAGGATTGAATTACCTTTCTTTGGTTTCTTATTACCTAGGCGGCCTTTTCACGCCCCTTGTCCTGCTGTTTCCCAATCAATTGATGCCAGATGCCCTATATTTTTTGACCCTACTGAAAATCGGCAGTGCCGGACTGGCTTTTTGGTTTTATGCTCGACAAACTTTTCACATCGAAAAATGGCAGCACGTGACTCTTGCCGTTTCTTATGCCCTGATGTCTTTTATCACCGCTCATTCTGAAATCATTATGTGGCTGGATGCTTTCGTGTATTTACCTCTTATTATCATGGGTATCGACCGCTTAATCCAACAGCACAAACCGAAGCTGCTGTTTTTCAGCTATCTGCTATTGTTTCTCTCCAGCTTTTATATGGGTTTTATGATTGCTATTTTTTCGGCACTGTATTTTTTGGTCCGCTTATTGGACAATTGGCGACAAACAAAAAAAGTGATTGTTCCTTATGGGCTAACGGCTTTGCTGTCAGGCGGCGCCTCCATGATTATCATTTTGCCAGCAATTTTAGATCTGCGGGCAAACGGGGAAGAATTAAGTAAAATCACCACCCTAAAAACCGAAGCAACTGATTTTCTCGATCTTGTCCTAAAAAATCTCGTGGGCGTTTACGACACCACCAAATACGGTTCGATTCCCTTTATTTATGTGGGTTTGCTGCCGTTGGTCCTTTGTCTTTTTTACTTTGTCTCTAAAGCACCCTTGAAACAAAAACTGCTGTATGCCGGCTTTTTTGCCCTATTGACTGCTAGTTTTTATCTGGTACCTCTGAATTTATTTTGGCACGGTATGCACGCTCCAAATATGTTTTTATTCCGCTATGCCTACCTGTTTTCTTTTCTGGTTATCATGTTGGCAGGTTACGGGTGGGAACGAGTGGATCAAAAATCCAACGGCAAACTACTGGGAGTCATTCTGATTCAAATGGCGTTGTTTTGCTTGGCCTTTGGAATTCGTCCTGCTGGTAGTTATGAATATATCAAATTTTCTTCCTTTGCCGTCAGCATTTTTTTCCTATTGCTCTACTTATTGGCCTTTGGTTTGTACCGACTACGAAGCTATCCTAAGCATTTATTCGTAGTGTTAATTCTGCTTGTAGTAAGTTTTGAAGCCATCGTGAACACCAATGGCATGGTGCGGGGAATTTTGAACGATTGGAATTATGCCTCCCGCAGTTTGTATACCGAACCTTATCCTGCCATCGATGAATTGGTTCAAAAAACCAAATCTGCGGATTTTTCTCGAGTGGAAAATCTTGATCCGGTTTCTTCCAATGACAGCTTTAATTATGGGTACAGCGGTGTCAGCATGTTTTCTTCCATCCGCAACCGCCATTCTTCCAGCTACTTGGATCAGTTGGGCTTTCGTTCACGGGGAACCAATCTAAACATCCGCTACCCCAACAATACGTTGTTGATGGACAGTTTTTTAGGAATCAAATACAATCTCAGCAAAACACCGATTAATAAATACGGCTTTACAGAAACCGCCCGCTCGAAGGATTATCAATTGTACGAAAACGAAAATGCACTGCCTCTGGCTTTTCTAGCGAATCCGGACGCCGCAAAGGTTCCTCAACCGTCAAATGACAATTTGACCAGTCAAACCAATCTAATCAACGGTTTAGCTGATCTGCAACAGACTTATTTTCAATTTTGGCCGCTGACGATTTCAGAAACGGATAACACAACGGTCACCTATGACGGAATGTACACGATTTTTACCGAAGAAAAAGGCAATCTCGCCAAGGAAGTAACATGGAAAGTCGCCGTTCCCGCTCATTCTCAGGCATACCTTAGTTTGTATCCGCAAGATTTTGCACAATTGGAAAGCTCGACAGCCACGATTACTGTCAACGGAGAACAACGAAAGTCTCAAATCAACATTACGGGGCAATATTACGACCTTGGGTATTACGAACAAGCAACTGAAATTGAATTTACCGCCAGCTTCTATGGCACGCAAAAAGTCGGCTTCCAAAATCCACAAGTGGTCACTTTGAACACCAAAGCCTATCAATCCGCTATGGATCAGATCAAGGAACAAGGTGTGAATCTAAATGTCGGCAAACGCTCCGCAGAGGGGCAGGTAACGACGAAAGAAGAACAACTGCTCGTTACGACGATTCCATACGAAAAGGGCTGGCAGGCAACCGTAGACGGCAAAAAAGTCCCTGTCTCCGCCTTTCAAGATGCTTTTGTCAGTTTGACGCTTCCAAAAGGCAAACACACCATTCGCTTGTCCTATTTGCCACAAGGATTTTTACCGGGGGTACTGCTCTTCTTCAGCTGTCTTCTTCTCTTCTTCCTATTTGATTATTTCTACCGCAAACAAAAAAGATAAAAAAATACCGAACAAGCCCTCTGACTTGTTCGGTATTTTTTAGGCTTTTGTTTCATAGCTAACTTTCATTAAGTAGAGCCCTTCTGGATGAGCAGTGGGTCCTGCCAAATCACGGTTTTTCGCTTCAATAATTGCTGGAATACTGTCGGCCGGCATCCGACCATTGCCGATTTTCAGCAACGTACCCATCATGATCCGAATCATTTTATACAAAAACCCGTTTCCACGAAAAGTAAACACCAACTCATCATCTGCTACCTGTTCCACCGTCGCTTCATAAATCGTTCGCACCTTGTCCTCCACTGAACTGCCGCTGGCGCAAAACGATGTAAAATCGTGAGTACCCAAAAAATCTGTCAATGCCCGCCTTATTTTTTCTAAATCTAAAGGATAAGGATAGTAGCTGGCATAGTGCCGCAAAAATGGACTACGAGGTTTGCCAATATTCAATCGAAATTGATAGGTTTTTTCCTGTACAAGATAGCGGGCGTGAAACGTGTCATCCACGATTTCCACCGATTTGACCGCAATATCCTCCGGCGATTGGGTATCCAAGGCAAAACGCATTCTTTCTAACGGACGTTCTTGGGGATAATCAAAATGGATGACCTGTCCCACTGCATGGACTCTTGCATCCGTTCTTCCTGAACCATGAACTTCGATAAATTGCCCATTCGCCATTTTTTGTATTGTTTTTTCTAATTCTCCTTGGACTGTCCGCCCAGTTTCCTGTCGTTGAAAGCCATTAAAATTTGTTCCATCGTAAGCAATGATTGCTTTGTAACGCACCACTGAAATTCCCCATTTCCTTTTTTTACTAAAACAAAAAGAAGCAGAAACGCTGCATCGCTGCTTGTTTCTGCCTCACAAAATCAGCTCTTTAAAAAAATCAAGATTGCTGTAACTGCCGCAAAAATCACTACGACCCATGTATCACGGGTATGCCAAGCCAGCTTGCGGTATTTGGTCCGTCCTTCGCCGCCAGTATAGCCGCGAGCTTCCATGGCGGTAGCCAGATCCTCCGCCCGATTAAAACTGCTGACAAACAGCGGAATCAGCAAAGGAACCACTGCCTTCATTTTTTGGATCAAACTGCCTTCCCCAAAATCGACCCCGCGAGCTCGTTGTGCGTTCATGATTTTTTCCGTCTCATCCATTAACGTAGGAACGAAACGCAACGCAATTGACAGCATCAAGGAAACTTCATGAACCGGAAATCGAACCGCTTTTAACGGTCGCAAAATATATTCGATTGCATCGGATAATTCTAAAGGAGCAGTGGTCAGTGTCAGTAAGGTAGACATGAAAATAATCAAAATAAAACGGCAAAAAATGAAAATCCCATTCATCACGCCAAACTCCGTGATATTAAAAATTCCCCATTGCCAATAAACCGCCCCACCGGTAGTAAACAGGACCTGCAATGCAACGGTAAATAAAATCAGCCAAATCAGCGGCTTGACGCCACGGATAAAGAACTTCAGCGAAACCCCAGACAAAAGAATACTGCCCAAAGTAAAGATACCTAAAAACAAATAGCTTTGCCAATTATTTGCTAAAAAGATAATACCAATAAAATAGAAACTGGCAAGTAATTTTACCCGCGGATCCAGATTGTGAATAATGGAGTCCCCAGGAATATAACGACCAAAAATCAATTTATTCATCATGGGCAATTCCTCCTTGCGCCACGATTTGATTTGCCAATTCATCAGCGGTTATTGGCAACTGCTCAAAGGAAAAGCCCTTTTTCGCTAACTCTAAAGCAAAGGATGTTGCAGTTGGCACACCGATTTTTTTCTCATTTGCCCACTCGACTTCTTGAAAGACCGCTTGCGGTGTTCCGCTTTTAACCAGGTGGCCTTTTTCCAGAATGTACATGAAATCTGCATATTCAGCGACATCATCCATTAGATGAGTTACCAAAATAATGGTCATTTTTTTGTCTCGATGAAGACGATCAAACATTTCCATCATATCCTTGCGGCCTTTAGGGTCCAAGCCGGCTGTTGGTTCGTCTAAAACGAGAACTTCCGGTTCCATTGCCAAAACACCGGCAATCGCCACCCGTCGCATTTGTCCCCCAGATAGATCAAAAGGGGAACGATTCAAATACTGGTCATCTAATCCCACCAAATTCAAATATTCCTTCGCTAAAGCCATCGCTTTTTCTTCCGGTACACCAAAATTCTTTGGTCCAAAGGCAATGTCTTTAGCCACTGTTTCTTCAAACAACTGTGCTTCAGGAAATTGAAAAACAATCCCGACTTTTTTTCGAATGGGTTTCAAATTTTTATTATCGGTTTCCGGTGTAATGGTGCGTTCACCAATCGTCACTGTTCCACCTGTGGGCTTTAACAAAGCATTCAAATGTTGCAGTAAGGTAGACTTGCCACTGCCGGTATGGCCAACAATCGCCGTATAGGTTCCTTCTTTGATAGCTAAATCAATCGCAAACAATGCCCGCTGTTCAAAAGGTGTGTGGGGCTGATAAGTAAAATCTACTTTTTCAAAACGGATGTCCATAACCAGTCCACCATCCTTTCTTCAGTCAAGTACTCGGTTGGCACCGTAATGCCCCGTGCTTTCAATGCCGCCTTTAATTTTTCAGGAAAAGGCAAATCCAAGCCCAGTTCGATCAATTTCGGTCCCGCAGAAAAAATCTTCTCCGGTGTTCCTTCATCCACTAATTGTCCCTGACGCATAACCAAGACACGATTGGCATTGGCAGCTTCATCAATATCGTGAGTGATGGATAAAACAGTCAAATTATTTTGTTCCTTGATTTTTTTGATAGTAGCCAATACTTCTTCCCGGCCTTCCGGGTCCAGCATGCTGGTGGCCTCATCCAAAATAATGATATCCGGACGCAATGCAACGATACCGGCAATTGCTACCCGTTGTTTTTGTCCACCAGAAAGACGGGCAGGTTCCCGTTTCTTGAATTCCGACATTCTTACCTGTTCTAATGCCTCTTGTACCCGAACCAGCATATCTTCCCGGGGGACGCCCTGATTCTCCATACCAAAGGCAACATCATCTTCCACTGTTGATCCGACAAACTGATTGTCAGGATTCTGAAAGACCATGCCCACCATTTTGCGGATATTCCAAACGTTTTCTTCATTTAATGCCAGCTCACCGACAGAAACGGTTCCTTCTTGAGGTAAAATCAATCCATTGATGGTCTTAGCCAAGGTGGATTTCCCCGAACCATTATGACCAACGATCGCCACCCATTCCCCTTTCTCAATCGAAAAAGAAATGTCATTTAAAGCCGGTTGCGGTTCATCTGGATCATAGCTGAACTTGATATTGTTTAATTCAATAATTGGCTTCATGTTTGCTCCCTATCTCTGTTTTCATTCTTACTAAATCTATCAAAAAAACTTAGAGATTTCAATCATTCTTATCCTTTGTTTTTCTTTTACGCGCCATCAACTGTCAAGACAGTTGATCGAGGGTAAAAAAAAAGCACTTTATGATGAGTGCTTGCACCCCGAAAGAATCGGGATGCAGCGCTGAGCTAGACTCGGAAGTTGCCCTCCAACATCATAACACTCTTAAAAGAACATCTATAAAGTGATGAAAAGTGTGATTTTAAACAAGTTCTAGGATAACCATTGGTGCAGCATCTCCGCGTCTTGGTTCTGTTTTCAAGATACGAGTGTAGCCACCTTGGCGATCTGCATAACGAGGTGCGATATCACTGAACAACTTTTGTAAAGCTGATTCAACGACAACTTCTTCGTTTTCTTCACGAACACTTGCTACTTCGTTACGAACGAAAGCTGCAGCTTGACGACGTGCATGTAGATCTCCGCGTTTTCCTAAAGTGATCATTTTTTCAGTAGTTGAACGAACTTCTTTCGCACGTGCTTCAGTCGTCACGATACGCTCGTTAATGATTAAATCAGTTGTTAAATCACGCAACATCGCTTTACGTTGGCTAGATGTACGTCCTAATTTACGGTAACTCACGTGGGTTTCCCTCCTTCGTTTTCACTCCGTATACAGTTTATCCTTTGAAAAGGGCAAACTAGCATCCTTCGTAAACAATCTTAATCGTCTTTGCGTAAGCCCAAACCAAGATCATGTAATTTTGCCTTCACTTCTTCAAGTGATTTACGGCCCAAGTTACGTACTTTGATCATTTCTGGTTCAGATTTGTTTGTCAATTCTTGTACAGTATTGATACCTGCACGTTTTAGACAGTTGTATGAACGAACAGATAAGTCTAATTCTTCGATTGTCATTTCCAACATTTTTTCTTTTTGTGTTTCTTCTTTTTCAATCATGATTTCCGCGTTTTTCGCTTCATCCGTCAGATTCACAAAAATATCCAAATGTTCAGTCATGATTTTCGCAGCTAAACTCATTGCTTCCAATGGCAAAATGGAACCATCTGTCCAAATTTCCATTGTTAGTTTATCGAAATCATCTCGACGACCGACACGAGTGTTTTCTACTTGGTAGTTAACACGGCGAACAGGCGTATAGATTGAATCAACTGGAAGAACACCGATCGGCATGTCTTCTTTTTTGTTTTCATCCGCTTGAACATATCCACGGCCAGGTTTTACAGTTAAACGAGCATGGAATGTCGCACCTTCAGAAACATTGCAGATGTACATATCTTTATTCAAGATTTCTACATCGCTGTCAACAATAATGTCGCCAGCTGTTACATTGGCTGGACCGGTAATATCGATTTCAAGGGTTTTTTCTTCTTGCGTGTACATCTTTAATGCAAGACCTTTAATATTCAAGATAATTTGAGCAACATCTTCTCGCACACCTTTAATGGTTGAGAATTCGTGTAACACACCATCGATTTGAATACTAGTGATCGCTGCACCAGGTAAAGAAGATAACAAAATACGACGTAGGGAATTCCCTAAAGTAGTCCCGTAGCCTCTTTCAAGAGGTTCGACGATGAACTTGCCATAATCTTTTTCTTCATCAATTTTTACGATTCTTGGTTTTTCGAATTCAATCATTCTTATCTTTTACCCCTTTCAAAACGAAAAGTGTCTTGTTCAATGACGTAATTGTAAAACTCAAAATGAGCAGCACTCATTAAACACGACGGCGTTTTGGAGGGCGGCATCCATTATGAGGAACTGGAGTCACGTCACGAATTGCAGTCACTTCTAAACCTGTTGCTTGTAAGGAACGAATTGCTGCTTCACGTCCGGAACCAGGTCCTTTAACTGTTACTTCAACAGTTCTCAATCCGTGTTCCATTGCTACTTTTGTTGCAGTTTCTGCTGCCATTTGAGCGGCAAAAGGTGTTGATTTTTTGCTTCCTTTGAAACCTAATGCACCAGCTGATGACCATGATAAAGCATTCCCATGAGTATCAGTGATCATTACGATTGTATTGTTGAATGTTGAATGGATATGCGCGATACCCGCTTCAATATTCTTTTTCACACGGCGTTTACGACTCACTTTTTTTGCTGCCATGAAGTTTTAACCTCCTTCACTTAGGAATTATTTTTTCTTGCCTGCCACTGTTTTAGACGGGCCTTTACGAGTACGTGCATTGTTCTTTGTGTTTTGTCCGCGAACAGGCAAGCCACGACGATGACGGATGCCACGGTAAGAACCGATTTCCATCAAACGTTTGATGTTCAGGTTGACTTCACGACGAAGGTCACCTTCAACTTTTAATCTATCTACTTCCGCACGGATCGCGTCTGTTTGTTCATTCGTTAAATCACGAACGCGAACTTCTTCAGAAACGCCAGCGTTTGCTAAAATCTTTTGAGCAGTCGTGTTACCAATACCATAGATATAAGTAAGTGAAACGACTACTCGTTTATCACGAGGAATATCTACTCCTGCAATACGAGCCATATTTTGTTACACCTCCGATTATCCTTGACGTTGTTTGTGTTTTGGATTTGCTGGGCAAATCACCATAACGCGCCCTTTACGACGAATTACTTTACAATGTTCGCACATTGGTTTTACTGATGGTCTTACTTTCATGATAATACCTCCTGTGGTTTTACGGAGTACAATTATTTAAAGCGATACGTGATACGGCCACGAGTTAAATCATAGGGAGATAACTCAACGGTTACTTTATCGCCAGGTAAGATACGGATGTAATGCATACGAATTTTACCTGATACGGTAGCAAGAACTTGGTGTCCGTTTTCTAGTTCGACTTTAAACATTGCATTCGGCAAAGTTTCGACGACTGTACCTTCGACTTCAATCATATCTTCTTTTGCCACGCACAGTACCTCCTTGTACTTGTGATTTTCACACGATAAAACGGCGGAAACTGTCTGTTCCCACCTAAGTTTCTCAAAAAATGCTTCTAGGTGAAAGCCTAAAAGTCGGACTGACACATTTTATCATAATTTGTCATACTTAGCAAGAGAAAGTTTCAGCGCTGCAAGTCGGTTACGGGCAATCATTTCGTTACTCGATGATTTTCTTAACATCTGAAAATACAGCATCGATCTCACGATTACCATCAATAGACTGCAGCAAACCTTTTTCTTTATAGTAAGCTAAAATTGGTTCACTACCTTTTACATTGACAGCTAGACGATTTTTGACCGTCTCAGGCTTATCATCTTCTCGTTGGTAAAATTCGTGTCCGCCACAGCGATCACAAGTTCCTTCAACTGTAGTTGGGTTGAAGATTTTATGATACGTTGCACCGCAATTGCGGCAGATAAAGCGACCAGCTAAACGTTCAACGAGTATTTCTTCAGGGACATGGATTTCAACAACGTGATCCAATTTCTTTCCAAGTTCATTAAGCATTTGGTCCAGCGCTTTGGCTTGTTCCAAAGTCCGAGGAAAGCCATCTAATAGAAAGCCTTTGTCGGTATCCGGTTCAGCCAAGCGTTCTTTGACGATGCCGTTCGTTACTTCGTCAGGAACTAGTTCTCCATTGTCCATGTATGATTTTGCTTCCAGGCCAAGAGTTGTTTTGTTTGCCATTGCGGCACGAAACATATCACCTGTTGAAATATGCGGAATTTGGTAAGCAGCGACGATTTGTTCTGCTTGCGTTCCTTTTCCAGCTCCGGGTAATCCCATTAAAACGAGGTTCATACTTACTCCTCCTGTAAAGTTGTAGAATGGTGTTGAGGAGAGCCTCAACACACCTTCTTCACTCTAATTGATAAAACCAGTATATTTCCGTTTCAGCATTAGTCCTTCTAGCTGTTTCGCTGTTTCAAGAGCAACACCGATAACGATCAATAAACTCGTTCCGCCTAATCCGATTGATTGCGGCAAGTTCCAAACCATTTGCGCAACGATTGGAAGCAGTGCAACTAGTCCTAAGAACAGTGCACCAACAGCACTTAAACGCATCAATAGATGTGAGACGTATTCTTCCGTTCCTTTACCAGGACGGACACTTGGAATGTAACTTCCTTGTTTTTGCAAGTTTTCCGCTAATTTTTCAGGATTGACCTGAACAAACGCGTAGAAAAATGTAAAGGCAACGATTAATACAGTATAGATTGCTGCACCAGGAATAGTGCTGTAATCAAAGATCTGCATCAATGTATCATACCAGCCAACTCCACGGTACGAACCGCCCAATGCTTGTAAAATCGCATTAGGAGTTGCAATAAAGGAACTAGCAAAGATAACTGGGATCACTCCGGCAGCATTTACTTTTAACGGTAGATAACTGCTTGTTGGCGCCCCTGCCACTCGTTTAGTATATTGAATCGGAATTTTACGTTCTGCTTGTTGCACAAAGGTTACCAATGTCACAACGACCAAGATCGCAATCAGCAAGACGAGGATAAAAATCGCCGACTTCCAGATTTCAGATGATTCAATATTGATAAAGTAATCTTCTACTATTTCTTTTACGCCGTTTGGCAAACCGGAAATGATCCCTGCGAAGATGATCATCGATACGCCATTACCAATACCTTTTTCAGTGATTTGTTCTCCCAACCAGGTAACAAACATGGTACCGGCAGTCAAAACCAAACCAATAACGAAAAATGTATTGATGCTAGGATTTTCAACAAAACCTAATTGCGTCCACGCATTAAATCCTGCGGTAATCCCGATTGATTGAACAAAAGCAAGAATCAGCGTTAATACGCGGGTCGCTTGATTTAACTTCTTACGACCGACTTCTCCTTGTTTTGACCATTCAACAAATTTTGGTACAATGTCCATTTGTAACAATTGGACAATGATCGAAGCAGTGATGTATGGTGAAACTCCCATTGCAAAGACAGAGAAATTTTGCATGGCGCTTCCGCTGACCATGTTCAACATACCTAAGAATGGCAAATCAGCCAAACTCAGCAAACGGCTCGCATTTACGCCCGGCACAGTGATCTGCGCACCCAGACGAAACACGAACAGAGCAAATACGGTGAAAAAAATTCTTGATCGAATGTCTTTTACTTTGAAAGAATCCTTCAGTAATTTAAACATTAAATCACCTCGATTGATCCACCAGCAGCAACGATTGCTTCTTCGGCTGCTTTAGAGAATTTAGCTGCTTTCACAGTTAACTTCTTAGTTAATTCTCCATTGGCTAAGACTTTGATTCCAGCTTTTTCGTTTTTAACGATTCCAGCTTCAACTAAAGCAACTGGTGTTACTTCAGCTCCATCTTCAAAGCGATTCAAAGCATCTAGATTAACGACTGCATAGTCTTTACGGTTCACATTTGTAAAGCCGCGTTTTGGTAAACGACGGAATAATGGAGTTTGACCCCCTTCAAATCCTAAACGAACACCACCGCCTGAACGTGCTTTTTGTCCTTTTTGACCGCGTCCAGATGTTTTACCGTTGCCAGATGATGTCCCGCGTCCAACACGGTTCCGTACTTGACGAGAACCTTCTGCAGGTTTTAATTCATGAAGTTTCATAGGTTTGGCACCTCCTTAATCAGAGTAACTTTTTGTTGTTTCTTAGATTTCTTCAACGTCCACTAAATGAGAAACAGTGTTGACCATACCTTTGATTGCTTCATTGGCAGGTTTCACTACGCTGCTATTCATTTTTTTCAGACCCAACGCTTTAACTGTGTCCCGTTGGTTTTGAGGACGTCCGATAATACTGCGCTTTAAAGTAATTTTTAATTCAGCCATTATTTTTGTCCTCCTTATCCGATTAATTCTTCAACTGATTTGCCGCGAAGTTCTGCAACTTCTTCTGCACGTTTCAATTGTTTCAATCCTTCAACAGTTGCGCGAACAACGTTGATTGGTGTGTTTGAACCTAATGATTTAGATGTGATATCAGCTACTCCAGCTAATTCTAAGACGGCACGAACTGGTCCACCAGCAGCTACCCCAGAACCTTCTACAGCAGGTTTCATCAGGATACGTCCACCACCGAATACACCGATGACTTCGTGAGGGATTGTTGAACCAACCATTGGCACTTCAACTAAATGTTTTTTAGCGTCTTCGATTGCTTTACGGATTGCTTCTGGAACTTCTTGGGCTTTCCCAGTACCGAAACCAACGTGTCCGTTTTTGTCTCCTACAACGACTAAAGCTGCGAAGCGCAGACGACGTCCACCTTTAACAACCTTAGTGACACGGTTGATCGCAACCACGCGGTCTTCTAATTCCAAGTGTTTTGGATCAATATAAACCATGAATGGTGTTCCTCCTTTTCCTAAAATTCTAGTCCATTTTCGCGAGCTGCTTCAGCTAAAGCTTCTACACGGCCATGGTAAAGGTATCCACCACGGTCAAAGACTACTACTTTAACACCTTTTGCTGCTGCACGTTCTGCGATTAATTTACCGACAGCTTGTGCTTGTTCTGTTTTTGTTCCACCTGAAATTTCTTTATCCAAGGCAGAGGCACTTGCTAGCGTCACACCCGCTACGTCATCAATGACTTGCGCGTAGATGTTTTTGTTAGAACGGAAAACGTTCAAGCGTGGGCACTCAGCAGTACCAGAGATTTTGTTACGGACAC
This sequence comes from Enterococcus sp. JM9B, assembly GCF_009933265.1. Taxonomy (NCBI): domain Bacteria; kingdom Bacillati; phylum Bacillota; class Bacilli; order Lactobacillales; family Enterococcaceae; genus Enterococcus; species Enterococcus sp. JM9B. The sequence goes on along the minus strand of NZ_MAEK01000029.1, from coordinate 155,735 downwards.
GACGATGTCTCTTTTGACGTGTTTTGTTTTTATCTGGTTTTGTAATCACAATTGTCACCTCTTTATTTAAGCTGGCCTAAGCCGCAAATCGTAGTTGCCTACGATTATTTACCAGTTTTACCTTCTTTACGACGTACATATTCGCCAACATAGCGGATACCTTTGCCTTTATAAGGTTCTGGAGGACGAACGGCACGAATGTTAGCAGCTAATTCGCCAACGTTTTCTTTGTTTGCCCCTTTAATCATTACTTGTGTATTTGATGGAACTTCGATCGTTACGCCTTCTGGAGCTTCGATCTCAACTTGGTGAGAATAACCTACGCTCAAGACAAGTTTTTTGCCTTGCAATTGCGCACGGTACCCAACCCCGATAAGTTCTAATCCTTTTTGGAATCCTTCGCTGACTCCGACAACCATGTTGTTGAAGTTTGCACGGGTCGTTCCGTGGATTGTTTTCATTTCTTTGCTGTCATTTGGACGAGTGAAAGTTACTTCATTTCCTTCGATATTCATTTTGATATCTGCAGAAAATGTACGAGTTAATTCCCCGTTAGGTCCTTTAACTGTAATGACATTGCCATCTTGCTTGACTTCAACGCCAGCAGGAAGAACGACGATTTTATTACCGATACGACTCACTTGAAGACACCTCCTTGTGTATTATTTAAAATTACCATACATAAGCGACAACTTCGCCGCCGACATTTTTTGCTCGTGCTTCTTTGTCAGTGATAACACCGTCAGAAGTTGAGATGATTGCGATACCTAAACCATTCAATACTTTAGGCACTTCGTCAGCTTTAACGTAAGCACGTAAACCTGGTTTAGAAATACGTTTCAAGTTAGTGATAACACGTTCACCATTTTTTCCGTATTTAAGGAATACGCGGATCACGCCTTGTTTGTCATCTTCGATATATTCAACATCGCGGACAAATCCTTCTTTTTTAAGGATTTCAGCAATGTCGCGTTTGATTTTTGAAGCAGGTACTTCTAATGCTTCGTGTTTTACCATGTTGGCATTACGAATGCGAGTTAGAAAATCTGCGATTGGATCTGTCATGACCATTAGATGATTTACCTCCTTTATGCGAGTTTACTTGTTTACCAGCTAGCTTTCTTCACGCCGGGAATTTGACCTTTATAGGCAAGTTCGCGGAAGCAAATACGGCAAAGTTTGAATTTACGATAAACTGAATGTGGACGGCCGCAACGTTCGCAACGTGTGTATTCTTGTGATGAGAATTTTGCAGGACGTTTGTTTTTAGCAATCATTGATTTTTTAGCCACGTAGTTCGCCTCCTTTTTTTATTTTTGGAATGGCATGCCTAATTGTGCCAACAATTCACGAGATTCTTCATCTGTGTTTGCAGTTGTTACAATAACGATATCCATCCCACGGACTTTATCTACCAAATCATAATCAACTTCTGGGAAGATTAATTGTTCTTTGATACCTAATGTGTAGTTTCCACGTCCATCGAACGCTTTTTTACTTACACCATGGAAGTCACGTACACGTGGTAGAGAAACTGATACCAATTTATCTAAGAATTCAAACATTCTTTCTCCACGAAGAGTAACTTTTGCACCAATCGGCATTCCTTCACGCAAGCGGAAGCCGGCGATTGATTTTTTAGCTTTAGTGATCAATGGTTTTTGACCGGAGATCAAGGTTAATTCTTCAACAGCTTTATCTAAGTTCTTTGCATTTGAAACGGCATCACCCACACCCATGTTGATAACGATTTTTTCAACTTTTGGTGCTTGCATGACAGAACTGTAGCTGAATTTTTCCATTAATGACGGAACAACTTCTTTAGTATATTTTTCTTTAAGGCGGTTCATTCAGTAAGCCCCTCCTTCCTTAATTTGATTATTTGTCTAACACTTCGCCGGTTTTCTTAGAAACGCGGACTTTTTTACCGTCAACTTCTTTGTAGCCAACCTTAGTAGCTTCGCCGTTTGAAGGATCAATCACCATTACATTAGAAACATGAATTGGTGCTTCCATTTCAACGATTCCGCCTTGAGGAGCAGCTTGAGAAGGTTTTTGGTGTTTTTTAACGATGTTCACACCTTCGACAACAACTTTATCTTGCTTAGGAAACGCTGATAATACAACGCCTTCTTTGTTCTTGTCTTTGCCAGTGATAACTTTTACTTTATCGCCTTTTTTAACAAACATTATTGTTTCGCACCTCCTTTGATAATGAACGACTGGTTATAATACTTCTGGTGCTAGGGAAACGATCTTCATGAAATTGTTTTCGCGTAATTCGCGGGCAACAGGTCCAAAGATCCGAGTTCCACGTGGGCTCTTATCGTCACGGATAATAACCGCAGCATTTTCATCAAATTTAATATAAGAACCGTCAGTACGACGAGCTCCTGATTTTGTACGAACGATAACGGCTTTTACAACGTCACCTTTTTTGACAACCCCACCTGGCGTTGCTTGTTTAACCGAAGCAACAATCACGTCTCCGATATTCGCTGTCTTACGGCCTGAACCGCCAAGAACTTTGATCGTCAAGATTTCACGAGCGCCTGAGTTGTCAGCAACTTTTAATCGACTTTCTGTTTGGATCACGATGTGTATCCTCCTTTCAGATTTTGCAATTCAATCTACCTAGGAAAATCTCGTGTGATTAAATAATCACTGCTTTTTCAATGACTTCTACTAGACGGAAACGTTTAGTAGCTGATAATGGACGAGTTTCCATAATTTTCACGATATCGCCAATTTTTGCTTCATTGTTTTCATCGTGGACTTTGTATTTCTTCGAATAGTTCAGACGTTTCCCGTAGATAGGGTGGTTTTTCTTTGTTTCGACAGCAACTGTAATGGTTTTATCCATTTTGTCAGATACCACGCGACCTTGGTAAACTTTGCGTTGATTTCTTTCTTCAGTCATACGCTAATGGCCTCCTTCCACTTTTACTTAGCTTGTTCACGCAATACAGTTTTGATGCGTGCAATCGATTTACGTACTTCTTTGATACGTGCAGTGTTTTCTAATTGACCTGTTGCTAATTGGAATCTAAGATTAAACAATTCTTCTTTTAATTGTTTTTCTTGATCAAGCATTTCGGCAGTGGTTAATTCTCTGATTTCTTTAACCTTCATTCGATTCACCACCCATTTCCTCACGTTTTACGATCTTAGTTTTCATTGGTAATTTGTGAGAAGCAAGACGTAATGCTTCACGAGCAACTTCTTCAGGTACACCCGCAATTTCAAACATGATTTTTCCACGTTTAACTGGTGAAACCCAACCTTCAGGAGCCCCTTTACCTTTACCCATACGTACGCCGATGGCTTTACTTGTATATGATTTATGAGGGAAAATTTTAATCCATACTTTCCCACCACGTTTCATGTAACGAGTCATAGCAACACGGGATGCTTCGATTTGACGGTTTGTAATCCAGTGTGATTCAACTGCTTGTAAGCCGTATTCACCGAAAGCTACTTCTTTTCCGCCTTTGGCTTCTCCGCGCATTTTACCGCGGAATTCACGACGGTGTTTTACACGTTTTGGTACTAACATGTTTATTTCCCTCCTTTCTCAGTGTTCTTTTTAGTTGGAAGAATTTCTCCACGATAGATCCACACTTTAACTCCTAGTTTTCCGTATGTTGTATCTGCTTCTTCCCAAGCGTAATCAATATCTGCACGCAAAGTATGAAGTGGAACTGTTCCTTCTGAGTAACCTTCTGAACGAGCGATATCTGCGCCATTCAAACGGCCTGAAACTTGTGTTTTGATTCCTTTAGCGCCTGAACGCATCGTGCGTTGGATTGCTTGTTTTTGAGCCCGACGGAAAGCAACACGGCCTTCTAATTGGCGTGCAATTCCTTCGCCTACTAATTTAGCATCTAGATCTGGTTTTTTGATTTCCACGATGTTGATGTGGATACGTTTGCCAGTCAATTTATTTAATTCTTTTCTTAGGTTTTCGACTTCAGATCCGCCTTTACCGATAACCATACCTGGTTTAGCTGTATGGATTGAAACATTTACGCGATTTGCTGCACGTTCGATTTCAACTGTTGACACAGCGGCATCAGCAAGTTTCTTCGCGATAAATTTACGGATTCTTAAATCTTCGTGTAGAAAGTCGGCATAATCTTTTTCAGCATACCATTTTGCATCCCAGTCACGGATGATGCCTACACGCATTCCAATTGGATGTACTTTTTGCCCCACTGATTGTCCCTCCTTATTTTTCTGATACGACTACAGTAATATGACTTGTCCGTTTGTTGATAGGAGAAGCTGAACCTTTTGCACGTGGACGGAAACGTTTCATTGTTGGTCCTTCGTTAACATAAGCTTCAGAAACAACTAAATTTTCAACATCTAAATCATAATTGTTTTCTGCATTCGCTACTGCGGACATCAAAACTTTTTCGATGATTCCAGCAGATTTGTTTGGTGTGAACTTCAAGATAGCAATTGCTTCAGCAACGCTTTTCCCTCTAATTAAGTCAATTACAAGACGTGATTTGCGAGGAGAAGTACGAACTGTTTTCGCAACTGCTTTAGCTGATGTGATTTGTTCTGCCATTTGGTTATCCTCCCCTCAAATTAGCGTTTTGTTTTCTTATCGTCGGCAGCGTGGCCACGATAAGTTCTTGTTGGTGCAAATTCACCTAATTTATGTCCTACCATGTCTTCTTGGATGTAAACTGGTACATGTTTACGACCATCATAAACTGCGATAGTAAATCCAATAAAATTAGGAAAGACTGTTGAACGGCGAGACCAAGTTTTGATAACTTTTTTCTTTTCAACGCCTTCTTGTGCTTCGACCTTTTTCATCAAATGCTCATCGACGAAAGGTCCCTTCTTTAAACTACGACCCATGGTGAACCTCCTCTCAAAATATGCGATACATGGTCAGAGAAATTATTTAGTCTTACGACGAACGATAAGCTTGTCTGATTTTGCTTTCTTGTTACGTGTTTTGTAACCAAGAGCAGGTTGACCCCAAGGTGATACTGGAGCTTTACGTCCGATTGGTGCTTTACCTTCACCACCACCGTGTGGGTGATCGTTAGGGTTCATTACGCTACCACGAACTGTTGGGCGTTTACGCATCCAACGAGAACGGCCAGCTTTACCGATATTGATCAATTCGTGTTGTTCATTTCCAACAGCACCGATTGTTGCACGGCATGTTGCCAAGATCATCCGAACTTCGCCTGAATTCAAGCGGATCAATACGTATTTACCTTCTTTACCAAGCACTTGTGCGCTGGTACCAGCTGAACGGATTAATTGTCCGCCTTTGCCAGGTTTCATTTCGATGTTGTGGATAACAGTACCAACTGGAATGTTTTCTAGTGGTAGTGCATTTCCGACTTTGATATCCGCATCTGAACCAGAAACGACAGTCATGCCAACTTCTAATCCTTTAGGTGCTAAGATATATGCTTTAACCCCGTCTTCATAATGAACTAACGCGATGTTAGCAGAACGGTTTGGATCGTATTCAATCGTTTTAACAGTTGCAACAACATTGTCTTTGTTACGTTTGAAGTCGATCACGCGGTATTGACGCTTGTGTCCGCCACCTTGATGACGTACAGTGATACGACCGTTGTTGTTACGACCGGCGTTGTTTTTCAATGGTTCTAACAAAGTTTTCTCTGGAGTTGCTGTAGTGATTTCAGCAAAGTCAGAGCTTGTCATGTTACGACGACCATTTGAGGTAGGTTTGTACTTTTTAATCGCCACGTCTGTTTCCCTCCTATTTAATAGTAGAATTCAATGCTTATTCCGCATCAAAAATTTGGATTTCTTTTGAATCTTCAGTTAATGTCACAACAGCTTTGCGACGTTTTTTGGTATAACCTGTATATTTGCCCATGCGTTTGAATTTAGGACGCACGTTGATGATATTCACGTTAGAAACCTTCACATCAAAGGCTGCTTCGACAGCTTGTTTTACTAAAGTTTTATTTGCTTTTGTGTCTACTTCAAAAGTGTATTTCTTGTCATCCATGGCAAGCATTGACTTTTCAGTGATCACTGGGCGTTTGATTACGTCTAGTAAGTTCATTATGCAAGCACCTCCTCAATTTGAGTAAGAGCAGTTTGAGTTGCTAACACTTTCTCGCTAGAAACAAGATCTAAAACACTCATGTTCGTAGCAGTCGTAACAGAAACGTTTGGAAGATTACGAGCAGATAATGCTGCAAAATCATTTTCGTTTTCTAGAACTACCAATACTTTAGAGTCAATAGACAAGTTTGCAAGAACTTGTTTGAATTCTTTTGTTTTTGGTGCGTCAAAGCTTAATGCATCAACAGCAACCAAGTTGTTTGAAGCAACTTTTTCTGACAATACAGATTTCATTGCTAAGCGACGAACTTTTTTAGGAAGTTTGTAGCTGTATGAACGTGGTGTTGGTCCGAAGACGATACCACCTCCACGCCATTGTGGTGAACGGATTGAACCTTGACGGGCACGACCTGTTCCTTTTTGGCGCCATGGTTTACGTCCACCGCCACGAACAGCGCTACGATTTTTCACAGCGTGCGTTCCTTGTCTTAATGAAGCGCGTTGCATCAAAATTGCATCATACACAACACTTTCATTTGGTTCGATTCCGAAGATTTCTTCATTTAATGTCAATTCGCCATTTTGGCTTCCATCTTGTTTAAATAATGCTACATTCGGCATTCCTTAGTTCCTCCTTTCTACCTATCTCATTATTTAGCTTTTACAGCTGATTTGATTGTAATCAATGATTTTTTCGCGCCAGGCACGTTACCTTTGATCAAGATAACATTACGTTCAGCATCAACACGAGCGATTTCCAAGTTTTGGATCGTTACGCGATCGCCACCCATACGGCCAGCAAGATGTTTGTTTTTGAATACACGGTTAGGTGCAACTGGACCCATTGATCCAGGACGACGATGGTAACGAGATCCGTGAGCCATTGGTCCGCGGCTTTGTCCGTAACGTTTGATAACGCCTTGGAATCCTTTACCTTTTGTAGTTCCGGTAACATCAACGACGTCTCCAGCTTGGAAAACATCTACTTTAATTTCTGATCCTACTTCTAACCCCTCAAGCTCAACATCTTTGAATTCGCGAATGAAGCGCTTAGGAGCCGTGTTTGCTTTTGCAACATGACCTTTCGCAGGTTTGTTCGATAAAACTTCACGCATATCTTGGTAACCGACTTGAACAGCTTCATAGCCGTCGTTTTCCATTGTTTTCAATTGTAGAACTACGTTTGGCGTAGCTTCAACAACAGTTACTGGAATCAATTCCCCAGATTCAGTGAAGATTTGTGTCATTCCCACTTTTTTCCCTAAGATTCCTTTGGTCATGATTACACCTCCATCTTAATTTAGTTTTATAGTTTGATTTCGATATTCACACCGGACGGCAAGTCAAGCTTCATTAAAGCATCAACTGTTTTTGGTGTTGGGTTCACAATGTCGATTAGACGTTTGTGTGTCCGCATTTCGAATTGTTCGCGTGAATCTTTGTATTTATGTGTCGCACGGATCACAGTGTAAAGACTGCGTTCTGTTGGTAATGGAATTGGACCAGACACGCTAGCTCCAGTTCTTTTTGCAGTTTCTACGATTTTATCCGCGGATTGGTCTAAAATACGGTGTTCATACGCTTTTAAACGGATACGAATTTTTTGTTTTGCCATTTTTTTCCCTCCTTCGCCTATTTTGAAAAGTAGACATAGCTCCACGAAAATTTTCCGTCACGCTCGTCCATGGCAAAGCGTCCGTGCGTGTCGCAACCTCTCGTTTCGTAGCCGGCAGAATTTTTCTTTTCTACCAGTGTGATTTACACTTGAATGTAAACAGCACCTTTATGATTATAGTATAGATGAAACTTGATAGCAAGCATTTTTTATTGAAATTCCAAGGTTTTTCTACTTTTATTTTGGGAGGGTTTTCAAAAAGGACGAAAAAAAATCTCAAGAAATTTTTCTCGAGATTTTTTCTTCCTAGACAAAGGAATGTTTGAATGTTCGATCCATTGCTTGCTTCAGTGGAAAATACAGCAGTGTCACGATAACAATCGTGGTAGCCGTATTGATCAGCGTTGCCGGCAATTTCGTCAACGCCGCCGCAAAGGCACTGGTAAAATCACTACCGACAATCAGCAGCATCACGGTATTTTTGATTTGAGTCATGATAATTTTAGCGATTCCCGTGCCAAATGCGATGACAACAATCTGCCAAATTTTTGTCGGACGCTTTTTAAACAACAGAATCAATCCGTAGGCCACACCGCCAACGATAAAACTTTCTAAAATAAAATAAGGGGCCTCGGTCACATAGCCATTCAACACATCAAAAATTGCAAAACCAAGTCCACCCGCCAACGCACCGCGGAAATACCCCAGCAGCAAAACAGCTAAAAGCAAAACAGCATTCCCTAAATGGACAAAGGCTCCCGGCATCGGAATCTTGATGGTGGTGGCAACCACCGTCAAGGCAGTAAATAAAGCAATAAGGACGATACTTTGAATTCGTCGATCCATTTTTACGCCTCCATTCTTTTTTCTGCGTGATTGTATGCTCCGTGCCAAACGTGACCAACATAAGGATTTACCCGCACACCTTCTTGAATTCCTTTGGCAACGAAGGCTTTGGCAGTCGTGACTGCTTTTTCAACAGAGAATCCTTTGGCTAACCCAGCTGTGATTGCCGCTGCAAATGTGCAACCAGCTCCATGATTAAAATCAGTGGCGTACAATTCATTTTCCAATACGTGAAAATGAAGTCCATCAAACAGCACATCGATGGATTTTTCCGTCCCTAAACGATGTCCGCCTTTGACTACGACATTTTTCGCTCCCAATTGATGGATTTTTTTCGCCGCTTGTTTCATCTCTTCCACCGAGGTCAAATCTCCCATTTCTGACAAGATTCCGGCTTCCACTAAATTTGGCGTCGTTACCAACGCTTGAGGCAAAAGATATTTTTTAATCGCCTCCACACTTTCAGGCTGTAAAATTTCAGCGGTTCCTTTGCAGGCAATTACCGGATCAATCACGATATTTGCAACTTCATAAGGCTGGATAAATTCACTGGCAGTTTGAATGTTTTCTTCATTTCCCATCATTCCGGTTTTCAAAGCATCGACTGCTCCACCAGCAAAAACAGATATCAGTTGTTTTTTTAGCAAGTCCGCCGGCAGTTCTGTCACTTCATGGGACCAGCCAGCTTCCGGGTCCATCGTCACGACGGAAGTAATACTTGAAAAACCGAAGACCCCATATTCTTCAAACGTTTTTAAATCAGCTTGCAGACCAGCGCCACCTGTTGAGTCAGACCCAGCAATCGTTAATACTTTTTTCATTGCACAACACTCCTTAAATTCAAAATCCCCATAAAATTTCGGATTTTTCTTCTTTAGAGTAGTATAGCGAAACTTTTTCTTGACGAAAACGACCAATTGGTTTATTTTCAAACCAACCAATTAATTTTTGAAAGGAAGGATTCTATGTGGCTTTTAGACAAAAAAGAAAAATTGCCCTTATTTCAGCAGATCATCAATCAAATTATCGAGTATATCCAAAACGGTACTTTGACTGCCGGTGATAAACTGCCGCCGGAACGCAAATTAGCAGAACTGTATCAGGTCAATCGTTCAACAGTCAATCACGCATTAGAAGAACTGGTCAGCTTAGGCTGGATCACTCGTCGTCAAGGAAGTGGAACTGAAGTCGCAGCAGGGCGTTGGGGAAGTCGTCAACAGCCAATCCAGCAATGGCGCAAATTATTGACGCATTCCATTAAACCTGATCCTTTTATTGAAGGACTTAATTTGCTAAAAAATACTCCGGATGTGTTGGATGTTTTCACCGGAGATTTACCAACGGAATTGATTCCGGATTTTCAATTTCCTGCAATTACTTGGGAGCAAGTGATTGGCGAGGAAGCCATTCTCACCACCACCGGCTATCCTCCACTAAAAGAATACATTAAAAAAAATCTGCAGGAAAATTTTTCCCTTGACTTGAAAGGACAGGAACTTTTGATTACCTCCGGCTCGACACAAGGAATCATGCTGTTATTGCAGACCTTACTGCAAGCAGGCGATCGTATCGCAACAGAGGAACCCTCTTTTTTGTTTTCTTTGCCGCTTTTTCAATTTTTAGGAATTCGCGTAGAAGGGATTCCTTGTGATAGTGAGGGCATTCGTCCAGAAGTTTTGGAAAAACAAATTTTGGCAAAAAAAATAAAGTTGCTTTATTTAAATCCCAGTTTTCAGAACCCCACTGGTGGCAGTATGTCCTTAAAGCGACGACAAGAGGTTTTGGCACTTTGCCAAAAGTATTCGCTGCCGATTGTCGAAGATGATGTTTTCAGTGAATTGGCTTTTGATGAACAGTTGCCAAAATTAAAAAAACTTGCTCCCCAACAAGTCATTTACCTTGGTTCCTTATCCAAAATTTTTGGTGCTTCCATCAAAATTGGCTGGCTGTCAGCACCAGCTCCGCTTATTGCAAACTTAGCAGATGCCAAACAGCGCATCGATGCCGATACCACTATTTTTTCACAATTATTGGCAAACACCGCTTTGCGTGCACCGGATTATCAGCAACAACACCAGTTCCTGCTGAAAGAATTGCAGCACCGTAGTCAGCTTTTTTATCACAGTATGCAACAACTTTCCGAGGACTGGCGCTATCAGCCGATCCACGGCGGCTTGTATTATTGGCTAACCTGGAAGCACAAGAACCTCACCCGTTCTTCTTGGCAAAAATTTCTTGACGAAAAACTGCTGGTGGCGCCGTCTTTTCTTTTTAGCGACGACAGCCTATCGATGCGGATCAATTATACCCGAATGAACGAAGCCCAACTAAAGATTTTTACTGCCCGCCTGCAAAAAATTTCTCAAGAATGGAAAAAGAAGAAATGAAAAAAAAAAGCAAAATCCGCAAGGGATTTTGCTTTTTAATTTTCTTAATATAATCTGAGATTAGCTTAAGATTGAAGATACAACGCCTGAACCAACAGTACGTCCGCCTTCACGAATTGAGAAACGAGTTCCGTCTTCGATAGCGATTGGGTGGATTAATTCAACTTCCATTGTTACGTTATCGCCAGGCATAACCATTTCAGTTCCTTCTGGCAGATCAACAACACCAGTTACGTCTGTTGTACGGAAGTAGAATTGTGGGCGGTAGTTAGTGAAGAAAGGAGTATGACGTCCGCCTTCTTCTTTAGTTAAAACATAAACTTCCGCTGTAAATTTTGTATGTGGAGTGATTGTTCCTGGTTTAGACAATACTTGTCCACGTTGGATGTCTTCACGAGCAACCCCACGTAGCAATGCGCCGATGTTATCCCCAGCTTCTGCGTAGTCTAACAATTTACGGAACATTTCAACACCAGTAACAGTTGTTTTTGCTGTTTCTTCAGCGATACCAACGATTTCTACTTCGTCCCCAACGCGAACTTGTCCACGTTCAACACGACCTGTAGCAACGGTACCACGACCAGTGATTGAGAATACATCTTCGATTGGCATCATGAATGGTTTGTCATGATCGCGTTCTGGAGTTGGGATATATTCGTCAACTGCAGCCATCAATTCTAAGATTTTTTCTTCGTATGAAGGGTCGCCTTCTAAAGCTTTCAATGCTGAACCAGCGATAACTGGAGTGTCATCTCCTGGGAAACCATATTCAGTCAATAGGTCGCGAACTTCCATTTCAACTAATTCTAATAATTCTTCGTCGTCAACCATATCCATTTTGTTTAAGAAAACAACAATGTAAGGAACGCCAACGTTACGTGACAATAGGATGTGTTCACGTGTTTGAGGCATAGGGCCATCAGCAGCAGAAACTACTAAGATAGCTCCGTCCATTTGAGCAGCACCAGTGATCATGTTCTTAACGTAGTCCGCGTGTCCTGGGCAGTCAACGTGAGCATAGTGACGGTTTTCTGTTTCATATTCAACGTGAGCTGTTGAAATAGTGATTCCGCGTTCGCGTTCTTCTGGAGCGCCATCGATTTGATCGTAAGCTGAAGCTTGAGCCAAACCTTTTTTAGATAGTACAGTTGTGATAGCAGCTGTAAGAGTAGTTTTACCATGGTCAACGTGTCCGATAGTTCCGATGTTTACATGGGGTTTAGAACGGTCAAATTTTTCTTTTGCCATTTTAAAATGTTCCTCCTAATAAATACATTTTTGTTTTTTTCTGATAGGTAAGCAACCGTTGCCGATTGCTCGCCCTTATCATTCGTTAATTATTGTACACGAAACTTTTCAAAAAATACAGTTCTTTTAAGAAAATCTAAGCTTTCAAACTATTCAGCTTTTCCGCCGTTTTTCTTAATGATTTCTTCTTGAACAGATTTCGGTACATCTTCGTAGTGGTCGAAAGTCATTGTAAATACGCCACGACCTTGTGTTGCAGAACGCAGTGTCGTTGCATAACCAAACATTTCAGCCAGAGGAACCATCGCACGGACAACTTGCGTATTACCGCGAGCTTCCATACCTTCAACTCGGCCACGACGTGCGGTTACGTGTCCCATTACATCACCTAAGTAATCTTCAGGGGCAACGATTTCTACAGACATGATTGGTTCAAGGATCACAGGGTTTGCTTTTTTCGCAGCGGCTCTCAACGCCATCGAAGCAGCAACACGGAAAGCTGTTTCACTTGAATCGACATCATGGTAAGAACCATCATGAAGTTTTGCTTTGATATCAACCATAGGATAACCGGCAAGAACACCGTTTTCCATAGAATCTTTCAAACCAGCTTCAACAGCAGGGATGTATTCACGAGGAACGACCCCACCGACGATGGCATTTTCAAATTCAAATCCAGCGCCTTCTTCATTTGGCGTAAATTCGATCCATACGTGACCGTATTGACCTTTACCACCAGATTGGCGTACGAACTTACCTTCTGCATCCGTTGAAGAACGGAATGTTTCACGGTAAGAAACTTGTGGTGCACCAACGTTCGCTTCAACTTTGAATTCGCGACGCATACGGTCAACGATGATATCCAAGTGAAGTTCACCCATTCCGGCAATGATTGTTTCGCCAGTTTCAGGGTTTGTTTCGGCACGGAAAGTTGGATCTTCTTCAGAAAGTTTTTGCAAAGCGATACCCATTTTATCTTGGTCAGCTTTTGATTTTGGTTCAATAGCAACTTGGATAACTGGTTCTGGGAATTCCATTGATTCAAGGATAACTTGATCCTTTTCATCACAAAGGGTGTCCCCAGTTGTTGTATCTTTCAAACCAACTGCCGCTGCGATATCTCCAGCATATACTTCAGAGATTTCAGAACGAGAGTTAGCATGCATTTGCAGGATACGACCAACACGTTCGCGTTTGTCTTTCGTTGCGTTACGGATGTAAGAACCGGATTCTAGAACACCAGAGTACACACGGAAGAATGTCAAACGACCAACGAATGGGTCTGTCATTACTTTAAATGCTAAAGCTGAGAAAGGTGCGCTGTCGTCGGCTGGACGTTCAACTTCTTCGTCAGTTTTAGGATTGATCCCTTTGATTGCAGGGATATCTAATGGAGATGGCAAGTAATCAATAACGGCATCCAATAATAATTGAACCCCTTTATTTTTGAAGGCTGAACCACAAAGAACTGGGTAGAATTCTACGGCAGTCGTCGCACGACGGATACCTTCTTTAAGTTCGGCTTCGGTGATTTCTTCACCTTCCAAATATTTCATTGTTAATTCTTCATCAGTTTCAGCAACTGCTTCAACTAATTTTTCACGCCATTCTTCAGCCAATTCACGGTATTCTTCAGGAATCTCAGTTTCTTCGATTTCTGTACCAAGATCGTTGGTGTACATTTCAGCTTTCATCTTCACTAAATCAATGATTCCTGTGAAGTCGTCTTCTGCACCGATCGGAATTTGGATTGGATGCGCATTGGCTTGTAGACGGTCATGTAACGTTGATACAGAATATAAGAAATCTGCACCGATTTTGTCCATTTTATTGGCAAATACGATACGAGGAACGCCGTAAGTTGTTGCTTGACGCCAAACAGTTTCTGTTTGAGGTTCAACACCAGATTGTGCATCAAGAACGGTAACCGCACCATCAAGTACGCGTAATGAACGTTCTACTTCAACTGTGAAGTCTACGTGTCCTGGGGTATCGATGATGTTGATTCGATGACCTTTCCATTGTGCCGTAGTCGCAGCGGATGTGATCGTGATTCCACGTTCTTGTTCTTGTTCCATCCAGTCCATTTGTGAAGCTCCTTCATGAGTTTCACCAATTTTATGGATTTTACCAGTATAGTACAAGATACGTTCTGTTGCAGTCGTTTTACCAGCATCGATGTGGGCCATGATACCGATATTACGAGTGTTATGAAGAGAAAATTCTCTGGTCATGCTCCTTTTGTCTCCTCTCTTTTTATAAGGTACCTAGAGTATTGCTTGCCTTCTGCTGACAAAAATGTCCCACGCAGAGAGGATCTTACCAGCGATAATGAGCAAATGCACGGTTGGCTTCTGCCATTTTGTGTGTATCTTCGCGTTTTTTCACAGAAGCACCAGTGTTATTGGCAGCATCCATGATTTCTTTTGCAAGACGTTCTTCCATTGTGTGTTCGCCACGCAGACGTGCGTAGTTAACCACCCAACGAAGACCTAAAGTCGTACGACGTTCAGGGCGAACTTCAACGGGAACTTGATAGTTTGAACCCCCAACACGACGAGCTTTAACTTCTAAAACAGGCATAACGTTTTTCATTGCTTGTTCGAAAACTTCCAATGGATCGTTACCTGTAGATTCTTTGATAATGCCAAATGCATTATAGATAATGTTTGAAGCAATCCCACGTTTTCCGTCAACCATTACGCGGTTGATTAAGCGAGTTACTAATTTTGAGTTATAAATAGGATCTGGTAAAACATCACGTTTTGCAACAGGACCTTTACGAGGCATCCGTAACTCCTCCTTCCGAAATATTTCTTCTATAAAATAGTTTCATTTGAATAATTTTTTGAAGCGAATTAAGCTTTAGGTCTCTTCGTACCATATTTTGAACGAGATTGTTTACGATCATTCACGCCGGCAGTATCTAATGCACCACGAACGATATGATAACGTACCCCTGGTAAGTCTTTCACACGTCCACCACGTAACAAGACAACACTATGTTCTTGCAAGTTGTGGCCAATACCTGGGATATAAGCTGTTACTTCAATCAAGTTAGACAAACGAACACGCGCATATTTACGTAAAGCGGAGTTCGGTTTTTTAGGCGTCATAGTACCCACACGTGTAGCTACCCCACGTTTTTGAGGTGAGTTCACGTTTGTTTGAGTCTTCTTGAAGCTGTTATATCCTTTGTTCAATGCAGGTGAATTTGATTTTTCAACCTTGGATTTACGAGGTTTACGTACTAATTGGTTAATTGTAGGCATCCCTAGTTTTCCTCCTTCCTTGATTCGCTAGTCTAGTCCCACACATCCAGGTGGTCCTTTTTTTGCGATAAAAAATAATGCAATCGCTGCATCTATTATCAGTTGTACTTTTCTCACAGTCAGCACGTCCCAAAATCGGAACCTGTATACAAAGCACCTTTGATAGAATATCATGATTAAATCAAGGTGTCAACTGACTTTCCTTATTTTTCTGGTTTTCTTTTGGCAAACTTTTTTCTGGTTTTCTGCATTTAGCCACTGTTTTTTTTTGATGATTACCATTAGAATAGAAGCGACTCTGAAAAAAGGCGGGAAAACGATGAATTTGAAAAAAATGGTAGGGATCGAAGCGGCACGACAGATTGAAGACGGCATGATCGTCGGATTGGGCACCGGCTCCACAGCATATTATATGGTAGAAGAAGTTGGGCGTTTGGTAAAAGAAGAAGGCTTATCCATCACCGGAGTGACTACCTCCAACGCAACCAAGATCCACGCACAGAAATTGGGAATTCCCTTAAAAACTATCGACGAGGTTTCCCATGTCGATTTGACGATCGACGGTGCTGATGAAATCAGTCAGGATTTTCAAGGAATCAAAGGCGGAGGTGCAGCTTTATTGTTTGAAAAAATCGTTGCTACCTATTCTAGCAAAGTGATTTGGATCGTGGATCGTTCAAAAATGGTTACTGATTTAGGGGCTTTTCCCCTACCCGTAGAAGTAATTCCTTACGGCAGCCAACAAATCATGCGGATTTTTGAAGAAAAAGGCTACCATCCGGTCATGCGAATGAATTCAGATAGTGAATACTTGCGCACTGACAGCAATAATTACATCATTGATCTGCATCTAGAAAAAATCAGTGCTCCCCATGCTTTGGCCGCAGAATTGGAAAAAATGGTAGGCGTCGTGGAACACGGACTATTTTTGGATATGGTGGACACGGTTATTGTTGGGAACGAAGATGGGCCGAAACTCCTTTACCGTCCATGATTTCTTTTTTAGAAAAAAGATAAACTGGTTATTTTAGTCATAATAAACAAAAAAAATAGATTTTTTTGCGCTAAAAGGGTACCTTTTTGGCTGAAATTATGCTACATTCTTCTTAATTGAAAAAAGGTAAGAGGGGACAGATAATGAAACTTATTGGCTACGTAAGAACAACAATCAATGATGCTGTAACAGATACACAAACCGATATTTTATCAAATTACGGCTGTGACGAAATTTTTCTGGATACCTTTGAAAAAAATGAAACCGATGATCTCCACTGTGATTTAGATACGGTTATCTCCCAATTAACTACTGGGGATACTTTGGTGGTTTCAGATTTGCATCGTCTTGGACGTTCCACCCGGCAATTAACTGACTTGACCCGGCAGTTTCAAGAACGCGGCATCCACTTGGTAAGTATCAATGAAGGTATCGATACCCGCGAACCGATGGGAATGATCTATTTCCGATTGATGGACGGTTTAGCCAACATGGAATGTGCGTTAATCAAAGAACGGACCCTTGTCGGTTTGGATAATGCCCGTAAAAAAGGAAAAATCGGCGGACGACCAAAGATTGATCCAAAAACCGTTAGAAAAATTCGCCGGCTTTATTATGAAAAGAAAGAAACGATTCAATACATTTCTGCAAAATGCGGCGTTTCTGTCGGTACTTGCTACAAGTACATCAATTTACCGGACGAAGAAGTTTTGAAAATCGTCGACTAAATAAGCAGCGGATTTCTCTCACTATCCTGTGAGAAATCCGCTTTTTTTCTGTTTTCAATGGAAATCTCCCCGAAAACATTGTACAATAAACAAGAAATTGAAAATTTCAGAAACTAGAGAGATAAAGGAGAGTTTTTTCATGCCAAAATTAGTTTTTTCTCGTCATGGATTAAGTGAATGGAACAAATTGAACCAATTTACTGGCTGGGCTGATGTTGACTTGGCTCCAGAAGGTGTCGAAGAAGCCATCGAAGGCGGACGTAAAATCAAAGAAGCCGGCATCGAATTCGATGTTGCGTTTACTTCTGTTTTAACTCGTGCCATCAAAACATGTAACTTGCTTTTAGAATATTCTGATCAATTATGGGTACCTCAAATCAAATCATGGCGCTTAAACGAACGTCATTATGGAAAATTGCAAGGCTTGAACAAAAAAGAAACCGCTGAAAAATACGGTGACGAACAAGTTCATATCTGGCGTCGTTCTTATGATGTTTTGCCTCCATTGATGGATGCAAAAGATGAAGGTTCTGCAGCTCAAGATCGTCGTTACGCAATGTTGGACCCTCGCGATGTACCTGGTGGGGAAAACTTGAAAGTAACTTTGGAACGTGCCTTACCATTCTGGCAAGACCAAATCGCTCCTGCTTTGAAAGACGACAAAACTGTCTTAGTTGCTGCTCACGGTAACTCTTTACGTGCTTTAGCAAAACATATCGAAGGCATTTCTGATGAAGATATCATGGATCTTGAAATTCCAACAGGCAAACCACTTGTTTATGAATTGAATGATGATCTGACCGTTATCAAAAAATATTACTTATAAGAAGTAACTAAAAAACATTCGTCTGCTGGCGGGATGTAAGACTTTTGTCTTGCCTCCCACAGCGATGAATGTTTTTTTTAGCTGTTGATGTCTTTATGGCGATAATGATACCACGTAATTCCCAGAAATAGTGTACACCCCATAAGAAATAGCAGCAAATACACCCCTTGGATTTTTCTTTCGACCACCAAATCCTTGGTATTAAAATAGCGGAAGGGTGTCAAAAAGCGGAAAAACGCCAACTTTTCTTGTAACGCTGGAATCAGGCTAATGACATATAAAACCAGAATGCTCCCTAGAACAAGGGAAAGACTCGTTTTGATTGAAATCGTAAACCCAGAGATAAAAAAACCGATACAAGCAAAGAAAAGGTGTAGCAACCAAGTGCCCAGTGTCAGCCAAAGAAAGCTGTCCATTCTAAAATCCGTAAGCTGAAATAGACGTAGTAATATAAAATTACTGAGTGCAAATATCCCGTTGAATAGCGTGACTAACACAACGACACTGGCAAATTTTCCCATCAGGATATTTCCTCTACTGATAGGTTTAGCCAACAAAAATTCGCTTGTCTGCTCACTTTCCTCTTTCGTAAGCATGGTAGCTCCCAAGATTCCTGCAAAAGCACTCCCTAAAATAGCAGTCAGTAATTGAGCCCGACTGGCATAAAAATGCAGCACATCTGTCATCTCCAATACATCTAAATGCAGTGCTTGGATAAACTCTTGCGGGTACTGCGCCAAAAATGCCTCTGTTGATTGCGCCAGCTCCGCCGTTGCCTGAAAACTGGTCAACAGCAAGATGTTACAAACAATCAGCAAAACCAGCCAAATCAGCGTTGAAAAATAATTTTGTTTCAATTCCTGAACAAAAAGTGTCATTTTTTCTCCCGCCCTTCATAATACTGCATGACAACTTCTTCAAGAGACGGCTCCGTAATCTTTAAATCAAGCAGTCCGGGTTGATTGATTGTTGCTAAAAGAAACGGTAGTTCTCCTTCATATAAAAAAGTCGCTGAATTTTTTGTTTGTTGGAAGTCACTTTTTTTCAAATCAGAAAAATCCGGTAATTCCTGGTACCTCACGTAAATTCGTTTAAATCGACTCCTTGTCAATTGTTCCATCCTCTCGACTTTCAACAACTGACCATTTTGAATAATCGCCACTCGATCACAAATCCGTTCCACTTCGCTCATCACATGTGAGGAAAACAGGATCGTTACCCCTTTTTTCTTCTCCTCTGCCAACAAATCAAAAAATTGATTTTGGATAAAAGGATCCAGCCCACTGGTGGGTTCATCAAAAATCAAAACATTTGGTTCATGCTGCAATGCTTGAATAATTCCGACTTTTTTCTTGTTGCCGCTAGATAAGGTTTTGATTTTTCTTGTTAGATCCAAATTCAGCCTTTCAGCCAATACCATCATTTTATTGGCGCAGTCTTTCCGATAAAATTTTGCCGAATACCGCAATAATTCTTCCGCCGTCATCTGTTTATAATAATTGACCGTTGCCGGTGTGTACCCTATCAACTGTTTTACCTCACGACTTTGTGTAAAACAATCTTTACCGTCAATCATTGCCGTACCACTGGTAGGAAAAAGCATCGCCAACAGCAACCGGATCGTTGTAGATTTTCCTGCACCATTGGGACCAATAAAACCAAAAATCTCGCCTTTCTCCACGGATAAGGTGATATCTAAAATCCCCCGCTGTTTCCCATACATTTTTGTCAGCTGTTGCGTCTGAATCATCGCCATGGTTTACACCTCCGTTTTCTTGACATCAAGGAAAGCGTTATCTATTTTAAGTATACGTGCTCTGTAAGGTCTCCGGCAAAAATCGTGCTTACAAAAAAAGCCGGAATCAGGATTCCGACTTTTTCTCGTATGTTCCTTTCGTTGTTACCCAATTGCTGTTTCCAATCCAACTTCGATCATTTCATTAAAGGTGGTTTGACGTTCTTCCGCAGATGTTGCTTCACCAGTCACAATATGATCACTGACGGTGCAAATTGCCAACGTTTGTACATGGAATTTTGATCCTAGGTAATACAAAGCTGCAGCTTCCATTTCCACTCCCATGACACCCAATTCTGCCAGTTGCAAGGTTTCCGTCATATCATCTTTGTAGAACGTATCTTCAGACAAAAGATTTCC
Organism: Enterococcus sp. JM9B; assembly: GCF_009933265.1. Lineage (NCBI taxonomy): Bacteria > Bacillati > Bacillota > Bacilli > Lactobacillales > Enterococcaceae > Enterococcus > Enterococcus sp. JM9B. The sequence continues at coordinate 135,589 of NZ_MAEK01000029.1, read as the reverse complement.
TACATGTGTCGTATAGCCTTTTTCTTTTGCGATTTCGTATGCTTTTAACAGCAAATTAAAATCAGCAATAGGGGGGTAATGGAAACTAGAAAAGTTTTTGGCAACCATGGAAGAACTCGTTGCTGCTGCTTGTCCAATGACCAAATCCCGAACGTGGACATCTTTTGAAATTGCACCGCAAGTACCGACACGAATCAATTTTTTCACCCCATAAGAAGTGATCAGCTCTTGCGCGTAGATACTTGCTGAAGGCATACCCATCCCTGTTCCTTGAACCGAGATGCGCTCTCCTTTATAAACACCGGTATATCCCAACATCCCCCGGACATTGTTGTAACAAATCGGATCTTCCAAAAATGTTTCAGCAATATATTTCGCCCGCAATGGATCCCCTGGTAATAATATTTTATCGGCAATCTCGCCTGCTTTTGCTTCAATATGAACGCTCATAAAAATCTCCCTTCTACAATGCCGCCAAAGTTTCTTTGATCAACGCTTTGAATTCTGCCTTCACACGAGTGGTTGTTTCCACAACTTCTTCATGATTCAAACTTGCCTGCATACCGGCAGCTAAATTGGTAATGCAAGAAATCCCAAGAACTTTTAGTCCACTGTGGACCGCAACAATAACTTCTGGAACAGTAGACATCCCAACCGCATCTGCTCCTGCGATTCGGGCAAAACGAACCTCTGCCGGAGTTTCATAAGTTGGTCCAGAAAAGCCCATATACACACCTTCGCGAAGATGTAGTTGGCGTTTTTCAGCAACTTTTTTTGCTGTTTCCCGGTAAGTCAGCGTATATGCTTGACTCATATCAGGAAAACGAGGGCCGATTTTTTCGTCATTACTGCCGATCAACGGATTATTTCCGGTGAAATTAATTTGATCGGTAATCAGCATCAAATCTCCCGGTGTGAAGGTTTCATTTACACCGCCACTGGCATTGGTTACTACCAATGAGTGTGCGCCCAGCGCTGCCATCACGCGAACCGGATAAGTAACTGTTTGCATCGAGTGACCTTCATAATAATGGAAACGTCCTTGCATAGCTAAAACTTTTTTCCCTGCTAGTTCACCATAAACCAATTGTCCGGCATGTCCCACGACTGTTGAGACAGGAAAATGTGGGATTTCTTGGTAAGGAATTTTGATTGGATCGGTGATTTCATCAGCTAATTCACCTAAACCCGAGCCTAAAATCAAGCCAAAGTCTACTTCTTTGACTCCCGCTTCTCGGATAAATTCAATTGTTTGTTTAATCTGTTCAGACATTGCGCCACTCCTTGTTCATTTTAAAGTATTCATTTTTCTGATAGAAAAATGAGTTTGATTTTCACGCCGTATATCATTTCGCTAAACTGCTTGGTAAAAGTGAAACTGATATTTTTTTCTTAGCTAACTATAGTTTATTTCAAAAATTTCAGGAAGCTGTTGCCGTTTTCTGTGGCTGATACGCCAAAGTTTTCAGCGATAGTTGCTGAAATATCTGAGTAAAACCCTTGAGGTAATGCTCCTTGTTCTGTCATTTTTTTACTGTAAACCAACAAAGGTACATATTCGCGGGTATGATCCGTTCCTGGGAAGGTTGGGTCATTGCCGTGATCGGCAGTAATCATCAACAAATCATCTTCTGCCATGGCATCAAGCAATTCTGGCAGACGCAAATCAAAATCTTCAATTGCGTGGGCATAACCGACAACATCCCGACGATGACCATACAATGCATCAAAATCAACAAGGTTGGTAAAACTCAAACCAGTAAATTCTTGCTTCATCACCTTCAGCAATTGATCTACACCATCCATATTGCTCTTCGTGCGGATTGCTTGGGTCATTCCTTGTCCATTAAAGATGTCATTGATTTTTCCAACAGCAATCACATCATTTCCGTTTTCTTTTAAAGAATCCAAGACGGTTTTACCAAAAGGATCCAAGGCATAATCGTGGCGATTGCTGGTGCGAGTAAAGTTTCCTGGTTCACCTACGTATGGACGTGCAATAATACGACCAATCATGTAAGGTTCATCTTTCGTAATATCACGCACGTATTGGCAAATTCGATAAAGCTCTTCTAAAGGAATGATTTCTTCGTGGGCAGCAATTTGCAAAACAGGATCGGCTGACGTATAAACAATCAGATCTCCAGTTTTCATTTGATGTTCGCCGTAATCATTAATCACTTCTGTACCAGAGTAAGGTTTGTTGCAAACTACTTTACGTCCAGAGAAGTCTTCGATTTGTTTTAATAAATCATCGGGAAATCCATTTGGAAAGACACGGAATGGTTTCTTGATGTTCAAGCCCATAATTTCCCAGTGTCCCGTCATCGTGTCTTTTCCGACAGAAATTTCTTCTAATTTTGTTGCATACCCTTTATGGGTGTCGACTGCTGCAACACCTTCTAAAGGACGAATCGTTCCTAAACCTAGATTTTCTAAATGAGGGATCGTTAAGCCGGCCTTTTCCGCAATGTGTCCTAAAGTATCTGCCCCAACATCACCGAATTTTTCCGCATCTGGTGCTTCACCGATTCCGACTGAATCCATTACAATCAAATGTACACGTTTAAACATTCTATTCCCTACTTTCTTTATTTGTTATACGTCTATCTTACTAAAGATTGACGAAATTGACTTGTTTGACCATCTACCTCGTACTTGTTCGCTCCGCATACAGTACAACTAGCTTCTTCTTTAAAGTTGCACTTGCAATCCTCTACTCTGCCTTGCTCTGCAAGCCAATCGCAGTGATTCGAACGAAGGTGACTACGCTCTTTTCATTCGCCTAGTACTGTTCGCTTCGCATACAGTGCAACTAGTTTCTTCTTTAAAGTTGCACTTGCAATCATCTACTCTGCCTTGCTCTGCAAGCCAATCGCAGTGATTCGAATGAAGGTAACTACGCTCTTTTCATTCGCCTAGTACTGTTCGCTCCGCATACAGTGCAACTAGCTTCTTCTTTAAAGTTGCACTTGCAATCCTCTACTCTGTCTTGCTCTGCAAGCCAATTGCAGTGATTCACAGCAAAAGGGCAGGACGAAGAAACATTGTCCCTTAGTCCCACCCTTGAATACGAATTGCTTATTTGGATTTGATATAATTTTTTCCGTTGGCTTTTGGTCCGGAGGCTTTGCCTAGGAAGATGACCAACACTAAAATCGTTAATACATATGGTGCTGCTTGTAAATAAACATCTGGGATTGAGGAAATCAGCGGCAGTTTTGAACCGGCGATACTGATGTTTTGCGCAAATCCGAAGAAGAGGGCTGCACCCATTGCACCTAATGGATTCCATTTACCGAAGATCATTGCAGCCATTGAGATAAATCCTTGTCCGGCAATCGTAGTTACCGCAAAACGACCAGAGATTGATTGGGCAAATAATGCGCCCCCCATTCCTCCTAGAAAACCAGAAATCAAAACGCCGGCGTAACGCATTGCATAAACATTGATTCCCAACGTATCTGCTGCTTGAGGATGTTCTCCCACAGAACGCAAACGCAAACCAAATTTTGTTTTAAAAATAATGAACCAAGCAATCACTGAAATCAAAATTGCTACATAAGCTGGCAATAAAGTATCCGTGAAGAAAATACGACCGATGATTGGGATGTCCTTCAAAATAGGGAAACTATAGTAGCCAAAAATTTCCGTGATATTATCCGTTTGACCTTTGCCATAAATCGCCTTGACTAAGAAAATTGCTAAGGCTGGCGCCATCAAGTTCATTACGGTCCCACTGATAATATGATCTGCCCGGAAATTGATTGTAGCTGCTGCGTGTAGGATTGAAAAAATCATTCCCACAACACCGCCGACCAACACACCAACCCATGGTGTCCACGAGCCTAATTGATCCGCCATTTCGATGTTGAAAACAATCGCGGCAAAAGCTCCCATAACCATGATTCCTTCCAAACCAACATTGACGATCCCGCTTCGTTCTGAGAAAACTCCCCCCAAAGCCGTTAAAATCAATGGTGCAGCGTAAACCAACGTTTGGGTCACAATCGAGGCAATTAAATTAATATCCATTAGATAGCTCCCCCTTCTTTATCTTGGTCGCTAGGTTTTGCTTCTACTTCTTTTACAACGGCAACTTCTTTTTTCGTACCGAAAATTTTTGCCAAAGCAAAACGAATCACAAAACTGATTCCTACAAAGAAAATAATGATGGCGATATCCACGTCCACCAATTCAGACGGAATACCGGCAAATTGCATTCCTTGTCCACCAAGTTTCAAGACACTGAACAACAATGCAGATAACAAGATTCCGATTGAGCTGCCGCTTCCCAACAAGGAAACCGCCATTCCATCAAATCCGATACTCAAAGAGGTTCCTTGAACAAAGAAGTTTTGGAAAGTTCCTAATCCTTGAACAACACCGCCAAGACCCGCCAACATTCCTGAAATAACCATCGAAACGATGATCGTTCGTTTGCTGCTCATACCGGCATATTCAGAGGCAAATGGGTTCAGCCCTACTGAGCGGATTTCATATCCCAATGTTGTTTTCTTCATCAAGAACCAAACAAGAACGAGAAAAATAAGTGCTAAGAAAATACCCATATTTAGTCGTGAGCCATTACTCAATTGACTTAACCAAGATGCCCGCAATGATCCGTTGGCACCGATCATTTTGGTAACACCTTTATTGCTCATCAGATTTTCGTTCATCACATTATTTACAATATGAGTACTGGTATATAACAAAATGTAGTTCATCATAATTGTTACGATGACTTCACTGGTTCCAAATACCGCCCGTAAAATCCCAGGAATTGCTGCTGCAATCGCTCCAGAAACAGCGCCGGCAATAATCGCTAAAGGCAATACAACAGCTTTTGGTGCATCCGGCATCGCTAGTGCGACCCAAATACTTGCTACCCAACCGCACAACGCTTGCCCAGAAAGCCCGATATTGAAAAAACCGGCTGAGTTAGCGACAGAAAAGCCTAATGCGGTAAAAATCAGCGGTCCAGCTGTAACAAAAATTTCACCGATATTTTTAGGATTTAATGCTTTCGTCTGAGGATTTAAAAAGACGGTTTCAATCATTCGTTGATACCCGGCAATCGGACTGTAACCAAATGCCGCCATAATGATTCCACCAATCAAAAAGCCCATTAAAACAGCGATGACCGGGACAAGAATATTTCTAATTTGTTCTGAACGTTTATTCAACTGGCTCACCCGCTTCCGCTTTTTCTAATTCTGCACGAGCTTCTTCTAAGGAATATCCTGCCATCAATAAGCCCAATTCATTTTCGGTGGTTTCTTTCGGATCAACAACTCCGACGATTTCTCCGGCATGAATAACTGCAATGCGGTCAGAAACATTTAAAATTTCTTCCAATTCAAAACTGATTAGTAGAACGGCTTTAAATTTATCCCGTTGTTCAATCAACCGTTTATGGATAAACTCGATTGCTCCCACATCCAGCCCTCGAGTAGGATTGGCAACGACCAGCAAATCAGGATCACGATCAACTTCTCGAGCGATGATAGCTTTTTGCTGATTTCCGCCAGATAGCGCTTTGGCTGGGACTAATTCGTTGGTTGTCCGAACATCAAATTCGGCAATCAAGTCACGTGCCTTTTCATTCATTTCACCATAATCCAGCACACCATGTTTGCTGATTGGTTCACGATAATAGGTTTGCATCGCCATATTTTCTGACAAAGTCATTTCTAAAACTAAACCGTACTTGTGACGATCTTCCGGTACGTGACCGACGCCGCTTTCCGTGATTTGTCTTGGTTTTTTATTGGTGATGTCGTCTCCATTGAGCTTGATCGTGCCACTTTCAACTTTTCGCAGTCCTGTCAATGCCTGAACCAGTTCTGACTGACCGTTTCCATCAATTCCGGCAATTCCTAATACCTCACCAGCACGAACTTCCAAACTCAGGTTCTTCACCGCTTCCAAACCACGGCTTTCCTTTACAACCAACTGATCAATTGCCAACACAACTTCTTGCGGATTGGCTTCTTTTTTCGGTGTTTTAAAGGAAACTGCCCGACCGACCATCATATCCGCCAATTGTTGAGAAGTCACATCTTTCACATCAACAGTACCGATGCCTTTTCCGCGACGGATAACCGTACAGCGATCAGCAACTTTTTTGATTTCATCTAATTTATGAGTAATTAAAATAATCGATTTGCCTTCTTTGACCAGTCCCTGCATGATATCGATTAATTCTTCGATTTCTTGCGGCGTCAATACTGCAGTTGGTTCGTCAAAGATCAAAACATTAGCACCACGGTATAAAGTTTTCAAAATTTCTACCCGTTGCTGCATCCCCACGGAGATATCCCGAATGTACGCATCCGGATCAACGGAAAGCTTGTACTTTTCAGAAACCCGTTTGATTTCTTCCCGTGCTTTTTTACGGTCGATAAAGCCTAGATGACTTGGTTCACTTCCTAAAATAATGTTTTCAGTGACCGTAAACGCATCCACTAACATGAAATGCTGGTGGACCATCCCGATTCCCAGTTTATTGGCAGCCGTCGGACTTGTGATGGCAACTTTTTTGCCATCCATAAAAATGTCACCGGAAGTTGGCTCCAATAAGCCTGACAAGACATTCATCAAGGTCGATTTTCCGGCACCATTTTCTCCCAGCAGTGCGTGAATCTCACCAGGTCTTACCTTTAGGTTGACATCATCATTGGCCTTGAATGTCCCGAACGCTTTGGTAATGTGTTGCATTTCGATGACATAGTTCTCTTCTTGAGCCAAATTTTTCACATCCTTACTTTTTTCTCTATTCACAACGGTCAAACGTCTAATTTTTGGTTCGTTCTCAAGGAAAATAGTTTCCTTATGAAAAAGCGTTCCGCTCGTTCTTTCATAAAGAACGATTTTCATGAGAACTATGATCTTGCTTTTACAAGCAAGACCATAGATACACGTTGATTCTTAAGGTTTTTCTGGAACTTCAACTTTTCCATCGATAATTTCTTGTTTTGCCGTTTCAATGGCTGATTTTGCATCATCTGAAAGGTAGCCTTCTGTTAAATCAACACCGCCGTCTTTCAAACCGTAAATAAGATGTTCCCCACCAGGGAATTTATCTTCCAACGCACGCGTTGAGATATCTTGTACAGCTGCCCCTACTCCTTTAAGAGTAGAACATAAAGTGAAGTTATCGTCTTTGCCATCTGCTGTTTTGTATTTTCCTTCAGCATCTTGGTCGCTATCTACACCGATAACCCAAACTTTCTTTTCGTCGCCTTCATTTAGTTTTTGGTTGATAGCTTTTGCTTCTTGGAAGACACCCGCACCTGTACCGCCTGAAGCATGGAAAATCACGTCCGCGCCACCTTGGAACATTGCTGCGGCTAACGCTTTCCCTTTAGCAGGATCACCAAATGATGCAGCGTATTCAACGCTTACTTCAATTTCTTTGCCTAATTTTTTCGCAGTGTCTTCAACACCTAAAACGAATCCAGCTTCAAAACGGTCGATAACGACCCCTTCTTCACCACCGATAAAACCAACTTTGTCCGTTTTTGTCGTTTCAGCTGCCGCAACACCTGCTAGGTAAGAGGCTTCATTGTCTTTAAATGTTGCAGATACAACATTGTCTTTGTCAGGAATTTCTGAGTCGATGATCCCGAAGTTTGTATCTGGGTTAGCATCAGCTGCTGTTGCGATTGAATCTGCTAGCAAATAACCAATACCAAAGATGGTATGGAAACCATTTGATACAGCAGAGTCAATGTTTGTTGTGTATTCTGATGCATCATTTGATTGGATATAGTCATATCCGCCAGTACCGCGAGCGATATCATGATCTTTCCCCCATGCTTGCAAACCTTCCCAAGCAGATTGGTTAAAGGAACGGTCATCAACACCACCGATATCGGTAACGATGGCTACACTGTGTTCAGCATCTGATTTGCCTTCTGTGTCGCCGCCGCCTGTTGAATCTGTTGATCCGCCGTTACCGCCGCCGCATGCGCCTAGAACTAATGCACTTGCTAAAGCGATTGTCCCAAGACCAAATAATTTTGCTTTTTTCATTTCTGTAAAGCCCCCTAAAATAGTTTTTTATTTTTCAACAGCCATGATGACTGAATGAACCTAGGTTATAAATCTTTGTCTGTAAATGCGTAAGGTAGTAACCCTCTCACAGTCGTTTCTTTTGTCGCACCATCATCGCCGACTAAAGTTACCGGCATCTCCGGGTCACAAAATTCTGCCATCACTTGGCGGCAAGCACCGCAAGGAGAAATAGGATGTGGGGTATGCCCCGCAACAACCAAATGGCTGAATTCCTTTTCGCCTTCAGAAACGGCTTTGAAAAAAGCGGTCCGTTCTGCGCAATTTGTCAAGCCAAACGAAGCATTTTCGATGTTGATTCCCTGATAGGTTTTTCCCTCTTTGGTTACTAGACAGGCCCCCACTGGAAAATGGGAATAAGGAACATACGCTTTGTCCAGTGCATCGGTTGCAATCTCAATCCATTCTTTCTTTGCTTCCATCATTTTCTCCTTCAATACATTTGTTTAATAGCCAGTACCCGTTGATCCAGTAACGATTGCCACACTGGCACTCACACCTAAACGGGTTGCTCCAGCTTCTACCATTGCCATTGCTTCTGCTTCACTGTGGATTCCGCCAGAGGCTTTCACACCCATTTCTGGACCAACCGTTTGACGCATCAAGCGAACATCGGCTGCAACTGCTCCCCCCGTAGAAAAACCAGTCGATGTTTTAACAAAATCGGCACCAGCCGCTTTGGCTAATTCACAAGCTTTTACGATTTCTTCGTTATCTAACAATGCTGTTTCAATGATGACTTTGACCAATGCACGATCTTTTGCCGCTTGAACGACTGCTTCGATATCGCTTTGTACTTTTTTGTATTGTTTTGATTTTAAAGCACCGATGTTGATAACCATATCTACTTCATCTGCACCGTTATTGATAGCGTCGGTGGCTTCATAGGCTTTCACTTCAGAAGTGTTTGCCCCTAAAGGAAATCCGATTACCGTACATACCGCAATTGGTTCGCCGGCTAATTTTTCAGCGGCTAATTTTACCCAAGTTGGATTAATACATACAGAGTAAAAATGATATTTTTTTGCTTCCTCGATAATTCGCAATACGTCTTCTTCTGTTGATTCTGGTTTTAAAATTGTGTGGTCGATCATTCTGTTTAATTCCATTTTTTCCACTCCTATTCTGTTATTATATCATGGATCAATGGTGGTTCATCCCCATTTTCACCAATTTCGATATTTTCATACAGTAATTTTTCTACTTCGCTGATTGTTTCCCGATTGCTGTAAATCGTCAGCAGTGATTCGCCCTTTTTGACAGCATCGCCAATCTTCTTATGAAGCTTTAATCCAACTGCGTGATCAATGCTGTCTTCTTTGGTCTGACGACCAGCACCAAGCATCATCGCCGCAATCCCAATTTCATTGGCAACCAGTTTGGTAACTACTCCGTCTTTTAAGGCAGGCAATTCTATTTCATAGCTTGCTGTCAAAAGTTCTTCTGGATGATCGATTACCCGTGTATCTCCGCCTTGGTTGCGAACCATTTCTTTGAATTTTTCAAGGGCTTGCCCAGAGGTCAATGCTTCTTCCAACATCTTCCGTGCTTCTTCCAGATTTGCCGCTTTTTTCGCTAAAACCACCATTTGACTGCCTAATGCGTAACACATTTCCACCAAATCAGCCGGACCTTTGCCTTGCAACGTTTCGATTGCTTCCACAATTTCCAAACTATTTCCGATTGCTTCGCCTAATGGTTGAGACATGTCAGAAACCACCGCCATGGTTTGCCGCTCCGCAAGTTTTCCGATTCGAACCATGGTATGCGCCAATCGTCGGGCATCTTCAATGTTTTTCATGAAGGCGCCGTCACCGGTAGTCACATCTAGCACGATGGCATCGGCTCCAGCCGCAATTTTTTTGCTCATAATCGAGCTGGCAATCAGCGGAATCGAATTAACGGTTGCTGTAACATCTCGCAAGGCGTAGAGTTTTTTATCCGCAGGGGCCAAATCACCGGACTGTCCAATGACTGCTACCTTGCTTTCGTTCACGATTTGAATAAAGCGTTCTTCTGAAATTTCTATTTTAAATCCTGGGATCGATTCTAATTTATCCAACGTACCACCGGTAAATCCCAATCCTCGTCCTGACATTTTCGCGACCGGCACGCCGACACTTGCCACTAACGGTGCTAAAATCAAGGTTGTGGTATCGCCTACGCCACCCGTTGAATGTTTGTCGACTTTAATTCCTTCGATTGAAGAAAGATCGATGACTTCCCCGGAATAGGCCATTGCCAACGTCAAGTTTGTGATTTCCTCATCCGTCATATCTTGATAGAAAATCGCCATTAATAACGCGCTCATTTGATAATCAGGAATCGTCCCCGCCGTATATTCAGTAACGATAAAATCAATTTCTTCTTTAGATAACACTTGACCGTCACGTTTCTTTTCGATCAAATCCACCATTCGCATTTTTTTGCCCCCTACTCTTCTTCTCTAGTATACAACAATATTTTATCCGGTAAACCACTTTAGTAAACTAGTTTACCTAATATATTCTTTTTGTTAAAACGCTTACAAAAGGACTATACAGGATTCTTATTCGGTTGTCAACACCGCTACGCTCTCACGAATAATTAATTTAGTATCGAACACTTTATTGGGTACCCGTTTTTCTGGAAACTCAATGGCATCTACTAAAAATTTTGCTGCGTGAAAACCAATGTCAAAACTCGGTTGAAAAACAGTCGTTAATGGCGGAATCACATACTCGGAAAGGCTGAGACCGTCAAACCCCACAACGGAAATATCTTCGGGAACTTTTTTTCCCAATTCGTAAATCGCTTGATAACACCCAATCGCCATCGCGTCATTTCCGCAAAAAATCGCCGTAATCTCTTTTTGTTTCAATAATTCTTTAGCGGCTTGGTATCCGCCGTTTACAGTCAAACTGTCGGCAACGATATATTTCCCTTTGTAAGGAATGCCATGATCTTTCAAGGCGTGGCGATAACCGTTGTAGCGCTCTTCTAATTGGTAATACCCGGTGCTTTCCTTCAACATTCCAATATGGCGATGGCCGCTTTTTATGAGATACGAAACAGCTTGATAGGAGCCTTCATAATCTTTGACAATCAATCGCCCACTTTCCCGCTGATTGATTCCCCGATCGATCAAAATCATCGGCATTTTATGATAAAACGGACTGCCCAACTCATAGCCTTCCGCTAATTTATTTGGGGTTGCCAGTAAAATACCATCCACTGAACGGTGACTCAATTCTTCGAGATAACTGATTTCTTTTTCCTGATCGTGCTGAGAATTGCAAAGAACAATCATGTACCCCAACGGATTGACGTAGCGCTCGACCCCTTCAACAATTTTGGAAAAGAAAAAATCCGTTACATCCGGTACGATCATTCCAATCGTTTTTGAATGACGATTAATCAAATTAGACGCAAAAAAATCCGGCTTGTACTGATACTTATTAACGATTTCCCAAACGCGTCGCCGGGTATCATCACTAAATCGCGTGCCTTTATTATTTAAAATCTGTGAGACCGTTGTTACGGAAACGCCTGCCATTTCGGCAATCTGTTTGATTGTTAATTTCATTGATTCACCCCTTTTCTTCACGCATTCAGTGTACCAAACTTCCTTCAAAAAAAATAGTTGCTTTTGAAAAGCTACGGGACTGTTGGCGTTGAGAACAAAATTATGTCAACAGTCCCCCAAAGTGTCTTTTCTGTCTTTTCATTGAGCTACTCTTTTACGCTTTGGATGATGTAATAGCCCTTATCTTTATGGATGATGGCCGCATTTCCAAAAACTTCGGTCATTTTTGCTTTGGCGCTGGGTGCCCCTTGTTTTTTCTGGATCACGATTGTCAAAGTTCCTGCTGGCTTCAACAGGTCATACGCTCCTTGTAAAATCTCGTGGACGACTTGCTTGCCGGCACGAATTGGTGGGTTGCTGACAATGGCTGCGTAATCTGTTTGATGCAGTGTTTCATAAATATTTGATGAATGAATATCCACGGAATCGATGCCATTGCGCTTGGCATTTTCTTGGGCTAAATGGACTGCCCGTTCATTGATATCCACCATTTCTACCGGACGCTGAAAAGCAGCCGCCAAAGCCAAACCAATCGGTCCGTACCCACAGCCCACATCCAACAATGTCCCATCTGGCAACTCTTCTGCTGTCATCGCATCAATCAGCACCCGTGACCCATAATCCACCGTTTTTTTTGAAAAAACACCGCTGTCGGTAACAAAGTGAAACAGCTTGCCTTTCAATTCAAATTCCCATTGATCAAAATTGTGCGCCGTGTCCGGACGCTCCGTATAGTAGTGATTGCTCATTTTTTTATCCTACCCATTTATTTTTTATATTACGAGCGATCAACGCCCCTAGTAATTCATACCCAAATTTTGACGGATGCAACCCGTCTTCTTGCAAATATTCTGTTGGTGCCGGATAAACCGTCATGTGGTGATATATATCGATGAAATCCACGGCGGTATTTGAAGCCACTTTTTTAGCCGTTGCGATATACGTTTGCAAAATTTCTGGATCTGCCTGTGTTTTCTTACGACTATCCACAAAGCTGGGACCAACAAAAATAACTTTTTCTGCTGGAAAAGCGGTGAGGATTTTTTGTAAATTTTGTTCATACTGTGTTTGATTGTCCCGCAGATTAATGGCATCATTGATTCCCACGTTTACGACGATACTATCCGGTTCTTCTTGCACAGCCAGCGAAAGTTCTGCCAAAGCAGACGCAGTGGAGGCACCACGTTTCCCAAGATTGACGACTTGAAAATCAGAAACGCCCATATTATTGAGGGTCTTTGCAATCGATGTATCTAAAAGAGTCGATTCTTTCCCTTCAAACAATCCGGCGGCAATGCTGTCACCGTAAATTACGATTTTTTTCATTTACTGCCTTCCTTTCTTTTGCTTTTATCTTAGCACGAAGACAATTTCCCTGCATTAATTTCCTGTTCCAAGTCATGTTGAAGGACTTTTTGTGTTAAAATATTCGCGAGTATGGGTAGTGAGAATCGGAAGGGCTTTGAAAAATCCTTTCCTTAGACGAACGAAGGAGCACCATTTAATGGATGATAAAATGAATTTTTACCGGATCCCCCGCGAACAGTGGCAAGGATTTTATACTAATGGCAACATGCCGCTGACACAAGCCGAGTTAGATAGCATCAAAAGTTTGAACGACCGCATTTCCATGCAGGATGTAGAAGATGTTTACATCCCGCTGTGCCATTTGATTCACTTATATATGAAAGAGTTTGAATCACTGACTTTAAGCAAAGGCTTATTCCTGCATCGCTACGTCAAAATGCCACCCTTCATTATTGGCATCGCCGGTTCTGTCGCTGTAGGAAAATCAACCACTGCCCGTTTAGTCCAAACATTATTGGATCGCTTATTTCCCCGCCGCAATGTACAACTAATTACAACAGACGGTTTTTTGTATCCAAATCATGTTTTAGAAGAACGGGGCATCATGGATCGCAAAGGATTTCCCGAAAGCTATGACATGGAACATCTGATCCAATTTTTAAATGAAGTCAAGTCCGGTAAACCAAAGATCGATATTCCGATTTATTCTCATAGTGTGTATGATATTATTGAAGGCGAATATGAAACCATCGAACAACCGGACATTTTAATTGTTGAAGGGATTAATACATTACAATTACCGGCAAATCAACAAATTTATATCAGCGATTTTTTTGATTTTTCAATTTTTGTTGATGCCGAACCAAAACTGATTGAGCATTGGTATTTGGAACGGTTTGAACAGCTATTGGATACTGCTTTTCAAGATCCGGAGAATTATTATTATCAATTTGCCACTGGAGATCGCCAAGTTGCGTTGCAAATGGCAGATCAAGTGTGGAAAAATGTGAATTTGAAGAATTTAAAGGAGTATATCTTGCCTACTCGCAGCAGAGCCGATATAATTTTGCATAAAACCACGAAGCATTTGATCGATGAGATCTATCTTCGTAAATACTAAGCTGTTGAGAAAGAGTCATCTTTCATTCAATAAATCTAATAAGGAATAGAGGTAATCATTGTGACAAACGTTGACAATTTGCCAAACGTTGAAAAAATTATCGTACTTGACTATGGTAGCCAGTACAACCAGCTGATCACTCGCCGCATTCGTGAATTTGGGGTTTTCTCAGAATTATTAAGCCACCGAATCACCGCCGAAGAAGTCAAAGCCATGAACCCGAAAGGAATCATTCTTTCTGGTGGACCAAATAGTGTCTACGATCAAGACGCATTTGGTATCGATGAAGAAATCTTCAATTTAGGTATTCCAGTATTAGGTATCTGTTACGGAATGCAACTGATCACCTATAAACTAGGGGGAAAAGTTGAACCGGCAAAAAACCGGGAATACGGCAAAGCAGAGCTTGAAGTTCTTTCTGAAAATGCAGAATTATTCGCCTCTACACCAAAAAAACAAACGGTTTGGATGAGCCATGGTGATTTAGTTACTCAAGCTCCAGAAGGGTTTGACGTGGTTGCCACCAGCAAGGACTGCCCAATCGCTTCTATCCAAAACCATGAACGAAAAATGTACGGTATCCAGTTTCATGCCGAAGTTCGTCATTCAGAATACGGCAATGCTTTGTTGAAACACTTTGCCATTGACGTGTGCCAATGCAAAGGCGACTGGAGCATGGACAATTTTATCGACATGCAAATTGCAAAAATCCGAGAACAAGTCGGCACAAAAAAAGTCTTGCTTGGTCTTTCCGGCGGAGTAGATTCCAGCGTAGTCGGCGTCTTGTTGCAAAAAGCAATCGGCGATCAACTGACGTGTATCTTTGTTGATCATGGTCTGTTGCGGAAAAACGAAGCCGATCAAGTAATGGAAAGCCTTGGCGGAAAATTTGGTTTGAATATCATTAAAGTGGATGCCAAAGATCGTTTCCTTAATAAACTAAAAGGCATTTCCGATCCTGAACAAAAGCGGAAAATTATTGGGAATGAATTCGTTTATGTATTTGACGATGAAGCAACCAAGCTAGCTGGACAAGAAGGTGTCTCTTTCTTAGCACAAGGTACTCTTTACACCGACGTGATCGAGTCTGGAACCGAAACTGCTCAAACCATCAAATCCCATCATAATGTGGGAGGACTGCCTGAAGACATGCAATTTGAACTAATCGAACCTTTGAACACCTTGTTCAAGGATGAAGTTCGAGAATTAGGTACCCAACTTGGCATGCCTGATGCCATCGTTTGGCGCCAGCCTTTCCCAGGACCTGGTTTAGGTATTCGCGTACTTGGTGAACTGACCGAAGAAAAATTAGAAATCGTCCGTGATTCTGATTTGATTTTACGAGAAGAAATTGCTAATGCCGGTCTTGACCGTGATATTTGGCAATACTTCACTGTTCTGCCTGGTATCCGCTCGGTTGGTGTTATGGGGGATGGTCGTACCTATGACTACACGGTCGGCATCCGCGCAGTCACTTCCATCGATGGCATGACTGCTGACTTTGCCCGCATTCCGTGGGATGTCTTACAAAAAATCAGCGTCCGCATCGTAAACGAAGTCGCTCACGTAAATCGTATCGTGTATGATATTACGAGTAAACCACCTGCTACGGTGGAGTGGGAATAAAGAACCACTATAAATTGAAGTGAGAAAGCCTATTTTACAGCGTTTCTTGGAATGTAAAACGGACAAAAAACACTAAAAATCAAATAGTTTCCTGCCAAAAACCCTGCCAAGATTTTTTTGGCAGGGTTTGGTCGTTTAATAAAATACTATTCAAGAACCTAAAAATGTTACAAACAGAATTCCAAATTTGATATTTTAGCTTCCAAACAAATGAAACTTATGCTGTATTTCACGCTCTAATAGATATGCTTCCTGCTTATCTTGACATCCAAACATATAAATTACAGATTTATCATAATCAAAATCATTATCATTCAAAAAGGATCTTCCTGTAATTAAGTAATTTTGTATTTTATTGTTGGCGTTTCTATCAAAATTGAAATCCGTCGTACCATAGCTTCCGGTTTTAGTGACTCCACAAATAAATGGCTTACTTTTACAACCCTTAATTTCATAGCAGTTAATATATACAATATTTTTTATATCCTTTATTTCTTTTTCAAGATTAAATTTCCAACGTGTGTGAGGCTGAGCATTTATTTTATACTTTTTTAGTTCAATATCGTAAGTACGTTTTAAAAAAATTTTAATATCAGTAACTGTAGCACCATTTTTAAGAAAATTATCCATATATATTTCACGTATACTCTTTGTCATTAATGTCATCCTCCATACTATAAAGTAACCTCAGAGATAACCTCACGTAATTTTTACTTATTCTTTTTCAATTTCCAAATATCCAACAAAGGTGTATTTTCACTATTTGGTGCCTCCTCCTTGTTCAATTGGTCGACTTGTAAGATTATCGGAAGATCGAATAGCACTCCTGTTAAGATTACTTGCCCTGGTGCCAAATTGGGAATGCTTTCCTTTGAAACACTATCTAACGAAGACATCGTTCGATCTAAAAGTCGCAAATCATTATCGTTAACCAATCGATGGATAAAATAATTATGAACTTGAGATACAATTGTTGCAGAAATATCAGCAGGCCTTTGACTAGAAACAGTCAGGAAATATCCAAATTTTCTACCTTCTTTGATTATTTCTTCAAATACTTCAAGCCTGTAATCTTTCCATTTTTCTGATTCTCTACTAGATGAATCGGAAAGAATATTATGTGCTTCATCAATAATTAGGTTAAAGATTCTATCACGATTGCTATTTTGTTCTCTATTCATCTCGTATGTGACTTTTGCAATAACCATTGGTATCAACATTTTCATATCCTGATTGACATTTTTGAATGATACAACATTTACAGTATCACTAAAAATCTCTTTATCACCAGGTACTATTTTAAATACCTTTGAAAAATCATTTACACGAGATTCGATTCTATGAAGCAAAGGTGCAATATGATCGTATTGAACCGTATGTTGCCTTAATTCATATATCATTTTTAAATAAGAAGCCATTTGCAAATTTTTCATTGGATTTTCAATGTCAAAAGTTCGTCCATCTAGTTTTGATAAAACTTTCCTTTTCTCTTCACGTAATAAGTCTTCATCTGGATTCCAATAATAATGACCGCTATGGGTCCAACCTTCTAAATAATTTTTGGAATAGAAATTCTCATTTGTGTTGTTATATAATGTATTGTCAATCCAATCTGAGACTTCCTCATATTTTAACCCTAATAATTTTAAAACTTGTTTGAAGAGATCCAAGCTATTATTATTTGGTACAATATAAACATTAGAAAAAGCTTCAGCAATGTATCGAGGTAAGCTTTCTTTAAAAGCTCCTTCTTCTTCAAAATAATAACTCAGAACTCTGCTTAAAAAAGGCTGTTGGGTTTGTTCTGTTGCTCCAAAAAGAACAGAAAGCATATCTTTATCCCAAAATCTTTCTTCTGGAATATTTAAATGATTACTTTCTTCAGTTTCAATATTATTCTTCCTGTTAGTAGTCAAATTATATACTTTTTTACTCTCTGTTATTGTTTCCTTACCTACATACTCACCATTAAAATCTAATAATACAAATTTTGACTCACCAAACTTCACCAATTGATCTCTAAAGCTCAATTTAAATAATTCATGATATAGCTTGGCTAAAGTGTTTGACTTTCCACTTCCCGTGTTTCCAAAAATAGCGATATGACTATTAAAAAGTTTATACCATCTCAAATTGAATTTGATTCCATCAGGCCAAACTTTACCAATATTTACTGGCGGAATCTCAACATCATTTGGATCGCGACTGCTTTCACCACCACCGATGATTTCTCCTTTTTGACTCTCAGATAATAGAATTACATCGTTAAATATCTGTGGGAAGGCAACCATACCTGATTTATACTCATTTCCTTTGAAGCTACCGATTATTTTTACTTCAATCTCTCTTACAAATCTATCTTTCTTGAACTCCTGTACTGTAGAATCTTTCATTTGATCATATGCATATTCCTTCTCCACTTTTCCAACAATAGTATATTGTCCACGATTAATTCCCACATATGAACCAATTATTATTCCTGAGTATTTTTCTCCTTTAAAAAAATGAACTAATTGACTCGTATTTTCAAAAAGTCTAATCAAGACAGCAGTGCCATTAATTTCACGGACTGTACCAACTACAAAACTTAAAGAAGAACTATTAGTTAAATCGCTCATTCATTTCACACCACCCAATAAACTATTCAAAAAACTAAAGTTTCCATTCACGATACTACCATCAGCTTCTTCATTAAACTTTGGTATAAATTCAATTTGAGTTCCTTTACCTAAAGCATTTTCTATCATATCTTTGGATTTTTTGTTGTATGCAATAACGTATATCTTTAAAAATGGATTCACCATAGATCTTCTGACAATTTCCAAGATATGTTCGTCTGCAAAAGAAAAACCAAATACAATTAAAATACTATTTTTCTTTTCCAGTTCAAAACTCAACATTCTTAACATTTGATAATAATGCTGCTCAAATACCGTTTCGGAAAATTTTTGCTTTGTTGGACTTACTATAGGTAATGAATCATAACTTGTTTTAAATTCGTTTAATTCATCTTCTGCAATAGAGTAAATTTGATCAATATGTTCCCTTAATGTATCTTCTGTAAGGTCAGTATCAAAAATGGAATGTCCAATATTTTCATTATCAAAAAAATCAATTACTTTATTTAAATCAGAAGGCCCCAAAACTGGATCATCATCCTCTTTCATTTCCAAAATCATTTCATTGATTGATTTGGCATCTTCAACAAGTTTCTCAAAAACTTCGTTTTCTAAGCTCATCTCAATTTTTTCATTGTTTTTTTTCCAGGTTACCGATCCATGCAATTTAATTAAATTAATAGTTGGAATACTTCTTTGAAACCCATCGCTAATACCACAATGTGAAGTAGTAATGTAAAAATTTTCTGAAGAAACATATTTTTTTAAGAAACCTCGACTACCATCATTAAAAAATGTGAGTCTATTTTGTGAAGCTAGTTTGTCAAAAGAGAGTTCAAATAAGGAATCATAATTTGTCGTAAAAATATTTATCCTCTTTGGTTTATCAAATCCTTCATGGTTGGATATAGTAATTAGGTTCGAAATAAACTTCTCATAATTTTCGAAAACTTCTTTGGGTTCATCTTCAAATTCTAAAATTTGTGTCTTTCTGATCCAAAGATTAAACCATATATAATAAAGAACTTTTTTTTGATCGTCGTCATACTCTGCTGAGGTCAGTAATTCTTCAAACGACTTTGAAAAAGACTCTATCCATAGAGTAGGAACTATACCAGCGGATGCTCCAGACCCTATCAAAAAACTAATATTCTTTCCATTAATCTCATCCAGAAAATTGCTATAACTGTCCTTCATTTTTATTTGCCCTCCCAATAGAATTATCTCTCAAACCAATTATACAACTCATCACTAGACTTCTCAGAACACAACTTCATCAAAGCCGGACGCATTGCCTGAAAAATCTCAATCAACTCTTTCCCACCAAAAAGCGGCGAAAAAGCTTTTCCTGTCAGATTCAATGATAAAGTCGAAATGATTTTTGCTGTCTCGACATCATCATCAAGAATATTCACTAACCTTCCTACCAAATATTCTTCTGAGAATTCGATTTTTCCTCTTTTCGCCAGATTACTGATCGAATCTTCGACTAATCCGATAACCTTCTCCTCTTCACCATACTTAACCTCACCACTCATTTCAACATAGTCCATCACTTCTTGATAGACAAATGCCAGTGCTTCACCCTTTTCCTTATCTGAAAAGTTTTTCAACTTCTCCGATTTATCGATCTGCTGCGTAACGATTTTGCCAATATACCTATCTAAAATACTTGGAGAAAAATCCGCGAAACAATCATCGATGAATTCTTCCATTGGATAACCGACTTCATTTTCCCAATCAGGATTTTTAAAATCACCAGTAAAGAATTCTTCTTTGATCTGCTTTACCACATCCGGATATTCCTTAACTAACTCGCCTTGTCCCGTGAGAGTTAGATAATCCGCGATATATTCCTCTATCTCCCCAAAGTAAAACCAACCAACAGACCTTCCGCTGATCTTAACCACTTTTTCAATCACATCAATCGGTGCCAAGTTATATCCTTGAACATACGAACTAATCGTCGGCTTCTTTAATCCAAGCCGGCTGCCAAACTCTGTAAAAGAGATATTCATTTCGTCTTTGATTTGTTTTAATCGTCTTCCAACTTTTTCTTTATTTGGTTGCAATAATCCAAACATTTCTGATCCCTCCTATATGATTTCATATACAGCATATCACACGTATATCATTTCGTATATATTTTTTACAAAAACTATTGACACCGTATTTAAAACCGTATATGATACAAATGTAGAGGTACCGCTACATTTTTTTAAACCAAACGTATACCAAAACGTATATCAGAAAGGAGAGAACATTATGCCAATCAAAATCAGTGATTTAACCTTACCAAAAGAAAAACTAGAAAAGGAATACCAAATCGTTAATGTCTCACGGTGGCAAAAGAATGGAGAAATTTTAGGATGGAGCTACGAGTGCGCCTTACCCAAACTTCGCTTTGAAAAGATGAGCGTAAAAATTGGAAGCGCTGAACCAGTTGTAACAGTGGATGAACTTGAGAAAAATGGGATCGCGACAGTTACTTTTAACAATCTTGTGATCAAACCTTGGGGACGTGCAAATGGTCAGTTTGTCAGCTATGGGTTATCCGCAACGGCAGACTCAGCAGTTTTACTGACAAAGCAACAAACAGATACTCCTAGCAATCATTCAAAAGATTCACGCAACGAATATTCCTGCTTGTTTGTTGGGTGGTTTCGTTGAGGGCGGATGGGCTCCAAGCCCAAAGCCGACCGCAACGAAAAAACCGCACAATAAATAAGTAGGCTAGAGCTTAGGACATAAGTCCCAAGAATCATAAAATAGACGACCGAAAATCGTAAAAAGAATTTTCGGTCGTCTGTTTTTTAAATTATTGGAAGAATCTTCCTTGGTTGCAGGCATGTTCAACCAATATTTCCTTAAATTGATCGCCATTAGCGCAAACCCAATCTCATTGTGTGTCTGCTGTTTTCCTCGAACAGAGAACCGAGTAAAACCTAAACAAGCCTTCAAATGTCCGAAAGCTGGTTCAACGTCAATTTTTCGTTGACGATAGATTTTACCGGTTTCTTCTTCTGAAAGTAGCTGTTGAATCGTTGCTTTAAAGTATTCCCAGTTCATGTTCTTTTGAATCTCACGATTCTTGTCACTCTTCGCTTTTGTACACTGGCTTCGAAGAGGACAATTCGAACAATCTTCACATTCATACCGTTTTAAATATCGTTTAAATCCATATTTATCTGTACGAATAGAATAATTGCGAAACCTCATTTTCCGTCCATTAGGGCAAAGAAATGTATCATCTAATTCTTGATACGACCAGTTTGCGGGAAGAAACGGGTTTTGTTTGAATTTTTTCTTTTGTTCTTTATGATACATGGCATAGGTAATGAGCGGTATCCGTTCATGGTCTTCTAAAATAGCTTGATAGTTTTCTTCTCCTCCATAACCAGCATCTGCGACAATATAGGTTGGTAGCTCAAAGAAACACTCTTTTAAAGTAGTTAAAAAAGGACGCAGTGTTCGTGTATCCGTTGGATTTGAGAAAAGATCATAGCCTAAAATATACTGATTGTTTGTGGCAATTTGAAGGTTGTAGCCAGCTTTTAGCTGACCATTTTTCATAGGATCATCTTTCATGCGCATAAACGTCGCGTCTAGGTCGGTTCTAGAGTAGCTATTTCGTTTTCCTAGAATCTGTCTATGTCTTTGATAGGCAAGTTTTCTTTCTTTGAAGTCGTGAAATAGTTTTCTGATTTTTTTCGGGATTTTCCGTTTCGAACGTAACGATTTTCGAGTCGTTCCATCTTCTTCTTGTGTGATTTTTTCTGTAAATTTATCAACAACATGAGTGAGGTGTTCTTCAATCTGACTTAATTCAGTTGGAGATAATTCATTTGTGGACTCGCGTTCAATTTCAGGAATAATCGTGTTTTTTACCAATTCATCATAAAGAAAAGCTGATTTTTCAGTAAGCTTTTTATCAAAGTTATCAATCGATTTTCTCCAAACAAAGGTGTATTTATTGGCATTTGCTTCAATCTTTGTTCCATCGATAAAAATGGCTTCTTCATCGATCAATTGTTCCTTGACCAATTGGCTACGGAACTGAACGAAGCACTCCCGAAGGAGTGTGTTCACCAAAGGATTCACACGGAACCGATTAATTGTTCGATAACTAGGTTGATAACTTTGCGTAAGCCACATCATGCGGATACTGTCTTTCGTCAATGCTTCAATCTTTCGACCAGAAAACACGGATTATGTGTAGGCACATAAAATCATCTTCATCATCATTTTTGGATGATAGGAAGAAGGTCCCATTTGATGATGAAAGGGAATGAAACGCTGTTCGGGAATACTTTCAATTAACTCATCAATAGCGAACGCAATATCATTTTTTTCTAACTGAAAACTAAAATCCAGAGGAAGAACGACTTGATTTGTGGTATAATTTTTAAACATAAGAACACCTCGCTTTTTTATTTGTTTAGTCACTTTTATTTTAGCAAAGGTGTTCTTATTTTAATACAAAAAAATAATCCAGATGCCAATCAATTTGACTGGTATCTGGATTTTTCATTAGGACTTATGTCCCAAGCTCTTTTGATTTAGGCTTAATTTGACGGGATTCTCTATAGAAAAATTAGCAAAAAGAATGACCAGTTTCCGCCACAGAAATAATTATTCTTTACAAAAAAATATTCCCCCAACCAATCAAATATTGATTAATGAGAATAAAAGAGGATTTTTCCCAGCCACCGATAGAATGCCCTTCCCGCTAGAAGTATCTACGTTAACTTGTATAGTATTAATATTTCCAAGGTCAGCTTCTCTAAAAATTCACTATGTCTAAGAATAACTTTTCATTTGTTTTAAAGTAGCTGCATCTTGATTCTTCGCATTATTTTATTTTAAAAAGAACGTTACTAATTGCGTAAATTCATCTGGATATTGAAACAATGAACCATGCCCAGCGGTTGATTGCTTTCAACTGATTATTGTAACTAGAAAGTCGGATATTTTTATCTTTTACAGCGATTCTTTCATGGATTCGACTCAAGTATTCTTGGGCTTTTTGTTTCCCATTTGCTGTTGAAGTAAAAAACAAATAATTTTTTATGTCTTTCCTAGTAAAAATCGAACGTACAAGGTCTTTATTCGCTATCCTTATTACATCAGATATACCTTGTCCACCTCTCGGACCAGTCCCCACTAAAACCAATTTCCGAACAAGTTGAGGTTCTTTTACCACTAGCTCTTGAGCAATCATCCCCCCCATAGAAAGGCCAAGAAGATCGATTTGATTGACATCTAGAGCATGGATAAATTCCAAGGCATCATCCGCCATTTCAGCAATGGTTCTGGGCACGTTGCCAGTGGACAGTCCTACTCCAACATTATCAAAAACAATGACCCAGTGATTTTTGGCTAATTGGTTTAATACTCGATAATCCCAATTATCCAAAGTTGCGGATAAATGGTGGAGCATTATCAGCGGAATACCTACTCTCTCCCCCATTTCTCGATAAGCAAATGCATGCTTATTTGTTTCCAAAAAAAGATTGGGGATTGTCAAATAATCCTGTTCCAGAGCATCATTTTTTTCACTTTCTTTTTTAGTCAAATTTAATCACTACCTTACCATTGGGATGCCCATCTCTTACCAGTAGAAGCGCTTCATTGACTTCATCTAGAGTAAATTCATGAGGATCAATTACTGGAACAATGTTCTCCTTTTCGACAATTTCGGTAATTTTTTGTAGTTGTTGTCCGTTTGCTTGGACAAAAATAAAGTGATAGGTCACATCATGCTGTTTAGCTTTTTTATCTATTTTAGCCCCAGCAACAGCAAACAACCCTTGTTTCCATTTTGGTAAATTTTGCTTAATAGCAAATTGCTTATTAGGACCGGCAATTAGGCTAAGTAACTTACCACCCGGTTTGATGATGGAAAGTTCTCGATCAATTTCTTTTGCTCCCAACGTATCAATGACAAAATCAACCTTATTTAAAACTTCCCAATAATTTTCTTTACGATAATCTAAGTATTGATCGGCTCCCGCTTGGATAATCCGCTCCTTGGCACCGGCATTTCCAGAGACAATTACACGCAAGCCAAGATGTTTTGCAATTGGCACAGCAATTTGACCAAAACTGCCTGATCCACCAGGAATAAAGACAGATTGTCCAGGCTTAGCTTGTAAAATTTCTGTTAGGGCTTGGTAAGCGGTTAGCCCGGTCAACGGAACACCGGCACCTGTCACAAAATCCAGATTTTTAGGTAAGTACCCAATTGCGCCTTGATCCACGGCCACATACTCAGCAAAAGCACCTATCTTATCAATCGGCAATCTGGTATAAACCTCGTCACCTTTCTTAAAATTCGTTACCTCACTGCCGACTTCTTCGATAATTCCCGTCAATTCATTTCCAAGAGTAAAAGGTTTTTCATAGTCCTGGATGAGTTTCACACTCCCTGTGATATTCAAAATTTCTAAGGGATTAACGGCTGCCACTTTGACTTTCACAAGCACCTCATTTTTCGAAATTTTCGGTGTGGGAATATCTGTAACTTCCACATTTATCTCTTTTGAATAACGTTTTATTTGCGCTGCTTTCATTGTTCATTTCTCTCCTTTTAAAGAAACCACCCATGATTCTGCATTGACGGTTTCCAAATTTTTAATCGATTGTTGGATAGTCGATATATCTTCCCCTGGATTTACATAAAGCGTTTCTGGATACCGTGGTATTCTTTTCTAAAATCTTCACCTAATCGATTTTCCCGACGAGCGACTAAAATTAAATTCTTCCTTTTTTCTATAAAGTCTAATGCTATTCCATAGCCAACTCCTGAACTTGCACCCGTAATAACCGTGTATTTCATGATTGTCTGCCCCTTTATTGTACAAAGGATAATGTTTGCTCAATAATCCAATTTAATTTTTTGATGTTTCTTGTTGTTTTTGATAAAACACGAATACCAACTGAAGCATTATGAAGATAGCTAGCCAGTGTTTCGATATCCGTAGCGGCAGATAGTTCATTCTTTTCTTGGGCGAATAAAAGTATATTGAACAGTTGATGTTCTTCGTGGTCAAAATATTTTTGAATTTTCTCCTCTATCAGAGGATCCACGTTCGCTAATTCAGTAGCAGAATTCACAAGGAAGCATCCTGCATGACTTTTTTCATTAATTAAAATCGAAAAAATTATTTTTAATTGTTCATGTATAGTCATTTTTTCAGATAGATTTTCCATGATTGCTTTTTCAAGTGTGGTTTCGTATAGATCCAAGGTTAAGAGGAATAAGTTGTGTTTGTCCCCAAAAGTATCGTAAATACTTCGTCTATGAATTCCCATTGCATCGACAAGCTCTTGCATGGATGTATTATTATAGCCTTGTTGCCAAAAGACATGCATGGCTTTCTCCAAAACGACTTCTTCTTCAAATTCCTTACTTCTTCCCAAAATCAAAGCTCCTTTCCTTACGAAAATACTGTGTTTTATTTTCTAGAACGTTCATTCTAAAAATACCAGAAAAATTTATTTTGTCAATTTACTTGCTCCTGATTTTAATAAAGTGTGCTATTGTAAATCCCCAACATTATTAGTTGCCTACTAAATTAATCTTGTTTCCCGCTAAGAATTAAAAAAGTGCTAGAATCGCTGATTCAACAGCATTTCTGGTATACCCGTAATATTGGAGTGGGAATAAAACCCTAATATAATAAGATAGTTTCCTACCAAAAGGGCTGCAAATCTACTCCATACTCCCCCCGAGAACAATTATTCGTCTTTTTGAAAAAATCATGGTAAAATCCTGACAAGTTAAAAATAAAAAACCATCTATTTTAGATAGAGATCAAAGGAGGTCAATTAGTTTGAAAAAAATCGGATTTTTAAGTTTTGGTCATTGGATGAACCAAGGATCACTTGTTAAAACGGCGCAAGATGCCTATTTGCAATCGATTGAATTAGCGGTTGAAGCAGAAAAAATCGGAATCGACGGTGCGTATTACCGGGTCCATCATTTCGCTCCGCAAATCGGTTCTCCTTTTCCGCTGCTTTCAGCAATCGGTGCAAAAACCAGCAAAATCGAAATTGGAACAGGACTTATCGATATGCGTTATGAAAATCCTGCCTACATGGCGGAAAATGCTGGATTGACGGATATTATTACACAAGGAAGAGTCCAATTAGGGGTAGGTCGTGGTTCACCAGAGCAAGTTCTGGACGGTTGGAAATATTTTGGCTATGACTACAGTGAAGAAGAAATCAAAGAAATCACTCGTGAACGAACCCTTGAATTTTTGAAATTGATTGAAGGAAAACCATTTGCAGAACCCAATCCACAGCCAATGTTCCCACAAGGATCTGGAAAATTACGTATCGAACCTTATTCAGAAGGCTTGCGTCAACGAATTTGGTGGGGTGCTGGTTCGCAACAAACTGCTGTTTGGGCCGCACAACAGGGAATGAATTTACAATCTTCCACGTTAGTAAACTATGAATCCAACGAACCGTTCCATATTCAACAAGCCAAGCAACTGCGGGCATATAAAGAAGCATGGAAACAAGCAGGACATGACTTTGAACCAAGAACCCTTGTGACCCGCTCCATTCAGCCAATTACAACAGATTTGGATCGTCGCTTATTCGGTCAAGATGGACAACCTCAACAAGATCAAGTGGGTTATCTGGCTTATCATCGAAACCCAACAATCTTTGGCAAAACCTTTGCCGGAGAACCTGACAAACTGGTTAAAGAATTGGCAGAAGATGAAGCAATCAAAGAAGCAGATACCGTTCTGATTACTATTCCAAACACCTTGGGAGTAGAATACAACATTCATTTGCTGGAAACTCTTGTAAAAGAAGTTGCACCTGATTTAGGCTGGCGCTAAAAACCGGGAATGCTCCGCAAACAAGCCTCATGCACCACTATTTTGTTGGTGTAGGAGGCTTGTTTTTTAACAGAATATTGATTCTTCATTTTTAAACCGCCAAATGACACAAATTTCCTTCTTTGCTGTACAGTAGAAGTAGTTTCAAATCAAAAACTGGAGGGAATTCCATGAAAATTTTTGTAGTAGGTGGTTCTGGTCGGGTAGCAGCCGACTTGATTACTGCGCTGAAAGAACAAGGCCATGAGGTGATTGCTGGTGCTCGTCATCCAGAAAAAATCGTTTCTCAGGAAGTCACTGCTGTCCACTTGGATTTGCATGAATCTGTAGAAAAAATTGCCGAAATCATCGGGTCTGTAGACGTCATTTATTTTGTTGCCGGCTCTCGGGGAAATGATTTATTGCAAACAGATGCTTTTGGCGCAGTCAAAACCATGCAAGCCGCTGAAAAAAACGGTGTGTCTCGCTATATCATGCTCAGCTCGATTTTTTCCCTACAACCGGAAGAATGGTATCGTGAAGGCTTAAAGCAGTTGATGGATTATAACATTGCCAAATTTTTTGCCGACAATTACCTAATCACCAACACTTCTTTGGATTACACTATTTTACAGCCTACAGGTCTGACCACTGAAAAAGGAACAGGAAAAATCCATATTGGTGAAGGTTCTGTATCGACGAATCCGATTCCTGATGTAGCCAAAACGCTTGCGGCAATCATCGACCATCCAAATACCAGCAAAAAAGTAATCATGATGCGCAGTGGAGATACTCCAATCCATGATGCCTTAGCTCAGATCTGATTTTTAATACGAATCATAAAAAAATCCGAACATTGCAGAAAGCATGTTGTGCTTTTCTGCATCGTTTAGATTTTTTTCTTTATTTAGTCCTATCATGTTAGGACTTTTTTCCCCGACTTTTTTCCACCGGATATTTCTGTGCGTTCTTTTGCAATTTTTCTTCAATGATTTCATCGATATCAAAGTTGAGATTGTCCGCCATCATGTACGAATAAATCAGCACATCTGCCAATTCCTCTTTTAAACGCTCTGGATTTTCTTTGGCTTCTTCTGAGGTTTTCCATTGAAACAATTCCAGTAATTCTGCTGCTTCCAAGGAGATAGAAAGGGCCAAATCTTTTTCATTGTGAAATTGCCGCCAGTCCCGTTCTTCGCGGAACTGATTAATTTTTTCCATGCTGTTCATTGTACTCATCTCTTTCTTTACTCTGTCAGATAATTTTCAACGATTTTTAGCGTTGGACCCTCCGCGACAAGATTCAATGAGGCTTTTTTCTCCTGTGAAGGTGGTGCAAAGCTACTGTCAGGTACCAGCAAAACGCCTAAACCGGCTCTAGTCGCAGCTGTTGCACCGATGATGGAATCCTCCACTGCAAGGGCTTCCGTGGGGTGTAATTGACTTTTTGCCAGAGCTGTCAGATACACGGTTGGTGCTGGTTTATGCTCCATCACTTCATCGCCAAAGGTCATTTCATCAAAATAGTTCAGCAAATCAAAGTGGGTCAGCAAATCCACCGCACGTTTTTTAACAGTTGACGTAGCCAACCCTACTGCTAAATTTTTTTGTTTACAAAAAGCAAGGGTTTCTGCTGCAAAGGGTTTTGCCTTTAAGGTGCCGCTTGCCAACTGACGGTAAATAAATTCTTCTCGTTTCCTGCGGATCTCAGGTACCTTTTCTTTGCCGACGATGGACGCAATATATGCTGCCGTCTGCAACCAGCTACGACCGCTCCAAGAATCAACTTCGGTTTCTGAGATTGGCAGATCATACTGCTTAAAGGTCCACAACCATCCCTCCCGATAAGTCTTTTCTGTATCGACAAGCAAGCCGTCCAAATCAAATATGATTCCCTTAATCACCAAATCCCTGCTTTCTGTTTTTCTATCGTTACTCTTTTTTTGAAACGGCATGCCCGCCGAATTCATTTCTTAAAGCGGCAACGACTTTTCCGGTAAAAGTATCTTCTTCCAATGAACGGTAACGCATCATCAATGAGGTTGCAATGACCGGCATTGCTACTTCTCGCTTCAAGGCTTCTTCGACGGTCCATTTGCCTTCGCCGGAAGAATACATGATTCCTTTGATCTCATCCAGCTGACCATCTTTTTGGAAGGCATTCGCGGCAAGTTCCATCAACCAGCTGCGAATAACTGATCCATGGTTCCACATTTCAGCTACTTTTTCGTTGTTATAATTGTAGGGGCTGTGTTGCAATAAATCAAACCCTTCCCCGATTGCCTGCATCATACCATATTCAATTCCATTATGAACCATTTTCAGGTAATGACCACTACCGGAAGGTCCAGTATACAAATAGCCTTTTTCAGCGGCAATTTTTTTAAATAAGGGTTCAATTACAGGAAAAATCTCTGCTGGTCCACCAATCATGAAATTGCCGTCCTTCAAAGCGCCCGCCATCCCGCCGGAGGAACCAACATCGAAGAAATGGATTTGTTTTGCTGCCAATTCTTCTCCTCTTTTGATGGAATCCTCATAAAAAGAATTTCCGCCATCGATCAAAATATCTCCCGGTTGCAAAAGATCCCCCAATTTTCTTACGGTTTCTTGTGTTGGAGCACCAGCTGGGATCATCACCCAAATGATTCTAGGTGCTGGCAGTTTTGCTACCAGCGTTTGCAAATCTTTTGCTGGTTCTGCGCCTAATTGTTCCGCTTCCTCAACAGCCTTTGCAGTAACATCGTAAGCCACTACCTCTACTTGATTGTGCAACATATTCTGGGTCAAATGCAACCCCATTTTTCCTAAACCGATCATCCCTATTTTCATAACTAGTCTCCTTCCCTTTTTTTATTCACTCTCAGTATATGTAATTTATTTACAAAATACAAGTGTAATTATGTATATTTTTTACATATACGTTTTATTTTGTTGTAACTCGTGGTATGATAGGCTTAATAAAAGTCCTTCTATACCTGTTCCAGTCACTTTTTGGTAACAAAAGAAAGAATCAGACTTGAAAATTCAGTGGAAAATAAGAGGAGGAAAGCGAATGGGCACCGCATTTCGAAGCCGTATTAAAAGTTACTATGATGATCTCAGCAAAGGAGATCAGCGATTAGCTGATTACCTTTTAGAAAATTCTAAAGAATCCAGCCGCTACTCCATTCAAGAATTAGCGGAAGCAACTGCCTTATCTACGGCTACGATTTCACGTTTCGCAAAAAAAGTCGGCTACCAGAATTTTCAAGAGTTGAAGCTGACTCTGAATCAAGCCGGAGAAGAAAAAAATGATTTCTTTTTATCCCTGACTGCAGAGGATTCTTATCTGACAATTGCTGAAAAAACCTGCCAAACCAATATTCATTCCATTGAAGCCACTCAGGCGATGTTAACTGAAAAAGATTTACAAAAAACTATGGCAATTTTGTTACAATCAACCACCTGCGGCTTTTTTGGGATGGGGGGTTCTGCTGTCGTTGCGCTAAATGCCTACCATAAATTTTTGCGGATGCCGATTCATTGCTTCCATCACGAAGATTTTCATATTCAATTAATGCAAGCCGCCAAAATGACCAAAGAAGATTGTGCATTAGTCATTTCCCACACCGGACGCAACAAGGATACTATGGAGTTGATGGCTGTTTTGAAAAAAAATGGTGTACCGATTATCGGCATCACCAGCTATGCCGGCTCTCCCGTTGCCCAAGCCAGTGATGTTGCCTTGATTTCAATCTCGGAAGAAACCTTCTACCGTCCCGAAGCAATTTCTTCTGTCGTCTCTCAACTGAGTATTATCGACACACTCTTTTTGATTTATGGAATCAAAATGAAAAGCGCCGCTAAAGAAACCATCAACGAAATCCGCGAAGTCATTCAGGACACGCGGATGTAAAAAAGAGCCGAAATTAAAACGAACCCTAAGAGTTAGATTTTTGGTCTGACTCTTAGGGTTCGTTGTTTTCTATAAAGATTCCTTCCCAATAATCACTTCATAAGGAGCAAGAAGTAATTCTCTTGGTAACTCTGTTTGCTTTTCTGCATCAATCAGTGAACGTGTAATCTCAATCGATTGAATTTCTGTCGAGAAGTTCATAAAAAAGTGATAGCTGGCTGTTTTACTGTAGCGGCTTTGTACGGATACCACAGGTGACATTCGTTTGATCAACGTATTTTTCAATTGTAGTTTCTCAATCAGGTCCTCATAAAAAGCTCTAAGAAAATCGGTATTCGTTCGAGCCGCCAAATAATACGTATCGCCCTTCCCAAAAGCGTGCGTAACAACTGCTGGGGTTCCTTCATAAAATTCTTCATGATACCGTCCCAAAACCTGAGCCTCTTTAATGGCTAAAATAGCTGAATAATCCTTTGTTTGATACATTTTCCCCTGATAATCCAACATATTATGCTCATTTTCGTATAAAGTGTCTAATTCTAAAACATCAATTCCAAATAACGCTTGGAGTTTTTTTGGTAGTCCACCCAAATAAACAAGATCTGTTTCATTGACCATTCCTGTAAAATAACTTGCTATCAAAGTTCCTCCTGCAGCAACATACTCCTGCAATTTTGTCATCGTTTCACCAGTCATCAAATACAACATTGGAGCAATCACTAAATCATACTTAGAAAAATCTTGCGTGACGGAAAGAATATCAACAGAGATATCTTTTTCCCAAAAAATAGAATAGTGTTCTTGCAGTGTTTGGGGGTAACGGCGTGTAGGTCGACCAAAGCCGCCACCACGTTTCAACGCCCAATTGCTCTCCCAGTCAAAAAGGATTGCCACTTTCGATTTTTTTGTTGTACCTTTGACTTCACTCAGTTTTTCCAATCGTTTTCCATATTCGGAAACCTCTTGAAAAACTCTATTTTTTGCAGAACCATCATGCCCAACAACTCCACCATGAAATTTTCTGAATTTCCACGTGATTGTCGCCATTGAAAATACAAAGTACTGTCTGACCCATGGGCAATTTGCTGCATGGCGCTCAAAATGTGCATGCCTGGTCGTTTTGATTTGTTGAATGGGTGTGAATTAACTTCACTCGGTGTTGATTCCATCACTAAAAATGGTTGTTGTTTCAACGACCAGTATTGATCATGAACATAAGCTGATTTCATTGCCGTTTTTTCTAGTGACTCATAATTATTGTGCCAATCAGGATAACTATCCCAACTGACGATATCTACGTACTTAGAAAACTTTCCATAATCCAATCCTTCTAGTGGAATGAAGTCACGTGTGTCATACCCTTCTGCCATAAAGTTCGTTGTTACCGGTATATTTGGTGTTATCTCCCGTAGTGGTTCAATTTCTGCTTGATAGAAATCAATCGTCCTATCCGTAACAAATCGTTTCCAATCTAAATCCATTCCATGAACTTTATGTTCCCCCAAAGGAGAAGGTGGTAAAACTTGTGCCCAATCTGAATACGTGCTTCCCCAAAAGGACATCAACCATGCCTGATTGATTGCTTCAAGAGAGCCATATTTTTTCTGCAACCACTTACGCCAGCTTTCCTGACAATAGGGACAGAAACATTCTCCAGAGTATTCATTGGATACGTGCCACATAGAAAGCGCAGGATGAGAACCATAGCGTTCTGCTAATTTTCGGTTAATTCGTTGAACTTTTTTCCGATAAATAGGCGAAGAATAGCAATGATTGTGTCGAAACCCATGAGTATGCTTTTGTCCCAATGCATCGGTACGATTCACTTCTGGATACGCCTGACTTAACCATTGGGGACGTCCGCCACTCGGAGTTGCCAAAATAATATTTCCACCAAATTCAGAAACCTGATCAAAAATTTCATCCATCCAATCAAAACAAAATTTACCTTCTTCTGGCTCTAGGGCACTCCAAGCAAATACTCCTAGTGTAACCGTGTTGACATGCGCCTGTTGCATCAGCTCGATGTCCTTTTTTAAAATATCCGGATAATCGAGCCATTGATCGGGATTATAGTCGCCGCCATGCAATAAACGATGATCAAGATCAAATCTGACCATTTTATTTTCCTCCCGCTACTTTACTAATTCAATTTGATAAATATAGGATTGAAAGTCTCCCTTGACTTGTGCTTGTTCATGATTTGCTCCGTTAAATTGATACGGTTCTCGAATACCGATCTCCCTTAATACTTGACCGCTAAGTACCTTTCCGTTTACTTGATACTTTTTGTGAGGATTCAAGAAAGGTAGTGGTAAAAAGGCATCTGCTGTTGCATTTGGTTTTGCCAATATACGGTAAAATCCTACAATAGCTTTTCCTTTTTTATGATCGTAAACAGCCCAAGCTACTTCATTTTTATCTCCCGTATTTAGTTGATAGAAAGTGCCAAAAGTCAGCAATTCACGATGTTCCCGATAAAACGCGATCCGGGTACGAATCTCCTGTCCTTCTTCTTGTGAAAGTTTTGTGATATCAAGTTCATACCCTAAAGGACCAAACATTGCGACGTCTTGACGCATTTTTAATGAGGTATTTCGCAAAACTTGATGGTTCGGACTAGCAGAAACATGATTACTAAAAGAGGACAATGGATAAGCCAGCAGTGTTCCCGTTTGAATGGCTAAACGTTCGACTGCATCGCTATCATCGC
This sequence comes from Enterococcus sp. JM9B, assembly GCF_009933265.1. Taxonomy (NCBI): domain Bacteria; kingdom Bacillati; phylum Bacillota; class Bacilli; order Lactobacillales; family Enterococcaceae; genus Enterococcus; species Enterococcus sp. JM9B. The sequence continues at coordinate 101,828 of NZ_MAEK01000029.1, read as the reverse complement.
TTGGCCAAATTTGCGGACTATAAAAAAGAATCCCCAGATCATACCTACCACCACCACCTGCGCATCCTTCAATCAAGATAGCGGGAAAATCAGTTAGAATTTTGGTGTATAATGCATAGACGCCCAAAATATAGCGATGGAAAAATTCTGTTTGATCAACCTTGTTTTGTTCAAGATACATCGAATAGGCTTCTGTAATATTGCGATTCATATCCCATTTTATATAGTCTAATTTCGTAGCCTGAATAATCTCCTTCATTTGTTTATAAATCGCTTCGACAACTTCCGGATTGGCAAAATCCAACACATATTGTCCACGACCAATCGAAATTCTCTCAAATGGATGTCTTACGACCCACTCTGGATGATTTTGATACAATTGGCTGTCGGGAGAAATCATCTCTGGTTCAAACCAAATACCCAATTGTAGATCTAACTCATGAATTTCAGCAGCAAAAGCCGCGATTCCTTTTGGAAATTTTCGTTTATCTACTACCCAATCTCCGAGAGAACTACGATCATCATCTCGCTTACCAAACCAACCGTCATCTACTACAAAACATTCCATCCCAAGTTTTTTTCCTGCTTTGGCTAGAGAAACCAGTTTATCATGGGTAAAATCAAAATACGTTGCCTCCCAATTATTGAAAACAATCGGACGCGGTTTTTCTAACCACTGCGGATCAATCACGTGTTGTTCAATAAATGCTGCTGATTCTTGCGCCAAGCCGTTTAGCCCATTATTCGAATATGAAAGCATCGCTTCCGGTGTTTCGAATTCTCCTCCAGGCACCAATTTCCAAGAAAAATAATTTGGTTGAATGCCTAACAACAAACGGGTATTTCCCCATTCATCCACCTCTGCTTGACCTAGGAAGTTCCCGGAGTAAATAAGATGTGCACCATAAACAGCACCTTGATTGATGGAACTATTTTTTTCTTGCAAGGCGATAAAAGGATTGTGCTGATGCCCGGAAGCCCCCTTCAAAGAAGAAATCGCAACGGTCCCTTGTGCCAATGAATGTCGGGTCAAATGTCGTTCTTTCAGCCATGCGCCTGCGAGGTGCAAGAATTCATAATTGTCTGTCGGCAATTCTAAAACACCGCTCATCATTCGTTGAACTGTTCTGTCTACATTTCCCAAATTCTTAATGACCTGATTTTTAACAATCACACCACTATTCTCAAAAATCGTATAATTAAGCATCAATACTAGGCGTCGTTCTTCGTCAATCAATCGTAATTGGATCGTTTCAGCTTTTCCTTTGTCAGCAAAGGTGGCGGGTTTTGCTAATACTCGTTTTTTCTCATCCGTTATCTGATAGTCACAATAGCGAAAATCCACATACAACGGCGTAGTATTTTCGGTAATCTCAATTGCGCCTTCCCTAAAATCACTACTGCCGTACACTGGGTATTCTTGCAAGTGATCGGCTAAAGTAAATTGTCCATTTTCTTCTGAAAATTTGACCGTTCCGGCTGACTTGTTCTTTTTTTGTGAAAGATAGAAAAGGTCTGTCTCGGAAAGTTCACCGAGGGATTTTCCAAAATACAGATGTCCGATTTGATGATTTGGCATGACATAAAACAAGTAGCTTATCTTGTCATTTTTTAAGTGAAAATATCGATTGTCTGTTACTGTAATCATTCTCTTTACCTCGTCCTTTTGTTTCTTATCAAACAACGGTCAAGGTCAGTGATTTTCTTGACAGAGCTGTTCAATGTATTGCATTCTTTTTTTTATTCCATGATTATAAATGACTTTGTAAAAAATACTTATAAAAAGAAAACTGAATTGATACCTCGGTTGGTTGAATTCATTGCGTTCTGAATAGCGCACCTCCGCTTTTTCTTTCCCCTGAGAAAATTCATATGTCTGCAAAATAGTTCCTTTGTCATAACTAGTTTCCAGTTGAAGACATTTATCAGGTACTAGCTCAGTGATTCGCATCGCTGCTGGAACAGGTAATTTTTCGGTTTTTGTAAAAATATCATGCTGAATTTCTGATCCTTTCTCCAGTTGGGAAACTGAAGGATCTTTACTTTGAAAAAATTTTTGTTGTTCAGCCAACAGGACTTGATACATTTCTGCCGCAGTTACTTTCGTTTTGAATTTAAAACTCAAGGTATCAATTCTCATCTTCAATTCCTCACTATCTAATTTGTTTCTGCTTGATTTTCAAGTGCTTGAGCTTTTTCCTCTTTCAAATATTCACGATCCATTACCAGCAAGAAAGGTATCCAGATCAAAGTCATTACAACTACTGTTACTAATTGTAAAATCGCTCCCGCAATCGAACCGGTACCTAACCAGCCAGATAAAAAGACGGGTGTCGTCCAAACAACTGTTGCGCCGATTGGTCTTGGAACTAACCCAATGGCAATTGCAAAGTAAGAAATTGCTGTACTTACTAATGGACTGACAATCCACGGAATAAAGGCAATTGGATTTAATACGATTGGCAAACCAAATGTCATTGGTTCAGAAACATTGAAAACAGCTGGTGCAATAATTGTCTTCATCAGTTTTTTCATACGAATCGAACGGGCGATGAAAAATGCCATAGTAACTGAAATACCTAATTGTAATCCTTGATTGACAAATACACCCATGAAAGTTGTATTGATGATATGAGGCAATTGTTCTGCCCCGTTTTTGTAGGCTTCATAATTTTCAATTGCTAGCGCACTCATGATTGGATCGATGACTGCATTCACAACTAATGTCCCATGAATCCCAAACCACCAGAAAAATTGCGTAAAGAAGACTGCTATTAGAACAGCTGGTAACGTGCCGCCTAATCCCATCAATGGTTTTTGTAAAAGTTCATAAACAAAATCAACTGCATTTCCCCATGTTGTAAAAGTAAACAAGTAACGAACGACGTTAAAAAGAAATAACGGTGCAGCACCGGGAATGATTGCAACAAAAGACTCGGAAATCATTGGCGGTACAGAATCCGGCATTTTGATAGTTAATCCAGCAGCACTGATTTTACAATAAATTTCTGTAGCAATAATCGCAGTTAGAATACCAACAAACATTCCTTCCGCCCCTAGCTTAGCAACTGGAATAAATGTACCCATGCTTTCATCTTGACCAAATGGCAACAGTAAAATGAATGAAGACAGTGAAATAGCACCCGCAAAAATTTGTGATTGCTTATAATGTCCTGCCAATTGATACCCAATCCCATAAACAATAAAAACGGCAGAAATACTCATTGTTGCATTACCTATTGGACCAAAGAAATCATTTAGGAAGGTATTCACTGCATCCGGCAAATATTTTGCAAAGCCAAATGTCGTTGGTAAATTCTGGATAATGATCATGATCGAAGCAAACATTGTAGCTGGAAACGCCATCATAAAACCGTCCCGCAAACTTAGCAAATATTTATTGTTTGCGATAATCTGTGCAACCGGAACCATTTTTTCTGATAATTTGTCAATAAATTTCATCGTGTGATTCTCCTTTTTTGTATTGCAAACGTTTACGATTCCATTATATTTGTTTAGTTAATGTTTACACAAGAGACAAATTAAAAAAGTTTACAAAAGATTTAGTAATCTTTGTAAACTTTCTTTCAATCCTTGCTAATTCTACCAACTGATTCTCTTGCTATCAGTTGGCTGGAACAGATAACCGTGATTGGCATGGTTCGTGTACCTAGAATCCGTTCTTTCGCCATATTGACTGCAATACGTCCCATCTCTTGTGCATTCATACGAACTGTCGACAACGCTGGACTCATATAACGCGCCATCTCAATATCATCAAAACTGATAACAGAGATATCTTCAGGAATACGTAAGCCATGATCGTTGATTGCGCGATAGACACCCACTGCCATTGGATCGCTTGCCACAACAACCGCCGTCGGTCTTGGGTTTAATTGCAACATCTCTTCGGTGAGCTGTAAGCCGCATTCCGGTGTCCAATTTTTTTGAAAACTATGACTGTATTGTTCTAAGTCTTTTAATTTCATCCATTGCCGATACTGTTCTGCCCGTACTTCCTCTTGATAAAAGCTGACATCCCCTATACGATCCACCTTACTACCAACGCCGCCGATAAAAGCTATATTCCGATGTCCATTTTCAAATAATGTATCCAAAATTTCATGGGTTTTCCATGCAAAATCCGTTTGAATACAATCAAATTGTGAATGGTTTTGGTAATTGTCGACTAAAATGATCTGATCGTTATACTTCTTTACTTCTTCAAGTGCATCCGTGTCCATTTCGCCAATCAAAATCACCGCTTTATATTTTTTCAATTGTTGCCAATCCTTTAGCTTATCTCTCATTCGAAACACACGAACGACCTTTAAGCGCCATTTTGCGGCTTCTTTTTCAATTCCTTTGCGAATATGCTGAAAGTACGGATCATCAGATTCACTTTCTTCACTGTGACGAGTAATCAAAGCAATAGAAAGATCATCTCCTACATTGCGACTTCCCCGTAAATTTTTTTCTTTTGAGTAATTTACTTGGTTGGCAATTTCTATCACTCTTTGACGGGTATTTTCATTGATACTGAAGGTTTGATCATTGTTTAATATTCTTGAGACACTGGCAGCTGATACACCAGCCATCTTAGCAATATCACGAATACTTGCCACATCTCCAACTCCTCTGTTTACTGTTTACATTTTAAACAATAAATTGTTTTGCATGAGAAGTCAAGTTAGGAAAAAATAAGCCGCAAAATTTTACAATTTCACGGCTTATTATTAATCAAACACCTCTAAATTTTTTCTCTTCATAAACCCATACGTAGAGATGCTGAAAAAGAGCAGGACAAAGGCAGCTAGGACCAGCAGATTAACAATGATTTGAGAAAAATCAGCGTTATTTTGCAGTTGTTTGATGGCATCTAACACCCAATATTGCGGTGTGATACGGGCGACTTTTTCCATAAACTCCGGCATTACCTCGCTGGGAATCAATGCCCCGGATAAAATACTTGTAACGGTAAATAGAATACTTTGGACACCGGAAGCAAAATTACTGCTGGGGGAATTCACGCCGATTGCAATCGACCAGGCGACAGCAACCAGTCCAAAGACTGCGAGAACCCCAATCAACTGTATCGCAGGTAACCCGATATCGATACGAAATGCCACCGTCATCAATAAAACCGTAAAAACCACTTCAAAAATCATCGCTAGGAAAGCGAAAATCGCCGTGCCCGTGAAATACGCCCCTTTAGAAACTGGTGTTGTCATGAAGCGATGGTAAATTTTATTTCGCCGTTCATTTTGAATGGCATTTGCCCCAAAAACCCCGGATTGATAAAGCAGCATCATGAGCATAAATCCAAGAATCTGGATACTCATTGCTTTGCTTGTCGCATCCTTTTCAAATTGTTCAAATTTGATTGTCGTATCTCCTTTTACAAATTCAAAGGCTTCTTTTTCACTACTGTTAGCCGCAAATTTTGCAATGGCTAATACTTCATTGTAGGTAGTAAGGGCAATATTTTTGATGGAATCAATGGCCTGCCCTTCCTGAAGGGTACGAAACTTCAACGTTGCCAATTCTCCCTCACCAATTTTTTCTGAAAAATCTGCGGGAATCACAAGATTGGCGGTCACAGATTGGGCAGCCAATGACTTGTCACCGGCTTCCTCATCCTTTAATTCCTTCACGGATAACCGTTTCCCAAGCGTTGCAACAAATTGCTGACTGTACTTGGATTGATCCTGATCAACGACCCCTACCGTCAAAGAGTTGGCGATACCTGTATTGCTGTAGATAAAGAAATATAACGCAATACTCATGATAGGAACCCCCAAAAGAAACAGCACCTGCATAGGATGGTTCCGCCAAAGAATAAACCGTTCCCGAATAATCCATAGTATATCCTTCATTTAGAATTCCTCCCTGCGATTTAATACAACCGACATGCCAATATATAAAACCAATGTACTAATCAAACAATAAAGGACACCTTGCCACTGCAACGCATTTTCGGTCCATAAGGCTTCACGAATCGGTCCCATGACCCAACCCATCGGTGAAAAACGCATCATTTCTTCACCAACTGGGAAGTATCCGCCCCCGAGAAAGGCTGCCACTTGAATGATAACTTGAACCAATGCCATGCCCACACCTTTTCCAACCGTTTCTAAAAAGGCGCCCAAAACTAGAAACAACAGCATTAAGGAAGACAAATTGGCAAAGGAGAAGAACCACTGCAAATGCCACGGAACACCGAAAAGAACTTGCGTGATCACCATCAATGCGAAAACCACACACACGCCCAACAAAGCATGTCCAATAAAAGTAGAGTTGATCAATTTTTGTCGACTGACCGGACTGATTAATTCCCGCTGCAATGTTTTTTGTCTGCGACCTTTATCAAACATCTCCAACCCGTTTTGCGACATATACAAAATAAACAATGCAATCATCGCAACGGAATAATATTGGTAGGAGGTTGCCGGTTTCTTCATTTGACTTTGATCGACCACAATGGCTTTGTCCAACTCAGGTGGTAAGTTGAAGAGCTCTTGCGGTGCTACACCAAATTGTTGCGCTCCTTCCATCAGGCGCATCACCTGAAACATCTCCGCCAAATAACTTTTTAAGAGAGTAAATTGTACGTCTGACAGACTTTCGATTTGAACGGTAATATCTTTTTTAATGAGAAAGTAGGCATTTGCCTGCTTTTTCTTCATCGCTGCAACAGCACTTTCTTCATTCGGACTTTCTTCAAAAATAAGTTTGTCCGAATCGATTTCCTGCAAAACAGCTTCAAATTGCGTTCCCATCGCTGCATCATCCACAACATAACGGACCTGAATCTCATCGATTTTATCTTCGATATCGCCGCCATCAAAAGCTCCCTGCAAGACCGAACCTAAAATCAGCATCAGCGTTAACGGAAACACCAAGAAATAAATATAGGTGGCTTTGTCCCGTATTTGCTGGATAAATGTCCGAATAATAATTGGTAAATTCATTTTCTCACCTACTTATCCCTTAAATTGCGTCCGGTCAGATTCAAGAAGACCGTTTCTAAATCGATTCGTTGCTGATCGACACTGTCGACTTCGACCCCTTGTTTAATCAACTGCATCAACAAGCGGTTCAATGCATTGCTTTCTACTGACACGGTGACCACCAGTTGTTGTTCCTGTAAGCTTGTTTGGATCACACCGGACTGTTCTTCGATTTCTGCCAAATTCACTGCTTGGGGATTTGCCACTGTAATCGTGATATTTTTTTGGTCTGTCACGAGATTGACTAATTCGGCTTCAGTTCCGGTAGCGATAACCTTGCCGTGATCGATCACGACGATTGTATCCGCCAAGCGCTCTACTTCTTCCATATAGTGGCTGGTATAAATCAAGGTTTTGCCCTCTGCTCGCATTTTTTCAATAGTTTCAAGAATATAATTTCGTGATTGGGTATCGATTCCTACGGTTGGTTCATCCATAATGACAAATTCCGGTTCGTGAACGATTGCCATAGCAATATTCAAGCGCCGTTGCATCCCGCCGGAAAACGTGGCTGATTTATCTTTCTTCCGTTCCCATAAACCGACTGCTTTTAACGCTTTTTCAGTAGCATCTTTTAATTTTTGTCCCCGTAATCCATACAACCCGCCAAAATAGCGGACATTTTCTTCTGCGCTCAAATCATGATAGATCGCCAGTTCTTGTGGTACTACCCCGATTTTTTTACGTAAGTCTCGATTTTTTTCGGAAGCTTCTTTGCCAAAAAGTTTGATTTCACCTGCTGTTTTTTTCAATAATCCAGTAATCATATTGATGGTAGTTGATTTTCCAGCGCCGTTTGGTCCCAATAATCCCAAAATCGTTCCCTTATCTACAGAAAAACTCACTTCATCCACTGCTACCTGTGAGCCAAATTTTTTCGTCAGCTGATTAATTTCTACGATACGTTCCATGTTTTCTCCCTCCAAATCTTATCTATATCAAGCATACAAAAAAAAGAGAAACCACACTAGTGTAGTTTCTCATCAGTTAGACATGAGATTTCTCATGTTGTTGGATTGGTAAAATTGTCGTCACGGTAAAATTATGGGAACTGTCGATGAGTAGTTGTCCGGAAAGCATGGCGGTTCGTTCCTCCATCCCCAAAATTCCCAGGCCTTTTTTATATGTCACTGCCTGTTTGCCGTTGTTGCTGACTTCAAACCGCAAAAAACCTTTAAACACATGCAATTTCACCGAAACCTCGGAGGCTTCTGCATATTTTAAAGTGTTGGTCAATGTTTCCTTTAAATTTCCCAACAAGACCTGCCATTGAAAATTGCTCAACTGATCGACTTTTCCAAAATATTGAAAAGAAGTTTTTATCTGATAGCGTTGCATAAAGGTCTGTAATTCCATTTTAATACGATTAATATTCAGTGTTTCAACTGGCGGCGCTTCGGAATGAAGGGTTTTACGAATATCGTTGATTCCCTCTCGAGTCGTAGCGATAGCTTGCGCCAACAGTTCTTCTGCTTGTTGAGGATTGGAATGATAAACTGCTTTGGCGGCTTCCATTTGGATCAATCCCCCAGACAATTTATGCCCCAGCTCATCATGGATTTCATGAACCAGACGCTGCCGTTCAGACAAAACCGCTTCTTTTTCCCGAGCTTCGCTGTTCATTACACTTTGTTCAAAAAGAGTCGACAGCCGATTGCGTTCGATTCGCAGCATATCGGAAGAATCGCTTAATCCGCGTTTTTCTTGGGTCAGTTTTTCTACCGTCAGATAAACAAAGAACACAAAAACCGTCCATAGCAGTCCACCTAACTGCATGTAGCGATCCGGCAGATAAATGCCATAACTGACTAACAGAATACTGCCGATCATCGCTGAGAAAGGTTGATATTTCCCTAAAACCAGAAAATTGGCTACAGTGCCCGGCAACAGGTAAAACAACCATGTCTGGACAAAAGGTGCCACAAGCGCAATCCCCAATTGGCATCCTAAAAAGACCCACTGATACGTGGGAAAACTGATGCTCAGTAATAAAAAACTCAACCATAGCAATAATAAAATAATGACTGCTGTCAAAGAACCGGTCACCTGCAAAAACAAAATCCCTACGATACCCAGTACCGTTAAGACACTGATAAAAAGTTTAAAGGTTTTCATCTGCATTCCCTGCTTTGCCGGTCAAATAATAAATCGCCACCTGTGTTCGATGTTCCAACTCTAATTTGTGGAGGATCGTAGACAAGCTGTTATTAATCGTTCCTTCTGTCAAAAAAAGTTGATTGGCGATTTGCTTGTTGCTTAATCCCGCAGCCACCAACCGTGTAATCTCAATTTCTCGAGGAGTCAATTCAGATAAATCGGCACTTTTTTGTTCGGGATGAAATTGTTGCTTGGCTTTTGCCAAGACATCTTGGGACAAAATACTCTGTCCCTTCATCACGGTGCGAATCGCTTGAGTCAACTGCTCCGGTTCGGTATTTTTCAGCAAATAACCGGAAGCTCCGTTTTTGATTCCTTCCACAATGTACTCATCTTCATCAAAGGTTGTTAAAATAATGACTTTTGCAGCGGTCGTTTCAGTAATTTTTTTTGTCGCTTCTACCCCGCTCATCCCAGGCATCCGCACATCCATCAGCACGATATCGATGGGTTGTTGCTGACACACCGCCACCGCTTTTTCGCCGCGATCCACACAGGCAACGATCTCAAAATCTGCTTCAATTCCCAATAAAATTTTCAAGCCGCCGGTAATTAGCTCACTGTCGTCTACCAATAATAGTTTGATCATGGCTTTTTTCCCATCTTTGTTTTTCTTTCATTGTATCGAAGTCCAGAGAGTTTGCCAACCGCTTCGCTGACATTCAATCACTCACTCTGCTTGCGGCGCTTTCTTCAACATTTCGCAATACACCATAAAAGCGGCGATTCCTTCCAGTTGCTTTGCCAGTTTCTCATCGATCTTGACTTTGGTTTCCAGAAAGTGATGCTTCAATTTCTGAATCGTTTCCGGTTCTTTATTTGCCAGTAATTTTTTGATTTCTTCAATGGCATAGATTGTCTTTCGCAAGGAAGTGACAATCAATGTTTTTTTGATTTCTTTTTCTTCGTAATACCGATACCCGTTTTCTCCCCGTTGGCTGGTAATCAGCCCCCGTTCCTCCCAGTAGCGAATCGCTGACGTCTCCACCTGAGCCAGTTTTGCCAATTCGCCAATACGTAAACGTTGCTGAGGCAACTGTTCTTGCGGGAGAGAAAGAATAAATGTCCGATTTCGTTGCAGAGCTTCTTCATCGGCCACCAACTGCTTTTGGGCATGGGCAATCAGCCAATAGCTTTCGGAAAATGCCCCTGCTTTTGCAAGACGCATTAACGCATAGGCCGTTGTGATTTCAAATCCTTGCAACAATTTGCGAATCGTCAAAAACGCCTGCCGATGGATTTCTTGGTATCTTCGTTGCCCCCCTACCGTTTTTTTGACTTCCGGCAGCAAGTCAAAGTTTTCATAACGCTTTAAAGTCGTATCACTGACCTTAATCAGTGTTGTCATCTGCTTCATAGTGTAGTCCACTCGTTTCACAACCTTCAAGTAATAGTTTTAAGACCTTTGTCTGATTTTAGCGAAAATATTCCCTTTTTCATAGTATTTAGCAGAAAAAAACTAGAATATTGCTTCAATCTAGTACACTAGAAATGAGGTGAAGAAAATGAAGATTGAAATTCGTAATGCGTATGAAAAAAATCTTAAACACATTGATGTCGATATTCCTAGAAATAAATTCGTAGTGGTTACCGGTCTCTCCGGTTCAGGGAAAACCACACTAGTCAAAGACACCCTCTACATGGAGGCTCAACGACAATACTTGGAAGCCATGAATTTTCAAGGAATCCAAAAACCCAAGGTCGATGCCATCCACCATTTGTCACCGGCAATTTTGATTGATCAAGAAGATCGTAACGAAAATCCCCGCTCTACTCTAGGTACCCAAACTGATCTTTTTACCGACCTGCGAATGATTTTTGAAAAGCTCCACACCCGTGAATGCCCTGCTTGCCACCAGTTGATCACTGCCAGTGAAGCAAAGGAAACGACTGAAAAAAAAGATGGGCAGTTTAAAGTCTTTATGGATTGTCCCAACTGCGGTCATCGAATGGATAAGCTGACCCGTTCCCACTTTTCCTTCAACACAAAAGCTGGTGCCTGCCTCACCTGTCACGGCTTGGGAAAAACGCTGGCAATTAAAGAAGACGTCCTATACGATCCAAAGAAATCCTTGGAAGAGGGTGCCGTTACCATGTGGCCTACGGGATACAATGCCTACCAAGCCGATATCTATTACAAATTACTGGCATTTTTAAAACTACCGGTGCCGAAAAAACTACCTTTAAAGGATTTCTCTGCTGAACAATGGACCTTGCTAAAAGAAGGAATCACCAATAAAGAGTTGCTGGAAAATAAAGCTTTGCCAAAAAAAGTCCAAGAGGGTCGTTTTGAAGGAGTCGAAACTAAAATCTGGCAAAAAATCTCAGAAAATAAAGGCGTACCTGCCACATTGGCTCCTTATATCGGAGAAACGCTTTGTCCTGCCTGTCAGGGGGGAAAATTGAATCCTGAAAGTCGAGCTGCCACTGTTTTGGGTCAATCTTTACCAGTCATCGAAACTTGGGATTTGATTCAATTGATGGACTGGCTGCATAAACTTGATGCTGCCATGTCTGAAGGACAACAGCAAATGGTACAAAATTACACTGGGGATATGCTGACCAAAATCCAGCGCATTCAACAAGTTGGCTTAGCCTATTTGTCCTTAGATCGTCCCTATACAACCTTGTCCGGTGGAGAAGCACAACGAATCAAACTGGCAGCGGTTTTAGCTTCTCCCATGACAGAATTGATTTATTTATTGGATGAACCGACGATTGGTCTGCACACGGCAGATACTCAAGGTGTAATCGAAATGATCAAAAAAATTCGTGACCGCCGCAACACGGTGGTAGTCATCGAACATGATGATGCCGTAATCCATCAAGCTGATTGGATCATTGAAATTGGACCAAAATCCGGCGAAAAAGGCGGAGAGATTCTATTCACCGGTACTTACCAAGACTTGATGAACAATCCCGATTCGCTGACCTATAAAGCCCAACAAAATCGCTACCAGCAAAACAGCCGACAACGCCCAGTTGCCACGGCCGCCTTGACGGTCACAAATGCAACGAGCAATAATTTGAAGAATCTTTCGTTAACGTTACCTACAAATAGTTTGAGCGTGGTCACTGGTGTTTCCGGTGCTGGAAAATCCAGTTTGGTTTTTGGCGAAATCGCTGAAGCCAACTTAAAAAATACCGCGACAACCCAATGGGACACGCCGTTTCGTCAGTTGGTCACCATCAGCCAAAAACGCCCCACCCGTAACCGCCGTTCGATTATTGCGACCTATTTGGATCTTTTTGATAAAATTCGCGGTCTCTTTGCCAAAGAAGCACAAAAAAAGGGGAAACTCTTCAAAGCTGGAGATTTTTCTTTTAACTCTGGCAACGGTCGCTGCCAAAATTGCCAAGGCTTAGGTACGATTGAAAACAATCAACTCTTCTTCCAAAATGTTGAAGTCACTTGTCCTGAATGTCACGGTACTCGCTATCAGGAAGATATTCTGGCGGTAAAAATCGGTGACTGTTCAATTTTTGACGTCTTGATGATGGATGTGGCTGCGGCCGAGGATTTTCTGGCAAAACAAGGATTGGACACGAAACCTTTACAGCTTTTGGCAAAAACCAATCTTGATTATGTGACACTTGGACAATCCACCGATACCCTTTCCGGCGGTGAGATGCAGCGGCTGCGGCTGGCGGCAACCATTGCAAAAGAAAAACAGAACAACAATTTATTTCTAATGGATGAACCAACAACCGGAATGCATAAAATCGATGTTTACCATTTTATGACTCTGATCCAACAATTAATCGATGAAGGCAATACATTTATTTTCATTGAACACAATTTAGATGTGATCCGACAAGCCGATTATCTGGTTGAATTAGGGCCAGTTGGTGGTAAAGAAGGCGGGCATTTACTATTCAGTGGAACGATTCAAGAATTTTTGACAAGCACTACAAAAACAGCCAGTTACTTGCAGTAAAGCAAAACAGCGGTCCCCATTTGCAGGATCGCTGTTTTTTTGTTCGTTTAAAAGACTTTTTGGTATTTTCGATAAGATAGGATACCAAAGACCACGACTAACGCAATCAGCCAGATAAAGGCGCTTAACAGATCGCCGTTTTTCAGGGCGATATTTTCCATCAGCAAGCCGCGAGTTGTTTCAACAATCGGTGTCATTGGTTGATGATCGGCAAAAATCGCAATCGGTTTTGCCATCCCACTCGTTGGTACAAATGCTGAGCTGACAAATAGGAGCATAATCAACAGGTAAGAAAAACTACCGGCACTTTCCCAGCTTTTAGCTGAAATCGAAAAGGGAATGGAAATCATTGTCATGGCAAAGGCAAACAAGATGGAAATCAGCAAGAACAACAGCAGATTTCCCGCCGAAAATTCTGGACGAAAGCCCATGATCATTCCCACAACAAAGGTTGTCAGTTCAGACAACAACATGAAAATCACAGAGGCAACGATATGAGAGCCAAGAACAATCCAGCGTTTGATTGGCAAAGTGTGCAAGCGATCTAAGAAGCCGCTGGTTTTATCCATGTTGATCCGCAGAGAAGTATACGCTGAACCCATGGTCATGGTAATCAACATAAATCCTGGCAAGGCGTAGTTCAAGTAATCCACCGTATTGGTTTCTGTTCCATTTAAACTGATGCTGCCTCCAAATACATAGACAAAAAACAGCAACATAAAAATCGGTGTCCCAAAAACGGTGATCAAAGTATCGGTATTCGTTAGGTTTTGTTTTAAAATCCGCTTCGTTAAAGCAGATAATTGAATTAAAGTTTTCATTTTTTCTCCTTTGTAATCGTTAAGAATATTGTTTCCAGACTGACTTCTTCGGCTTTCAAAGCAGTAATCGTTATCTGATGCTCCACAAACAGTGCCAATACTTGTAACTGATCGCTTTCTTCAATCGTCACACCCGTGGCTTGAGCTTCAAAAGAAATCCCGGCTTGAGTCAACAAGGATACTGCTTGGCTTTGTTGCGCCGCTTCTACTGTAATTTCAACTTTTTTATTGGTATTTTTCTTTAATTCTGCCGGTGTGCCGGTCAACACGATTTCTCCTTTATGCAGAAAAGAAATGTGATCTGACAGACGATCGGCTTCATCCAAATATTGTGTCGTTAGAAAAATGGTTTTGCCGGCGTCACTGATTTCCCGAATGATGCGCCAAATTTCTAAACGATTTTTAGGATCGACACCAGTGGTCGGTTCATCTAGAAAAAGAATTTCCGGATCACCGACTAGGGACATGGCGATATCCAACCGACGACGCATCCCACCAGAATAATCTGCCACACGTCGATCAATAAATTCTTCCAAACCAAGTCGTTTCGCTAATTGTCGAATCTCCGCTTTTTCATTTTTTACTCCACGTAACTGGGCAATCAACCGCAGATTCTCGTAGCCGCTAAAAAACATATCTACTGTCGCTTCTTGTGAATTTAAACTAATTAGTTCCCGGACTTCATTGGGCTGTTTGGTGACGGATAGTCCGGCAATGGTGATCTCGCCGCTATCCGGCTGTAAAAGTGTCGTCATCATTTTGATCAGTGTCGTTTTTCCAGCACCATTTTCTCCTAATAGGGTGTAAATCTCCCCTTTTTGGATGGTCATGGAAATATCTTTTAAGACACTGACGTTGCCAAATTGTTTTTTTGCGTGATCAATAGTAATCACTGGTTTTGTCTGAAATGTATTCATTTTATTTTTCGATCCTTTCAAATTCATCTTTTAATTTTTTTCGCGTCTTGCTGTACCATAGCACCTCCGGATATTCTGCCATGATGTCATCCGCAAATTTTACTGGATCGTTGCCGACCAACTCGTTGATAGAACGTCCTTCAGCAGCGCCATCGGCAAACAATTGCAGCAAGTCTTCAAAAATTCCCATAAATTCACTGTTGCCAACAAAATTCATCATGTAGTGATCCAGTGCGGTCAGCGCTTTTTCATAATCGTCAGGCAACTGTGCCCTTGCCTTCACATAAGCTTTGTATCTTTTTTTATCGTTACGCATCGATGTATACCAGTTTTTCATATTAATTCTCCCCTTTTAATTCCTGCAAACGGGCCTCTAAAAATGACCACTTCTCCCAAAATTCTGCCAAATAGAGACGTCCAGCTTCATTCAATGTATAAAATTTTCGCGGCGGTCCCATTTCCGATTTGCGTTTTTCAACTGCCAACAAGCCTTTTTTCTCCAACCGTAATAAAACGGTATACACGGTTCCTTCGACGATATCTTCAAAACCCAGATCAACCAAATAATTGGTGATCTCATAGCCGTAGGTCTCGCCCTTGGCAATTTTTTGAAGTACGATTCCTTCTAAAACCCCTTTAAGTAATTCCGTTAGTCCTTTCATAACTTTTCCTTTCTCAATTGCTATTTTATCTTGTTATCGTACGTAGTAATACTAGGTAGTCTACAAATAAGAAAACTTTTTTCCACTGGTTGACTTAGGTACTTATTATCACTAGGTTCTAGTACATATTAATACTATGTAGCGAATTCGTCAAGCAGTTTGTTTGAATTTTTTTTAGTTGCCTCCTAAACAACATGCTATAATAAGAAAAACCTTTCTACGATTGGATGATGTCTATGTATGACCAACTAGCGGATGCAATGACTGTTTTTTCAGAGGCCAAGAATATTTTTCCCTATTGGCAAAAGGAGACCTTGCGCCAATGGGAGGACTGGTTTGAAGGCTGTTTGCCTCAAATTGTTGAGGGAATGTCGGAAAGAGCTTTTTATTTACACCTGATGAAAGGAACCGCCCAATTAAATGATGGCCACACGACTGTTTATCCGCCACAAGCCTTAGCAAGAACGACCTTTTCCCCCATTAGTTTTTGCTGGATTGAGAATCAGTTATGTATTTCAAAGGCCACCGCGGCTTACCAACAATTTCTTTATCAACCGATTCGTTTGATAAACGGCCTGACACCAGAAGACTTCTTGGCAGAAAAAGTCTTGCCGTATTTTTGGCATGAAAAAATTAATTTTGCTTTGCAGGAATTTACTGATTATGCTTTTTTTATTTTGCAAGAAAACTATACGTTAACTTTTGCCTTAGAATCGATCGAAATCCCCTTTGAATCGGAGTCCCCAAAATTTGTGGAAAGAAATGCTCTCCCGAAAACGGCCAAATGGATTGCAGAAAATTCATCTGCTGCCTTTTATCAACTAGCAGACAAAGCCTATATCCAATTGAAGAATTTTGCTTCAGAAGCAGTTGTTCGCAGTTTTTATGACCAGCTTCCTTGGCTTTCAAAGCAAACGGCTCTCATCTTTGATCTACGAAACAATCCTGGCGGAAATTCTGGGTATGCCGATCAAATTTGCCAAGCCTTCTTTACTGAAAGGTTCCCCGTTGAAGGGGCCTTTCGCCAAGTCATTGATTTGGAAAAATACGCAAACGGCTCCCAACTTCTTCATCAACAGAAAGAAACATGGGAGGCTTCCGAATTAGAGTGCCTGCAAACTTTTCAACATCAGTATTTGGAAAAAAGTGAGGAATACTCCTTTACCCCAGAATATTGTGGAAAATTAGCCGATATGCCGGTAATGATTTTACAAAATGAAGGAACCTATTCTTCTGCAGAAAATTTTTTGATTGCCTTTGATACGCAGCAGCGGGCCACCCTCATCGGAACAGCCAGTGCCGGTTCCACCGGACAACCCGCTTGGATTTCGTTAAAAACGGGCGGTATCTTTCAAATCACAGCAAAAAAGGTTTGTTATCCTGATGGACGTCCCCATCACAATATTGGCGTTTTGCCCCAACGAGTAATCCAAACCGCCCTTGCTGATTACCAGGCCGACCGCGACCCTGCGTTGGAAGAAGCCACGAGAAAATAGTTTTAGAAAGGAAGTTTACATGAATACCCGCATTTATCAAGAAAAAAAGGAAAAAATAGTTTTTGCCGAACCCGAAAAAATCATTCAAGATTCGCAGGGTGCATTAGATCTTGCTTTTTCTCTTTCCTTTGCCCATGATACGAATGCTATTATCTTAAAAAAAGAAGCCTTTACGGAGGACTTTTTTGATCTGCGAACCAAATTAGCGGGTGAAATTTTACAAAAATTTGCCCAATACGCTATTCGTTTAGCCATCGTCGGAGATTTCAGCTCCTATACCAGCAAAGCACTGAAGGACTTTATTTACGAGTGCAACCAAGGCACACAGGTTTTCTTCGTTGCTACTGTTGAAGAAGCCGTCACCCGATTGAAATAAGCGGAACTTATTTACTTTTAAAGGAGCTTGCTATGATGAAAATCGAACTATTTATCGGCATTTTCGCCGTTTTGCTGCTAGGTGTCTCCTTCTTCAGCCTGATTGCTCAAGACGCCCTTACGGCGGTGATCACCGGCGTTTTAGGCCTGATTGCTTTTTTCTATTGGTACCAAAAAAGCAAAAACAAAAAACATTGACTAAACACCAAAAAATCTTTGCAAATTTCAGCTATTTCGATTATCCTATAACATGTGGTCTTGAATGAGGCGACTTGCGGGAATGGCGGAATGGCAGACGCGTGCGCTTCAGGTGCGTATGAGCTTAGCTCGTGTGGGTTCGACTCCCATTTCCCGCATAGGTAAACCCCCATACAGGCAGCTTTTGATAAGCTATCTGTATGGGGGTTTTTGGTTAGGATAGGTACTTTTTTCAGTTCAAGAACCCAATACAAAATCGTTCCTCTTCAATGAGAAACTTATTTTAACAGCTAGCAAATTACTTCTTGAATTCTTCTAAAATGATTTTATTCTTCTCATTAATTCTATAACAGAAAATTTCCCTATACCCCTCTTCCACTCGATTGACCCCTCAAAATAACAAAGCTTGAAACTGGGATCATGCGGCTACAAAACAGTCCTGCGAACAGATTACCATTGTTTAGAAGGAATAATACCTTAGCATCAAAAAGAAAACCAAAATAATCAAACTAGGTAAAAAATTAGATACACGAATATTGGTCAGTTTAATAAGATTTAATCCAATCGCAATAATCAGAAGTCCACCGATCTGACTGATTCCTGCCACTAAAATAGTCAATAATTCTTGTGGCACATACCTAACGACTACACTAGCAAACAGTGTGATGATTCCTTGATAGATGAAAACCGGCAAACTAGAAAAAAGAACACCGATTCCTAATGAGGCTGTCAGCATAATCGCTAAGAATCCGTCCATAACAGCTTTGGTGTATAGCGTCTGGTTGTCGCCGGAAACGCCGCTTTGGATTGCACCGATGATTCCCATGGAGCCAACTACAAAAATCAATGAACTAGTAACAAATCCTTCCGCAAAATTCCCATTAGATTTTGCAAAATGTTTCTGCAAAAAAAGCCCTAGCCGGTTCATGCCATCTTCAATTTTTAACCCTTCACCAATCAAAGCTCCTACGCATAAGCTGATGATAACCAGTGTGAAGGAATCTGTTTTGATCGCCATTTGAAGTCCCAAAGCAATAACGCCGATCCCAATACCTTTCGTGACGGTATCCTTTGTTTGTTCACTAATATTGCGTAGGAAAGCCCCTAGCAGACTGCCGCCAATAATTGCCAATCCGTTGGCCAACGATCCTAATAAAATCATACTTCCTCATCTCCCGTTGCTAGAATTCTATCATAGCAAGGAAAAATAACAAGAAGACACGGCAAAGAAGTTAAAAAACGTATAAAACGAACGATTTCTCGTCATTTTATACGTTTTTTATGTTGGTAGTTTTCAAAACAACATAGCTCTAAAACTTACATAAGGGTAAAAAAAGCCGTCAACATTCTGGCTATTTCCAAAATAATTTAGTACTAGCTTAATTCAACTTTGCACCAATTCGTTGCACATCTCTGGCAATCATAACTTCTTCGTCAGTTGGAATAACAAACACTTTGACTTGTGAATCAGGAGAAGTGATTTCTGCTTCTTCGCCGTGGATCAAATTATTTACTGTTGGATTTAATTTAATACCGAACCATGTCATTGGTTTCAAGACAGCTTCACGAACGTAAGCAGCATTTTCCCCAACACCGGCTGTAAAGACAATCGCATCTACACCGTTCATAACAGAAATGTATTGTGCGATATATTTACGGATACGGTCTGCGTACAATTCGATGGTCAGTTCGGCATCTTCATTGTGGCTGGCAGCCGCTTTTTGAACGTCTCGCATGTCACTGGAAATACCGGACAATCCTAAGATTCCTGATTTTTTATTCAAAATGTCGATCATTTCATTAACATCTTCAATGCCTTCTTTACGCATTAAATAAGGAAGAAGAGAAGCGTCAATGTCCCCAGAACGAGTGCCCATCGTTACACCGGCAAGAGGCGTAAAGCCCATGGATGTATCTACTGATTTTCCGCCCTTCACGGCTGTGATCGAAGCGCCGTTTCCGATATGGCAAGTGATGATTTTGGTTTCTTCTGCTGGTTTATTTAAAAATTGGATTGCCCGTTCTGAAACGTAACGATGGCTAGTTCCGTGAGCTCCGTATTTACGGGCTGCATATTTTTCATAATATTCTTTTGGAATACTGTACATGTAGTTCACTTTTGGCATCGTTGTATGGAAAGACGTGTCAAAAACCGCCACACTGATAATATTTGGTAAAATATGTTTGAAGGCTTTAATTCCCATTGCATTTGCTGGATTATGCAATGGTGCCAATTCTGCTAATTCCTCGATTTTTTCCAGAACATCATCCGTAATAATCGTAGAATCCTTGAAGTATTCGCCACCTGCTACCACCCGGTGACCTACACCGGTAATTTCATCGTAGGAACCTAAAATGTGTAATTCAATCAAGTGATCCAATAACATTCGAACTGCGATTTCATGGTCATCGATGTCAACGACCGTTTCGAATTTTTCTCCCTCGCCATATTTGATCGTAAAGATTGAGTCTTTCAAACCGATTCGTTCAACGATTCCTTTTGCGATAACGGTTTCTTCTGGCATTTGATACAATTGCCATTTCAAACTTGAACTACCTGCATTGATTGCGATTGTTTTAGACATAGTACTCTCCTTCATCCGATTGATTTATTTTGAACCCCTTACGACACCTGTCACGAGGATCTTGCAAGTTATAGATTTGCCGTTTTCCAAGCTTCAAATTCTTTAAAGAATTCCGCTACTTTTGCCGAATCTTTCAATGTGGCAAGTTTTGCCACTAAAACTTCCGCCTGTTTGGCATGTTCGCCTTTTTGCTGCAAAATAATAATGCTTTTTCGAGACACTTCATTTTTGAACAATTCATCTGGTAGTTGAACAATTGCTTGCAGATAGACTTTTTCAATAAAAAGCTGCTTCAATGCCTGACTTTGCTCTGTTTCCAAAAAGTTGCTGGGTACCAAAAAGAACCCGAAACTGTTTTCTTTTACATAATTCATTGCTTGTTCCATCAATAGATGATGGGCAAAACTATGATTTTCCTTTGCTGCCGTCAAAAACTTTTCAGCTTTTTCATCATGGGGATAATAGCCCACAGGCAGATCACTGATAACTGCATCCATTGGATCAATCAACAGCTCTTGCAAACCGTCTTGATGAAACAACTGCACCTCTCCATGGGTCCAATCGCTAGTCGCTGCTGCAACCGCTAAAAGAGTCTCATCGATGTCCACGCCGTATCCCTTCATCCGGTATCCGGCATTTTGCAAATTCAATAAAACTGTCAGCAATAAATTCCCCATGCCGACACTTATATCTAAAACAGTCAGATCCCCTTTTTTTGGATAAAGCTGTTCCAGCAAATAGACAAACAAAAAGCCGATACCATCGGGAGTCAATTGGTGGTTTGGTTGAAGTTGTTCAAATTTCCCGCCCTTTAGCAGCAAAAGTTGGGCCAATTTCCGTATTTCTTCGGCTTCTAATGGGATTTCTTGAAGCTGTTGATAGATGGCTTCGACCTTTTTTACAGTCTCTGCATTGGGAACGCCATCAATTACACGCACTTGAAAATGATCAATCATGTTTTCGGCATTCTCGATATAGGCATCAAGAAAAGATGATTCCAATGCATTTTGTAATAATTGAATCGCTTCGAGGGTCAACTCAAAACTTTTTTCGATTTTTTCTGGAAACATCCCGCACCTCGCTTTGTCTTAGTTATAACAACTTTTATACCTGTTTAATTCTAGCTGATTCGCCACGATTTATCAATTGGTTTCACGGGAAATTTTTTAGAAGTACTCCCTGCATTTTTTCTTTCAAGCCAAAAAACAACAGCCGAAAAGCACCATTGAAAGGCTTTTCAGTCTGCTGTGTCAGTCATTTTCCAGAACTGTTTTATCTGTGTCTTTTTTTAGCGATTCCTCAAAATAAAAAGTCCCACCGCCATGATCAATCCAAATCAGCAGATTCCCCGCCGTCGTCTGATACCGGACAGCCCCCACATTAAACGTCACTACACCTTTTTCCGGTGGATTTTCCTGCTGTTCATACTCATACCAAAACATTTCTTTAATCGTTTTGGCGATATATAATTTTTTCGTTCGGATTGCAAAGGTAACCGCCAAGCGATGATTTTCCAGGGCGGTCAGTAACAGCATGCTAAATAAAAAAACCAGTAAAACTGCCGAAAACATGATACTGCCTTTAGGTTTTTGGAAAAATCCATTTGCCATAATTAATATCTCCATTAAAGAACCAAACTTTGATGTCAATTCCTGTATCTGTTTGGTGGAACAAAACTTTTTTAACATCTACCAGCAACGGATGGTACCCGCCATTTTCATTTTTGATAATCATCTCATTTTGTACTTTGATCGTCGTACGAATCACCGAAGGAACCGTATCAACAACATGCGTCTTAAAATTTATTTCAGTAGCGGTACTTTTTTCAAAGGTTCGTTCCTGTAATTCATTTTCCAGCTGGATTAAAAAAACTTCAAACTCCTGTCGGTTCCGCCGCATCAACAATGGGGCGAGCTGCTTGTGGTGCTGAATCGTTCCGTTTGTTAGCAATAAAAAACCGCTGAGAATTAGCAACGCAAATAAACACTCCAACAGTGTAAAACCGCGATGAATTTGGCGCTTCTTTTGGTTACTCAAAGGAAATCACCAACTGATCCGCGGCTGAACGAACCTCGACTTGCTGAATTCGGTGATTTTTTTGAATAACTACTTGATAGGGATGCTCGTATTGAACTTCACGAATCGTGGAACCACCATGGTTTGCGTACGCCTTCGTTTCCTCATACATGATTCGTGCAGTACGGGCCTTTTCCAACAACCGATCGCTTTGCGCCAGCATCTTCATCTCCCCCAAAAGATAGAAAAACAAACAACTGCTCAATAATAGGAGAGAAAAAAGTGTTTCCAGCAAAATGAAGCCTTTATTTAACGATTTTTTGATAGTGACCACTCCCAAATTGAAATTTATATTGAATCGTCTGCTGTTGTTTCGGCCAACGAAAAGTAATAGTTCTCATTTCACTGTTATTTCCTTTTCGGGCAGAAAATGCCATTGGAGTGAAAATGTCCACGGTTATCTCGTTAGGAATTGTCAGCTGCGGCAACTGACTTTCCGGCAGTTTCGATGTTCGGAAAAAAATCGCCGTGTTGTCCCAAGTCAACGCAAACTGTGTCTGGATCTTATCAGTAATTGCTACTTGCTGTGTGACTAAAATACTTTTTTCCAATCGAGAAAAAAATTGATCCACTGCCATCATCTGTTGCCACCGCTGTAAAGCAAAGGCGGGCAAGAGTGAAAAAAAACTAAAAATCAATAACACCAGCAACGTTTCTGCAATAGTGAAACCACGTCTAGTCATATTGCTTTTCTTTGGCTATGTTGTATTTTACTAACTGCTCTGAGGTAATATACCTCTCTTTTTCCAGTTCCTCCACAGTGGGCTTTGACTTATCCGGGAATTCAATCTGATACAGCTCCATTTGAGTCTCCACCACCTGAATGACTGCCCGCTCACTTTCTTTATTTGCGACTTTTTGGTGTTTTGCCAAATTTGGAACGAATAACAATACCAGCACGCTAATAATTAGCAATACAATCAGCATTTCTATCAACGTAAATCCAGAATATCTACCTTTTTTCTTATTAAAACTACTCTGCTTTTTAAATGTCCATTGCCATGTTTTCATCCTGAAATTCCTCCCATATTACTGTAAATTGGTAAAAACATCGCGCCATATACGCTGATAATCAGTAACGCAACGATCAGAAAAATAATTGGTTGAATCCACTGCAGCAGGCGTTCCACCCGTTGTAAAAGCAAATCTCGAGTCAATTCACTATAAATCAATAATTCCTCTCCCAGCTTGCCCTTAGCTTCTCCTTGAAAAACAATCAACGAAAATTCCCGTGTCAAAAATGGGTATTCTGCTAATTTTTCTGAAAGGGATAGGCCATGATGCAAGGTTTGATGCAGTTCAGCAGCCAACTCATTCATGAGAGAATCAGTAATCGTCTGCCTCATTAAAGAAATAATTTCGCGAATCTCTACACCTTGGGTAAATAACTTCCCCCACTCCAAGGAAAAATAAGCTGCCATGTACAACTGATACAACGTTCCAACAAGAGGCAGTCGGCTCCACATGACAGCCTTTGCTAGTGCAGAGCGTCGTCGATTTTGCCGCTGAAAATAAAGTAGACCGATAGTCGAAAAAAGGACTAGCAACCCCAAACTGTAAGGGGCGACCCGCAAAAATAAGATGCCAGGATGATCGGCTTTCACCATTTCTGTTGCAAGAAGCTGTGGCAGTAAAAACTGCCGCATACTGAGAAGGACTGTCAGTACAAAGACAATCAATATTAACGGATAGGTCGCAACTTTCCGAAAAGCCTGCTGTTGTTTCCGCCAAAGGGTCAAGTGGGTTTCGATCGTTCGCAATGTCCCACAAATATTGCCATGTTCTTCTGCCAATTGAATTTGAGCAATCTCTTGCGGCGAAAAACCAAGCTGACGAAATCCTTCTGCCAGCGATGCACCGGTCACTAAACAGTGTTGAAATCTCTTAATCAAGTGTTGTTCGATTCTTTGACTGCGATCAATTACGCCTAATGCTTCCTGCAGAGTAAACCCATTTTCCAATAAATCTGCCAACGTTTTAGTAAAAAGCAAGCGTTGGCTCGTCTCCCTACCCCAACTGCTTTTACCCTTCCTTTTGAAAAATTGCTTCATCGATTAGATCCTCTTGATAGATTTTCGTTAACGTTTCCTGCCAATCCGTTTTGATTTCAGGTGACTTTTTAAAATCATAAGCCAATAATCCCGCGGTTTGTCCTTTTTGATCCGGTAATAATCGTTGGTAGATGATACCTGCCAAACAATGATTCAGCTCTTGATTTTTACCGATAAAATCCTGCATACGATCCATTGTTTCTGCTACTCCACGCGCATGAACCGTCGCAAAAACTTTGTGTCCCGTCAGTGCAGCCCGAATCGCTGCCTGTGCCGTCTGTTTATCCCGAATCTCACCAATGATCAAAACATCTGGGCGATGCCGCAAAGAAAGCTGAATCAGCCGATCATAGGTCTGCAGTATTTTTTCATTGGTTTGCAGTTGTAAAAATTGCGGTTCCTCGATTTCCACCGGATCTTCAATGGTAATCACTTGTCCCCGTTCCCTTTTAGCCAAATGATACATCAAGGTTGTCTTACCACTGCCGGTGGGACCGCTAAAAAGATACAGCCCATTGCGTGTCGTTTGTTCCTCAACCATCGTTAGCTGTTGGGGCAGAAAAAAATGCTGACTTTCCTTTAACGGATACAAGAAACGAATCACCAAACTTTCCCGTTGACGATAATCTCCTACAGTGGAAAGTCGCAGTCGTTGAAAGGTTTCCTGTAAAGGATAAGTGATTGCGCCTAATTGAACCTTCCGCTTCTCTCCCACATCCATTGCTCCCAGATATTTAAAGCGGCTGATAAGTTGTTGAGCAATTTCATATGTCGTTTCTTGATAGGACAACAACTGATTATTTTTACGAAAAACAATCCGAACCTCCTCTCCCCATGGATGGATTGCCAAATCCTGCATTCTTTTCTCACGACCAAAACAGATTAATTCATCAGAAAATGTCTGAATATCCATAAACGTCTCCTTTTTTCCTTCTCTATTGGTAAATACGCGGTTTGAGCAAAATCATTTTTTAGAAAAAACTTTTTCAATAGGAATAGACGAAAAAAGACCAGAAAACTTCCTGGTCTTGGAATACACAGAGAAATCAACACCAAAAAACCCCCAGGCACGCACCTGAGGGTTTTTGATCCATCAAGAATCTCTTATTGAGGTTTGGTTTCGAAAAGTGGACTTACTGGTTTGTTTTCATGAATTCGTTTGATTGCTTCTCCCATCAAATCGCCAACGCTGATTTCGTCGATTTTTTCTGTTCGACGGTCTTCTGGAAGATAGATTGAGTCAGTAACGACACAACGTTCGATCGCTGAATCTTGGATTCGCTGCAAGGCTGGACCTGATAAAACAGGATGCGTACAAGAAGCATACACACTTTTTGCCCCAGCTTCTTTCAGTGCATTGGCAGCAAGAGTGATCGTGCCAGCTGTATCAATCATGTCATCAATCAAGACACAAATTTTGCCTTCCACATGCCCAATGATGTTCATAACTTCCGCAACATTGGCTTTAGGTCGGCGTTTGTCGATGATCGCAATCGGTGATTTCAAAAATTCAGCCAATTTACGGGCGCGGGTCACGCCGCCATGGTCTGGAGATACCACCACTACGTCATCGCCTTTGATTCCTTTTTCTAAGAAATAATTAGCAATAAGCGGAGCTCCCATTAAATGATCAACGGGGATATCAAAAAATCCTTGGATTTGGGCTGCGTGCAGGTCAAGTGTGACCATTCGCGTAGCACCGGCTTTTTCTAACATATTTGCAACTAATTTTGCGGTAATTGGTTCGCGGGAGCGTGCCTTGCGGTCTTGACGAGCATAGCCGTAATAAGGCATGACCACGTTGATTGTTTTTGCACTGGCGCGTTTTAAGGCATCAATCATGATCAATAATTCCATTAAATTATCGTTTACCGGACTGCTGGTTGATTGGATCACATAGACGTGTGCACCACGGATACTTTCCTCGATATTGACTTGGATTTCACCATCGCTGAATTGTTTCACGGTACATTTTCCTAATTCCACACCAACGGCTGCCGCGATTTTTTCTGCCAAAGGACGATTTGAATTCAATGCAAAAATTTTCAATCTTGGATCAAAATAATGATTTGACATGAGAACCTCCACTTTCTTTTCGTACAATAAGAAAACTACTAGTTACTAGCAACTCTTCCTAGTAAATAGTAGTCATTTTTGTCTGAGAAATCAAGTTATTTCCCGTTATTCATAAATGTTTCAGCTAAAAAAGGTAATTTTTTGGCATAGTCTGCTTTGTTTTCTTGACGAACCCGACCGATTGCCATCGCAAATTCAGGAACATCTTGAGTCACCGTCGTGCCGGCAGCAATCGATGTATGAGGCGCTACTTCCACTGGTCCGACTAGGTTTGCGTTAGAACCGATAAAGCTGTGGTCGCCAACGTTCGTATGGTATTTTTGTTTGCCGTCATAGTTCACGAACACCACGCCGCAACCGACATTGATTTCTTTGCCAAGGGTCGCATCCCCAACGTAAGTCAAATGACCCACCTTGGTTCCTTCACCGATTTGGGCATTCTTGATTTCAACAAAGTTTCCGATATGGGCTTTTTCATGAATTTCCGCTTTTGGACGCAGGTGAGCAAACGGACCGACATCCGCACCTTTTTTCACCAGACTTTCCTCAATGATCGATGACTTGATGACTACATCGTCTTCAATTGTGCTGTCAACAATTTGTGATTGCGCCGTGATAACACACCCTTCACCGATTACCGTATTGCCTTTTAAATAAACACCGGGTTCAATGACCGTTTCAGCACCGATTTTGATATCTGCATCAATATAGGTAGCTGCCGGATCAATCAAGGATACACCGTTTAACATGTGTTGATGATTGATTCGTTCTCGCATCAAACGATTGGCCTGTGACAACGCTACTCGATCGTTCACACCAAGGGACTCTTCAAAATTTTTGGTTTGATAGGCCGCAACCGTGTTGCCATTGGCCTTCAAAATTTCAATAATATCCGTCAAATAGTATTCTCCTTGGGCATTGTCTGTATCCAGATGTGCCAAGGCATCAAATAATAGTTCATTGTCGAAACAATATGTACCGGTATTGATCTCCGTCACAGCTGCTTCTTCTGGATTTGCATCTTTTTGTTCCACGATTTTTTCAACAATACCGACGTGATCGCGAATAATACGTCCGTACCCGGTAGGATCTGCCGCATCTGCCGTTAAAATTGTCGCACTGGCGTTTTTTCCTTGATGGTATTCAAAGAGATTGTTCAAGGTCTCCGTCGTCAATAACGGGGTATCTCCGCTGATAACCAGCGTAGTGCCCTTCTTGCCTTTTAGAAAAGGTTCTACCTGCAAGACAGCATGTCCAGTGCCTAATTGTTCTGCCTGCAAAGCATACTGGCTCCGAGTGCCTAGTTGTTCTTTCACTTTATCCGCGCCATGTCCAACCACTGTGATGATTTCCTGAGGCTGTGTTTCTGACACCCGATTGATGATATGCTCCACCATTGGTTTACCACAGACTGGATGTAAAACCTTATATAACTTGGATTTCATACGGGTCCCTTTTCCCGCTGCCAAAATAATTGCAAAACGTGCTGTCACACTGTTCACTCCTTACTCCTTTTTATGAATTAAATTTTCTTTTCAGAAAATTTAATTTGATTGTCGTACCGCATACCATTCCACTACTCAACTTGTATTTAGAGGAACTGGCATCCTTACTCCTTTTTATGAATTAAATCTTCTTTTCAGAAAATTTAATTTGATTGTCGTGCCGTATACCATTCCACTACTCAACTTGTATTTAGAGGAACTGGCATCCTTACTCCTTTTTATGAATTAAATTTTCTTTTCAGAAAATTTAATTTAATTGTCGTGCCGCATACCATTCCACTACTCAACTTGTACTTAGAGGAACTGGCATCTCTTCACTTTTTTACTGTCTAAGTGTAGCCCAATTCGCAACTGATTGCAACTGCATCAGCCATTAAACAGCCATACCAATTTAGAAAAAAACGTCCAATTAAGTAATGGACGTTTCGTTTTGCTTTCTTTATTCGGTGAAATAATTTCCCGGTACTACCGAGATTGTTTTTGTCTGAGTATCTACATCCTGTACGTAAAGCAAAGAGGTATATTCCGTAATTGCCCGGGTTCCTTTGAATTTGGCTTCTGCAAAAACCGTCACGCCCACCAAATCACATTCAAATTCTTCAATCAGGCTTTGCATACCGTTGATTGTGCCGCCGCCCTTCATAAAATCATCCACGACTAAGACCCGAGAGCCTCGTTTTAGACTACGTTTGGACAATTCCATTTTTTCGATTCGTTCAGAAGAACCGGAAACATAATTAACACTAACTGTTGACCCTTCAGTAATTTTGGAGTCCCGCCGTACAATCACAAAAGGTACGTTCAAGTAATAGGAAACTGCTTGAGCAATCGGTACGCCCTTTGTGGCTACCGTCATCACCGCATCGATTTTTTGCCCTAGATATTTTGAGGCAATGATTCGTCCCACTTGCCGCAACAAATCAGGCTCTCCCAATAAATCAGATAAATAAACATAGCCGCCTGGCAACAATCGATCTTGTTCCGATAAACGAGCAGCCAACGCCTCAATATAGCGCTTGGCTTCTTCTTTCGGAATCTCAGGAATAAATACCACCCCGCCAGCCGCACCGGGAATCGTTTCTAAAATTCCCGTTCCCCGCTTCTTAAAGGTTTTTTTTGCAATGGCAAGATCCTCACTGATGGAAGATTTCGCAGATTCATAGCGTTTGGCAAAAAAGGTCAATGGAATCAACTCATGAGGATGATCCAATAAATAATGTGTCATGTCGATCAATCGTTCACTACGACGTACTTTCACAAACTTCACTCCTTGTTTAATTTTTAGTCGCTTTATTATAAGGCTTTAGAAGGAAAAATTCGAGTGTTTTCCACTTATTTTAAAAAATAGTTCGTAAATTATCTGTGAAAGCGCAAAAAAGAGGCGAAAACCTTCGCCTCTTGTCACTTTTATTGATTGATTCGCTGCTTGCGCTGCACCACAATGATGAGTTGCTTGAATAAATTGACTAGTAAGAACAATGCGATAAACACAAGAGTGATGGTCGCCCCTGGTGGTGTATCCAGATAAAAAGAGCTGGTCAAGCCCCCCAACATTCCGATCAATCCGATCACAATACTGATCAAAATCACCGCATTGAAACTTTTTCCGATCCGCATGCTGATTGCTGCAGGTAAAACGATGATTGCTGAAATCAGCAACGCACCGGCAATCGGAATCATTACCGCAATGGCAACCCCAGTCAACACATTAAAGAGCATCGACATCCCGTGGATAGGTAAACCGTCCACGTGAGCCGTGTCTTCATCAAAGGTCAACACGTACATGGGGCGTTTAAACAAGAAGAATAAAATTTCAGTGACTACAAACAAAATGCCCAACAGAACCACCTGTTGTGTCGTGATAGTCACGATAGAGCCAAACAAGTAGGACTGGATGCTGGTAGCAGAATTGCCACCGCTGAGATTCATCAGCACCAAAGCCAGTGCTAAGCCCCCCGCCATCAAAATTGCAATGGAGATTTCTGCGTAACTGCGATACATCGACTGCAAATATTCTAATAGTATCGCCGCAATAACCACTACAATCAGCGTGGTCAAATTAGGGTTCAAGTTAAAGAAGAAACCTAGTGCCACCCCGGCCAACGAAACATGGGACAAGGTGTCTGCCATCAAGGATTGTCGGCGAATCACCAGAAATACTCCCAGCATCGGTGCAATTCCAGCAATAAAAATGACTGCCAAGAAGGCTTTTCTCATGAATTCAAATGAAAGCAACGCCATTGAGAATCCTCCTTTCGTACCAAGCGGATCTGCCGATCACAATAGGATTTGATGTCTTCATGGTCATGGGTAATCATTAAAATTGATTTGCCATGAACGTGAGCGCTGTGGCGCAACAACCGATAAAAATCCATCCGTGATTGTTCGTCCATTCCTGTTGTCGGCTCATCCAGAATAAATAAATCCGGGTCGGTTGCGAAGATTCGTGCCAAACTGATTCGCTGTTTTTGCCCGCCGGACAATTCGCCGATTCGTTTATGACGCATCTCCCACATTCCCACTGCGTCCAATGCTCGTTTGACATGAAGATGATCTTTTTCAGTCAAACGTTTGAACCAGTGACCTCTTGGGTAGCGTCCTGATCGAACCAATTCCAACACGGTGCTGGGAAAGCCGACATTGAAAGACGCAATTTGTTGGGGAATATATCCGATACTGATTTTTTCCCCCGCCGCATTGGTTTTTGCCAACGTGACCTCCCCTTTAGTAGGCTTCAGCAAGCCAAGTGTCGCCTTGATCAGCGTTGATTTAGCTGCCCCGTTTTCTCCCGTCAAAATGACAAACTCACCATCGTCAACAGAATAAGTGATGTCTTCTAACACCGGTTCGTCATCATAATAAAATGTTAAATCCTTTACATCGATGTAGCGCAATGTTGCGCCTCCTTTAGTTGATACTTTCTTTTAATGCCTCTAAGTTTTCCTGCATGATGGAAAGATAGGTCTTACCATCTTCCATTTGTTGTTTCGTCAAGCTTTCTACTGGATTCAGCACCGCCAATTTCACACCAGTTTCTTTTGAAAGAGTCTCTGCCACTTTGCTGCTGGCATTTTCTTCAAAATAAATCACTTTCACGCCATGATCCTCAACAAAATGTTTTAATTCCGCCAAACGACTTGGTGAAGGTTCCTGATCTGGTGAAATTCCTGCAATCGATTCTTGGGTCAAGCCGTATTGATTGGCTAAATAGCCAAATGCCGCATGCTGAGTGACGAAGGTCTTGTTCGTTGCATTCGCAAAAGCATCCGTGAAGTCTTGATCTAGTTTCTGTAATTTCTCAATATACGCTGCAGCATTTTTTTCAAAGGCCGCTTTTTTATCAGGGAATTTCTCACTTAGTTCATCCCGGATGGTCTCCACTTCTTTGATCGCCATTATCGGGTCTGTCCAAACGTGGGGATCTTTGTCATGATCGTGATCATGGTCTTCCTCTTCATGGTCGTGGTCATGACCGTCGTCTGTCATTTCCAACAAATCGATTTGATCTGCCGCTTCAATGACCAGTGTTTTTTCTTCATCCAGACTATCTTCGATACTTTCGACCCAAGTTTCCATTTCTTCACTATTATACACGAAGGCATCCGCTTGGGAAATTTTTGCGACATCTTTTGCGCTTGGTTCATAATCGTGAGGTTCCGTTCCAGCAGGAATCAGCAATTCCACCGTGCCCTCATCCCCAATTACTTCTTTTGTAAATTCATACATTGGATAAAAAGTTGCAATCGCCTGTAGTTGTCCCTTTTCGGCTGTTTGTCCATTTTCAGCAGTTCCGCAGGCAGTCAATGCAAACCCGCTCAATAAAAGTCCTAAACCCACTAAATATTTTTTCATTTTCTGTCCTCTTTTCGTTTTGATAGATTAAATCGGAAAAATTCCGATTTACCGGCAGGAATTAATGTATCAAACAATTGAGGAAGCGTCAACCGAAATCGGAAAACTTCCGATTTAAACTGGAAATTTCTCGATAAATCGGAAGATATCGGAGCTTCTGTTCATATTAAAGCTCATTTTCATGAAGACCTCAAATAAAATCAAATGGCAGGATGCTATCTAAAATTTGCACCAATTCTTCTGGTGTTTCCTTTTACCCGCTGTTAATTCATTCCTGCAAAAAAAAACCAAAAACGCATGGCTCAAAAAACGAATCAAATACCGCTTTTCCTGTTCACCTTACTACTTGATAGTCGTATGAGGAAAGAAATACCGCAATGTGCGTACCTGCATAAACTTTTTAAGTTGGTTCTGAATCTCGACAGAGCTGCGACTGTTGCCGGCTCGCAGCTCTCGCTGATCGTACTACTAATTTTATTGTTAGCAGTATTACTTGTCTGATCCATTTTCGCAAAGCCCCCGTTCGCGGCTGATTTTAAAATAAAATAAGCCGAACCGCAAAAGTCAGTTTAATAGCTTTTGCGGTTCGATTTTTTATGACTGTTACTCTTCACAGCCGGCTGTTTCATTCAAAGAACTCGGCGCTTCGCTTCTTTTCACTTGCACGATCAAAAGAATCGCTAGTAAAACAATCGCTGCACCAAAAATCGGTGTGTAAGCAATGCCCATTTTCCCTGTGACTTGTGCACCGACAGTCGAGCCTAACGTAATCCCGACATTGAAAGCGGCGATATTAAATGCGGAAGCCAACGTAATGTCTTGCGGTACATATTTTTCAGCCAACTGCACAACATATAACTGCAATCCCGGCACGTTCATGAAAGCAAACAGCCCTAAAAGGATTACTGCCAGCAAACCGAGAAGTGTATTTCCAAGCATGATCGTGATAAACAAGAACAGCAAGGATGCTAGTAAAAGACCAAACATCTTGATCAATGAAGCAAGTGGTTTTTCATTTGCCAAATGTCCACCGACAGTATTGCCAATCGCGACCATCACACCATAAACAATCAAAATGATCACGACTGCATTTGCGGAAAAACCAAAATTTTCTAAGATCGGTGAAAGATATGTGTAGGCAGCAAACGTCCCGCCGTAACCGAATGAGGTGATCAAGAAAGACATCACTAACGGTTTATTCGTAAAGATTCGAACAAAACCTTTCAAATCGACTTTGCCAGGAATCGGTAATTGACGCGGAACTAAGAAACTGCTGGCGATCAAACCAAGTAAACCAACTGCTGCGATAAAAATAAAGGACATATTCCATGTTGTTTGTTGACCAATAAATGTTCCCAATGGTACTCCTGTTACAGTTGCGACAGTCAAACCGGTAAACATGATGGCGATCGCACTTGCACGACGCGACGGCGCAACGACATCAGCAGCGACAACTGTTGAAACTGACATAAAGATTCCATGTGCCAATGCTGCTAAAATACGACCCAGTAATAAAATCATAAAGGTTGGGGCAAACGCAGCTAATACATTCCCGCCAATAAATAAAAGCATGATCCCGATCATCAAATTGCGCCGGTTCCACTTGCCGGTCAAAATAGTTAATAACGGGGCGCCAATTGTTACGCCTAACGCGTATAAAGAGACGGTCAAACCCGCTTGTGCGAGTGTGACATCGAAACTTTTGACGATCATCGGCAACAATCCGACGCTGATAAATTCAGTCGACCCGATCGCAAAGGCATTGATTGCGAGAGCCAGTAAAGTTAAGTTTGGTGAGATTTTCTTTTCCATTTTTTTCCTCCAAAAAAATTATTTGTAAGCTACAAGAAGATACTATATACTGTTGATGAACTTTTGATAAGTACCCACTTTTTTGTATCATAGGTACCTTTTAGTGACTTTTGACTCGTATCAAGGATTTAAGGAGGAATTTTTTTGGAAAATCGTGCATATATGATCGGCGTAGAAGCAACAATGGATGTTATCGGTGGAAAATGGAAACCAATCATTCTTTGTAACCTACGCCATGGACCCATGCGTCCTAGTGATTTGAAACGCGGCATCACCGGCATCAGCCAAAAAATGTTAACGCAACAACTCCGCGAATTAGAAGATGACAAAATCATCGACCGGAAAGTGTACCAGCAAGTACCGCCGAAAGTTGAATATTCATTAAGCGAATATGGGCGTAGCCTTTCAGATATTTTAGACAGTTTATGCAGTTGGGGTGAACAGCACGTCGCTCATTTGCAAGAAGAAGGACAAGACGTTTATTTGAAGGCAAACTAAAAAGGAGGTGGCAGAAATCTTGTCACCTCCTCTAATTTGATCCAGCATTTAACCGACTTATCATAAAACCGAAAGGATGTTTTTATGTCGAAACCAGATTTTTCCGCGATTCATCACGTCGCTATCATTGTGTCAGATTATCAAAAAGCGCGACATTTTTATGTGGATATCCTCGGCTTACCGATCATTCGCGAAAATTATCGCCCTGAACGAAACGATTATAAATTGGATTTGCAATTAAATGATGCTGAACTAGAAATTTTTGCGATACCAAATCCGCCACAGCGCCCAAGTTTTCCTGAAGCAGCCGGACTGCGTCATCTAGCATTCAAAACAACTAATATCGCAGCGACCGTTGCTTACTTAGCTAGTTGCGGCGTTGCATGCGAGCCGTTGCGAACGGATGCCTTTACTGGTGAGAAGATGACCTTTTTCTTCGATCCAGACGGACTGCCCTTAGAATTACACGAATAATTAGTAAAGAGGGCGTGACAGTTCTGACTGAAGCAACGAAACTTGCTCGTCCAGCAGCCTCTCATCCTTTGAAAATTTTGAAACAAGCTAAGCTGATGGATTAGCGCAGTGATGAACCAAAAATGATTATGATTTATCCCGTAACACGACTGAGATCGATAAACTGACAAACCTATTGATACTTGTCAGTCAAATCGTTGTCTTCAAAACAACCATTCGCCCTCAAAGACTGACTTTTGAGGACGAATGGTTGTTTAATTATTTTTTTCAAACTCTGCTAAAATTGCGCGGACTTCTGCGGTAGTTTTCGTATTCATCAGACGAACACGCAAATCATTCGCTCCAGAAAATCCTTTGACATAGATTTTGAAAAAGCGATGCAAGCCGACAATAGAACGCGAAACTTGCTCCGCATATTTATCTTGCAGATCAAGCTGTAACCGTAATAAATCGATCAAATCTTTTGGCGTATGCGGTTGCGGATTTTTTTCAAAAGCATACGGATTTTTGAAAATCCCGCGGCCAATCATCACACCATCGACCCCATATTTTTCAGCCAGTTCCAGCCCCATCTGGCGATCCAAAATATCGCCGTTGATCGTGATCAGCGTCTGTGGTGCGAGTTCATCGCGCATTTTTATGATTTGAGGAATCAATTCCCAATGAGCCGCTGCTTTACTCATTTCTTTTCGTGTTCGCAAATGGATCGAAAGATTGGCGATGTCTTGTTTCAATAAGTGACCAATCCACTGCTCCATTTCAGCTAGCTCCGTAAAGCCGACCCGTGTTTTCACACTGACTGGCAAGCCCCCCGCTTTCGCCGCTGCGATCAATTCCGCCGCCACTTCAGGACGCAAAATCAATCCGCTGCCTTTGCCTCGTTCGGCAACATTTGGAACCGGACAACCCATATTCAGATCGATTCCCTTAAATCCCATATCCGCCAAAGCAATACTCATTTGACGAAAAAATTCTGGCTTGTCGCCCCAAATATGAGCGACCATCGGCTGTTCATCTTCCGTGAAAACTAACCGTCCACGGACACTTTCGATCCCTTCCGGATGACAAAAACTATCTGAATTCGTAAACTCCGTAAAGAAAACATCCGGTGCTCCCGCTTCTTTCACAACATGACGAAACACGACATCTGTCACATCTTCCATCGGTGCCAATATAAAAAAGGGCTTCGGCAATTCCGCCCAAAAATTACTTGCCATTATGTATACTTCCTCCTAGTTCAGCACTTTTTACCGAAACAACGCTATTATACTAAGCTTTGAAAGAAGAAGCAAAGCGAAAGATTCATATTAGAGCTGAACCTGTTTATCTATTTGACCAGCAATGATAAAAATTAAAATAATCGTAAATAATCTGTCGGCTAAATTTCAGTGTAAAAAATGATAATATTTAATCGAATTCTAGTATTTCTTATCCAACACGACTTTCTTGAAACAACCAATCACATCCTAATAATACTGAAAGATTGGACAGAGATAATTATCACTGGATTAACCATTCTACTATTTCTTTTTAATCTCTATTTTGAACGTTTCAAATAGCTTCATAACTTATGATTCTACTGATTCTCTAGTGATGTCGTATCTATGCAACTGAAATTTCTACAACATTTCCATCAGTAACCTCTTACGCTTATGAACCACCACAAACTTTTGGTATTGCACTTCCCATTGTTTTTCTAGATGAAGTTTTTTCATTGTCTCGTGAATTTCTTCTAAAAGATTTACCACATAGGAATAGTTTTTTCTCTTTCCTTTTTTAGCATAGTAATCAACTTCTTGCCAGTAAAGTGCAAGAATTTCTTGAGGATATTCCTTTATCAGTTGCTTACTATACCGATGATCCTCATCAATAGTACTGTAACTGTAGTAAGAACTGTTTGGATTTTGTAATTTTAAAAGAACCGTAGCTAACTGCCCTCTTTCGATACAAATATCTAGATAATAAGAAGGGTTTTTCTTTTTAATCACTTCAATAAATTGTGGTTCATATTGTGCTAATTCATCTGTCGTTAGCTCTTCTTGACAACGTTCATACCATTTTTTAACATCATTTGTACAGAACATCAGCTTGATTAACATTTCTTTTTGTTTTACTGTCTCTCTTTTTTTCTTGTAATAGTTATACATCTGTTCGGTCATCACATCTATATTCCTCTTTTTCATCAAGGAAAACTGATATAATTTTAATAACGAAGCCTCATCATTTTTTTCTTGATAGTAGGAAAATAAGAATTTGTATAGATCCGTCCAATTATATAAAGATTCATCTAATCCTTTCCAAGCAAGTTGGATAGCTTCGTTTTCTTTTCCTTCTTGTTGATAAAAGGTTGCTAGCTCTACATAATCAGAACTGTACTCCAAATTTTCTTGGAGAACAATTAAATACTTAGTTTTTTCCCCATTTTCTTTATACAGTTGCGCAGCTGCTTTTTTATAATAAGAATTTCCGTACTGTACAAGACAATTCGCTAAATATAAGTTTTCTTCTTTTGTTTGACAAAGTTCAACCGCTACATCCACCAAATTATCCGTGAAACCGCTGTTGTCTATATGAACCTGTTCCATGATTTCATCTAAGATTTTTTTCCTTAGCTTCCAAGAAAAATTCGTTTCTTGTAATAACTCCGCAAGTCGATCTAATTCCAAATACGCATCATATTCATCGTTTTCTGAACCACCTCCGTATTCATTAAATTCATCGATAATATTATAGGCATTTATCCAGGCATTATTTAGTTGTTGCTCAAGAATAAGTAGCTTGTTTTGATTGGGCTTTTCTTTTTGACAAAAAGATAACAATTGCTCTTCTGCTTCTTCATTTTGTACGACTAGAGTACAGATGAGTTGAATCAATTCTTCTTGATTGAATTTACCGACTAGTTTTTTTGCAGCTTGTTCGTCCAAAGATCTCACTCTTTTCTTTTTTCTTATTATAGCAGATGAAAAATTTCTTTCATCAAAATGTGTAAAGTGTCTTCTTGAAGTTGTTGATATGATAGGATTTACTGACGGACACTCCTTCTTTCCGATAGACTTTGCCTTGCTTTCTGGAAAAAAGAAAGTCTCCAACGAAGAACTCGATTATGACAAGCGACCTTCTGGTGGGAAACGCCTCGCTGAATCTGACTATAAAATGATAGATGTCTCTGTTCAAATGATTGAAAGAGCCTTAAATTGCGGTATCTATGCCACACATGTTCTGATGGATAAATGGTTTACCAGTCCTAAGATGATTGATTGTGTACAAACGTTGGGCATTGATGTCATCGGGATGGTCAAGAATGAGAAGACCAAGTCTCTATACAATGACAGACTTTATCGGCTCTCTGATTTATTTGAAAAGGCCTCTAAAGACTATACAAATGGCGCAGTCATTTCATCAATAAGTGTTGAGTTACCTTCAGGTCATGCCGTTAAAATCGTGTTTGTTCAAAGTGGTTCGCCATCATTTCCTCTGACATGACTTTGTCTGCTCAAAAAATCGTTAAGACATACGGTGCTCGCTGGGATATTGAGGTTTTCTTTAAAGCCACCAAATCACTATTGAACCTGTCGAAAGAACGCCAAAGTCGCAATTATCATGTGCTTATTTGTCATACAACGATTGCGTTTACCCGCTTTATCCTACTGAGCTGGCAGAATCGTTGCGACTCGGATATCCGCACGTTTGGCGGTTTATTTATGGAACTTTGTGATGAACTTCAAGAATTAGATTAGGCAGTCGCTTTAACAGAATTGGCGCAACTCGTATCGGACATAGCTGACAAAGCTTCAACTAGAATCGAACAATTAATCAAAAGTCAACTGACTAAATGGGTAGAAGCCTTGCCTAGATATATCAAGGCTTATTTGCCGAATTTAGTGTGCGAAACTTGAGTTAATAAAAAACAGCTGAGAACCTTGATAAAAAAGGATCCAGCTATTTTGTTATTTCCAAATTTAAAAGTTAAACGATCAGATGCTTTGGGCAACTTGAGAATATAAATAAGTCTTTTTACTGATACATCCTCTAAATGTGGCAGGTTTTACCGTTTTAATTTTATTTTCCTTGCTCCTGATTTTTTGCTTTTAGGAGAGCCTCGCGTAGTTCTTTATCCACCGCATAGATATACAGCCCATTGACGCCACGTGTTAATAACACATTTAACTCATTTCTAAGTAGGAATTCAGAAACATCCAGTTTATCTCCATTTTTTAATCCACGCATTTGAGTTGCTTTTTTGTTCTTACTTGCTGTTTTATCAAAAAATAACTGACCATTTCGATATTTTACTGATGGACCAATAATGACACCCGCATAATTAAGATCAAATCCTTGTATCGTAAATGTTGATCCGACTTCATGAATTGTTTGAGGTTGCTCCGCCCACGCACGTTTCTTATTTTTACGTTTTTCTTCTTTAGATTGATGAATTTGCAAGTTCCATGGTAACTTCCACTTACCAATTTTTACATACCAGTACTCTTCTTCTGACTGACGCTTATCGACATATTCCCAGTCAAACGTAGCTAATAGACGTGAAATTCCAGAAGTCTCATCTTGTGCCTTCTGTTGAATTTTGCGATACATTTCATCAGGATCACTAAAAATCTGGATACTGTATTTTTTTGAATCAGTGGGAATCGTTTCAATTAGTCCCCTATCAATGAAGTTTCTAATCCAATCAACTGTTTTTTTGTCAGCGTTAATTCGTAGTTGATTGTCTAAGTGTATATAGTTACCCTTCAAATTGACATCATGGATAGTTTTCAGCATCTCCTGTTCTTCCCAATATTGCTCGCGCGAAAGGATTTGATTCCGATCAAGTACGGCAACTACAACTTTTGCTCGTTTCAATAAATCTTCTAGCTGATTTTCTCCACGATAGGATTGTTTTCCTTGAGTCCATAATAAGTGTGCTTCGTCAACGATGACAACGTCTACCTTCCTGTCTTCCGAATGATTATTAATAAATTTTGTCGGTTTTGAAATTACATCCGGATGACGCTTCGATAAAATACCCAATTTCGAAGCAATTTGTTCATAGACTTTCAATTGTTGACCATGGTTCACAAGCAAATACTGTGTCGTGTTCTGAAGTACGACATTCTCTGAATTTTCTAAGGATAATTGGTGTAGTTCATAAAACAGACTACTCATCAGCACTGTTTTCCCTGAACCAGCCTCCCCCTCTACAATAATCAACTGTTCCTCTTGATTTCTGTTTAACGCTTCTGTTATTTTAAGAATTATTTTTTCACGAGCATTCATCTGTTCTCTGGTTAGCTTGTGAAAAGGAGAGGCCTTGAAAAGGGCAGAATCTTTAATAATGCGCTCAAGTGGAAATAACTCTTTATTCATTTTTTGTAGTTTACGCCAGATTTTAGAAAAAACACTTTCAAACTCTTCTGAAGTATAATACTCATTTTGTTGATTCGTTCGCCGATTGTTCACACTCACAACAGATTCAACACTCGATAAGTATTGCATTAGTCGATTTTCAATATCTAAGGTTAGTGATTTGTTAAAATGATTGTGTCCAATTACAAACATTTTAGCTTTTTCAGAATCTGCTAATTCTTTCCAATCCTCACGAAATATCGGATCTGTTTTCAAATGCTCTGCAGTTCGTCGTTTGATATCCGTCGTCTCGCCCACATAAACTGAATATCCTGATGTACTTTTTTGATCATTGACAATATATACCGTCGGATACCTAAAAATAATTTTTTGATTTTGTTTGTCTTCGTTCTTCATTCGTGTTTCTAAAATATCAAGCTCTTTTTTTGAATAGTTTATTTCATAAATAACTGGTTCTGGTATTTTCATGTTACACCTCAACAAGTTAGCTGTTTTTATTAACAACCTTATTATAATCCAGAATTATCGATTTATCTTGTAAATTTTATTGAATTAGTTATTTGAAAGACAAAGAACTAAGAATTCGTCAAAAATCTGCCTCAAAAAAACCATACTAAATTTTTATAAAAAAAGGCTCTCCAAAATTTGAAAAACACCCCGAAAGTCGTGATTAAATTAGTTAAGCCCCACCAATTTCCTCCTAATACGACTCTCAAAACTCAAATGATAATTGAATCAATGTTTTCTTTAGACAAGTTCGTTATTTTTTCTTTATAGTAGAGGTGTGTCCGCTTTACTATTTTTCACCAGTAATTTTTGTTTATTTAACCCATTTATCAAAAGCCGAGGCAATCAATTCATATTCTCACATGATTTTTGCTTGTGGTTTTTCGGATAAATAGAAATCGACCACCTGTTTACTTAAATTTCTTTGAATTGGTCCTTCATTAACGTCCTGATATAAAAATTTCTCCAGAGCGTTTTTTTATTTGTAGATACCTTATTTTTTCTGCCTAGTCCAGTGTAGCCGATTCACCGCAACTGATAGAAAAGATACTGGAAAAAACTGCAATTTAAGGAATTATAACCATTTGATATTTTCCAACTGATAATCAATTCATCTTCAACTACACTACTCAGAACAGTAAAAAAGACACCTTCCAAAAAATGGAAAGTGCCAGAAACGCTGATATATAAGGTTGATTAACGTTTTGAAAACTGACTAGCTTTACGTGCTTTCTTAAGACCTGGTTGGCAGTTCAACTGTGTTATTTTAAATCAATGAATATCAAAAATGCTGATTTATCAGTATTTTTCGCCTCAAGATTTGTACTGGATTTCAGTCGATTTTAGGCACTCGTAACCACGATTCGTAACCAATTTTGAACGTAAGACAATTTGGTTACGACAAATTCAGAGCATATCAGTATCTACTACACTTCTTTTTTATCTTTCCATTGAAGAAACTGCATGGTAAACCCATGTGGTCTTTTTAACGTTGCAAAGTCAAAGATAAAAGAACAAATCCTCCAAATGTTAGGCGCTCTTTGCGGAGGGGTTCGCCTCAAGCGAATTCCCCTTCGTAAAGAGTTCGCCTTGAACACGAGTGGGCGCTAGCCCGCGAGTGTTGTTTCACCCCCCCTATCTAACAGGGGGGTACAAAAACACGAAAAACAATCGAAAAACTACGTACAAACACTGTTATACCAAGGAAATAAGCACTTATTGACAAGTGTAAACTAATTTAAAAAAGTTCACACTTTGTTTTCACTGGTTTTAGCGAGTTTCAAATAGTGTATTGAGCTAATATTTTTAGTTATGCAAGTTTCAATTAGCCTCATTGAATTTTAAACTACCGATTTTGTGCTTCTATTAATGGCCCGTGAATCGTATTACGATTTGAATTCATTTATTAGCTGATACTTAGTCGAACGGCCTTGCCCGACTTTTTGAATCTTATTCTCTGTTTGTAGCCCAGCCAAGGCCCGTTCTATCGTTCGCTGGCTAATATCCGGCAACAAGTTCTCCATGTCAGCTCTGCTTAGAGGTTCAAAAGACTTCTCTAGTTCTTCTACTACCCGCTCTGCTGGTGTTAGCTCCTGATTGATAATAATCTCGAAACGCTCTGAGAAGTTTTCATAGGCTCGCAAAATGATTCCCACAAGATAGCGAACAAACGGCGTATAGTCTTGTTCATTTTCCAACCATCCCACAGAACTCGCCTGTAACGCTTCATAGTAAGTTTGCTTCGATTCTTCAATCAGCATCTCAATACTGATGTACTTGCCGACTAAATAGCCCGACTTGTACAGCAACAGCAATGTCAATAAACGAGACATCCGCCCATTTCCATCACTAAATGGATGAATTGAGAGAAAGTCTAAAACAAAGCAAGGAATCAGCAGTAAGGGATCAATCTCAGCCTTCTGAATGGCTTGATTGTATTGGTAGCACAGCTCATCAATTAAATCAGGTGTCAAATATGCAGGCGCTGGTACAAACCGAACTCGCTCGTTACCATCTAAATCTTTTTCCGTAATAACATTATCGCCACTTTTAAACTTACCTTTGTAACTTTTAGCCGAGTAATTATATAGATTTTTGTGTAACGTTAAAATATCGTTGGGCACGACGCGAATATACTCGTAACTATCATGAATCAGTTTCAACACATCTCGATAACCGGCAATTTCTTCTTCATCCCGATTACGAGGTTTTACTTTTTCCGCTACGATTTGCTTCAAGCGGCCATCTGTTGTTGCAATTCCTTCA
This sequence comes from Enterococcus sp. JM9B, assembly GCF_009933265.1. Taxonomy (NCBI): domain Bacteria; kingdom Bacillati; phylum Bacillota; class Bacilli; order Lactobacillales; family Enterococcaceae; genus Enterococcus; species Enterococcus sp. JM9B. Next base: position 59,192 of record NZ_MAEK01000029.1, on the reverse strand, counting down.
ATTTTGTTGGAAGCCTCTGTACTTTGAATCAAAGCCAAGTCTGTCAGTTTGCCTAAAATCTCTGGTTTTGTGGCAATATACAGTTCTTGTTTCCCCTTATAATCATGAATCTTGGTCAGCATATTTAGCAAATCATGACTAAGAGAGAGCTTTTTCAACTCATGATAATCAAATTCTTTCACCGCCATTCACCTCTTTTCTCCGCCATTTTATCTTATTTGGCGGAGAAAAACAAATAATGGCGGAGAAAACTATATTTCATCATCACATTAGTTTTACTATTCAAATACAAAAAGCCCTAAAAGTATTTCACAAATTCAATTCAAATAAACTAAGTTTTAGTGAGCTTCGATAATCCAATTTCTTTTAACTGGTAGATTTTTTAGGAAAAAGAGTAAATTCTACGTAAGAGCTACAATTAAAGCTCTAAATGTTGATATTGCTTTTATCAGTTGTGACTGATCTTCAAAAAAACAACTATTCGATGTTAATTTGTAGCTTTTAAATGGGATATCATTGTAAAAGCATTAACTTCTTAACCCTCTACCTGTATCGACTAAATAGTAACAAATAGAATAAAGAACAACAATAAATAAAATAAGTATTGTAATCGACATAGCTATTGGTACATCGGTTGTTCCTAAAAATCCATATCTAAACGCTGAGATCATATAAACAATTGGATTTATTTTTGAAACACCTTGCCAGAATGGGGGCAACATCGATATCGCATAAAATACTCCTCCTAGATAAGTTAACGGCTGTAAAACGAAGGTGGGTACGATCGATACGTCGTCATAAGATTGAGCAAAAACACCGTTTATCAAACCAGCTAATGAAAATAATATTGCAGTCATTAATAACGTGAGAATAACAATAATCCATGAATGAACATTAAGTGGCACAAAAAATAAGGAAATAATCGTTACAAGTGATCCTACGAGAATACTTCGTCCTAACCCACCAATAACAAATCCCCAAATGATGATATGTGTTGGTACTGGAGCAACTAATAGCTCTTCAATATTTTTTTGGAACTTTTGAGAGAAAAAAGATGAAGATACATTAGCGTATGAGCTTGTGATTGCTGACATCATAATTAATCCGGGTACGATAAATTCCATATAAGTGAACCCACCCATATCTCCAATTCGGCCACCAATCATTTTCCCAAAAATGATAAAATACAACGATGTCGTTATAACTGGTGGCACCAGAGTTTGTACCCAAATACGTAGATAACGGTTAGTTTCCTTAATAGCAAGACTTTTTAAAGCAGTAAGATAAATATCACGCATTGGTTTCCTCCAAAAATCTTTTTTCTTCGGTGATTTTCAAAAATAACTCTTCTAAACGATTAGATTTATTCCGCATCGATAAAACTTTCATCCCTTGATCACTGAGTTGATTAAAAATATCATTTACTCCTTGATTTCGTTCAACTTCCACTGATAAAGTCAGATCGTCTTCTAAAGAATACGTATATCCTTCTATCTTAGGAACTGCATCATGAGGTGCTAGATCTAAAATAAATGTTTCAAATTGTAATTTGGATAGAAGTTCTTTCATACTAGTATTTTCAATCAATTCTCCTGATTGAATGATCCCTATGTGTCGACAAAGCATTTCAGCTTCTTCCAAATAATGAGTGGTCAAGATAATAGTGGTTCCATTTTCGTTTAATTCTTTTAAGAAGGACCACATTTCACGTCTCAGTTCAATATCCACCCCAGCGGTTGGTTCATCCAAAATTAATAGCTTTGGTTCGTGCATTAGTGCTCGAGCGATCATCAGCCGGCGCTTCATCCCGCCAGAGAGCATCCGAGCACGTTCGTTACGTTTTTCCCATAAATTTGATTGCTTCAAATACTTCTCACTGCGCTTCAATGCTTCTTTTCTCGGAACACCATAATAACCTGCCTGATTCACTACAATTTGTTGAACAGTCTCAAATGGATTGAAGTTGAATTCTTGTGGTACAAGACCAATTTGCTGCTTTGCTCTTTCTAAGTCTTTATCAAGATCGTAGTCGAAAACTTTTACCATTCCAGATGTTTTATTGACAAGAGAAGTAATAATACCAATGGTTGTCGACTTCCCAGCACCATTGGGCCCTAAAAGGGCATAGAAATCACCCTCTTCAACCTGGAGATCAATTCCACGTAATGCCTCAACACCTGTTCCATAGATTTTTTTTAAATTCGTTATTTCAAGTGCATATTCCATATACTTTTTCCTTTCGTAAAACAATTCTTAAATTAGAAGTCGCTCTAACTTTTATACTGTAAAAAGGCATGTGGTCAATTGACCACATGACCTTATTTTTTCTTACTTTGTCTTTCTTTCCTTTTAGCCAATAAATAGAATACCAAAATTAGCGTAATAAAGTTGATAAATATTCCAATACTAATTGGATAATTTAGTAATTTAGCTAGAATAAATGCCAGTGACATCCCAAATAATCTAGCAACGGCTCTCTTTTCTTCAGACATAAATTATATTACCTCAGCAATTTACTATTTAATCAATATTCTCATAAATTTCTTGATAATTTTTGTTTCCTCCGGAAAGATTGTACACGTGTTTGAATCCTTCGTTTAACAGTATATTTTGTGCAGCATTCCCGGTAACACCTTTATTACAGTACGTAATTGTCAAAACATTCTTGTCTAACTCATCGTAGCGTGTCCTCAAATCAGATAATGGAATATGAATAGCTCCTTTAACCTTTGATTTTTCGAATTGCTTTTTGGATCTTGTATCAATTATCTGTAACTTTTCTTTTCTGTGTTGTCGTTCAATTAACTCAATCGGGGACATCAAAGGCGCTCTTCTCTTCACCGCGTTATCTAAGGCCATTCCAGTATAATGAACGGGATCCTTGGTTGTTGAAAATGGTGGTGCATAAGCTAAATCTAAATCAAACAGTTCTTCCGCCAATGCTCCAAAGGAAATAGCCGTAGCAAGCACGTCGATTCTTTTATCTACTCCGTCATAACCGATAATTTGGGCACCCAGAACTCTACCGCTGCTTTTATCTGCTATTGCTTTGATGACCATTTCTTTGCCATCCATGTAATCAGGTTTATTTGGTTTTATATTGTATAAAACGGCAACTTCTAATCCTTCTTTAAGAGCTTCCTTTTCAGTAAGACCCGTTTGTGCAATGGCTAAATCAAAAAAGCGCAAAATACCGGTTCCTAATATTCCTTTAAATCGTAAAGAGCCACCAGTAATTGTGTCACCAGCAATTCTACCCATCTTGTTCGCAGTCGAAGCCAAGGGACGATAGATTGGTTGTTGAGTAATGCGATTGTAGCTTTCTGCTACATCCCCTACTGCATAGACATTTTTCAAATTGGTTTCCATTCTATTGTCTACTTTAATTGCTCCCGTTTTGCCCAACTCTATTCCTATGGTTTGAGCCAATTCTGTATTTGGCCTTACTCCTGTTGCCAATACAAATAAATCGGCTGATAATTCATTCCCTTTTGAAGTCTTAACAGCAGTTAGTTGTTCTTCACCTACTAATTCAACAACCGTTTCTTTTGGCCTAAAATCAATCTGTTGTTTTGCTACTTCGTTCTCTATTCTTATAGCCATATCCCAATCTAAATGAGACATTGGATGGTTGCCTCGTTGCAGTAACGAAACAGCTATTCCTTGTCTCTGTAATTGTTCAGCCATCTCTAACCCAATATATCCAGCACCTACAATAACAGCTTTTTCTACTTTATTAGTCTTAATAAAGTTGTGAATATTTTTACCACTGGAAACATTTTTGATTTGAAATACATTTTCAAATTGTCTATTAGAGAATATAGCCGGTGTATTGTAAATTGAACCTGTTGCAAATACTAATGCATCATAATCATCTGAAAACGACTTTCTAGTAATCAAATTTAGTCCGTAAATACGTTTCTTTTTATGGTCAATACGTTGTACTTCATGCGAAGTATGAATATCTACGTTGTATCTCTTTTTGAACCACTCAGCATTCCGTGGAGTCAATTCATCGAATTTTTCAACTTCTCCTCCAACAGCATATGGAATTCCACAAACAGAATATGAGATGTCGATATCTTTATCATATAGAATGATTTCCGCTTCTTCTGTGTTCCTTCTCGCTTTTGCAGCAACACTTGTTCCTGCTGCAACAGACCCGATGATTATTATTTTCATACTATGCACCCCAACTACTCATATAGATTTTCAATTTGGTTAGTATCACCTGACTTAACAAACCATGACTTAGTATTGTTGGAAATCTTTACTAATAGCAACATGATCGGTACCTCAACTAACACTCCTACAACTGTTGCTAAAGTCGCGCCAGACTGTAGGCCGAAAAGTGAAATCGCAACAGCAACCGCTAGTTCAAAGAAATTGCTCGCACCAATCATTCCAGCTGGTGAGGCAATCTCATGAGGCAACTTCCAAAACCTTGACCACCCATAGGCAATAGTAAAAATTAGTAGCGTTTGAATGGTTAGTGGAATTGCAATTAATAAAATATGAATTGGATTGGCTAATATTTTTTCACCTTGAAAAGAAAAAATAATAATCAACGTTAGCAATAATCCAATGATTGTAACAGAGTCAAATTTCTTTAAAAAGACATCTTCGAAATAGTACTTACCTTTATTTTTTATTATCATTACTCTAGTAACGAAACCTAGAAGTAGTGGCACTACTACAAAAAGAACTGTAGATAATAGCAATGTTCCCATTGGAACAACAACATTGTCCACACCAAGTAGAAACGCTACAATGGGTGCGAATAGAATCAAAATAATTAAATCATTGATCGCTACTTGTACCAGAGTGTATGCTGCGTCACCTTTCGTTAGATAACTCCATACAAATACCATAGCTGTACAAGGTGCAGCACCTAATATAACAGCACCAGCAACGTACTCTTTTGCTAATTCTATAGGTATAAGATTCTTAAAAATCACATAGAAGAAAAAAGCGGATATAGCATACATTGTAAAAGGTTTGATTAACCAGTTTGTCACGCAGGTAACAACTAATCCTTTAGGCTTTTTGGCTGCACTAACAATACTAGTGAAATCAATCTTCAACATCATTGGATAAATCATTAACCATATCAAAATTGCTGTAGGTATTGATACCTGATAATATTCAAACTTACTTAAGGTGTCAGGAACGCTCGGCAAAAATTTTCCAATTAGCACCCCAATAACCATACACACAATTACCCATAACGTCAGATATTTTTCAAAAATACCTAATCCTTGTTTTTCATTCTCTGAACTCATTTATTTCCTCCTAATGGCTTGCGCCTTCTTTCGAAAAATATTTTTGTTTAAATTTTAAAGCAACATTCACTAAAGCAATTAAAACTGGAACTTCGACCAAGGGGCCAATAACCGCCGCAAATGCTTCACCCGAATTGATCCCAAATACACCTACTGCTACGGCTATCGCTAGTTCAAAATTATTACTTGCAGCCGTAAAAGATAACGACGCCGCGATTGGATAACTTGTGCCCATTTTTTTTGAGAGTAAAAATGATACAAAAAACATAATTACAAAATAGAATAGTAGTGGGATAGCAATTCGAACTACATCTAATGGCAACTCAATCACTTTTTCACCCTTTACGGAAAACATTACGATAATTGTAAATAGTAATGCAACCAAAGTTATTGGGCTTATTTTAGGGATAAACTTAGTTTCAAACCATTTTTTCCCTTTCATTTTGATCAAAATAAATCTTGAACTAAAACCTGCAACAAATGGGATTCCCAGATAAATAAAAACGCTTTTGGCAATTTCTCCCATTGTAATATTAATCGTATGTGTCTCTAAACCAAGCCAGTTCGGTAATACTGTGACAAAGATATATGCAAATAATGAGTAAAATACAATTTGAAAAATAGAATTAAATGCTACTAATCCAGCTGTATACTCGTTGTCTCCTTGGGCAAGCTCACTCCAGACGATTACCATAGCAATACATCGAGCAAGCCCAATCATAATTAACCCAACCATATAACTTGGATAGTTGTGCAAAAAGACTACTGCTAAAACAAACATAATAATTGGACCGACAATCCAATTTTGAACTAGTGAAAGTAAGAGTACCTTCCAATCCTTAAAAACACGCCACATTTCTTCATATTTTACTTTTGTAAGTGGTGGGTACATCATCAAAATTAAACCTATTGCAATTGGAATCGAAGTCGTCCCAACTTCTAAATGATTTATTACTTTAGGAATATTGGGAAAAAAATACCCCATTCCTATACCAATTGCCATTGCAATAAAAATCCATAATGTCAAATATCGATCTAGTAAAGACAATTTCTTAGTTACTTGATTCATTTTTCCATCTCCAGCAGAATAAAAAATTTATTTTCCTCAAACGAATAGATGAACCTATATATAGATTGTTATCTATATATAGGTCAAAAAATTAATGAACTAATTTTGCGTCAAAGTTAGGAACCCACTCTGTTACCGCAAAATGCCCATCTGAAAGATCTTTTACTTTATTGATCCACTCAATTTCATTTGTAGCGCGCGCCTTTAATACTTCATTGGACGTATCGGTAGCATACATACTTTGATTGACTAGCCACCAAGTATGAGCAATCTTTGCACGATTCAAATCTTCATCTAAACGCATCGATTCGTACACTGGCGTTGTTTCAGGCAGAGTAACCATCAATACTTCCGTTTCATTGCTATTTTGTAATCTTGGTAATAGCTTTTGAATCGACAATGGCACTTCGCCAGAACTTCTTTCAACTTCTTTGGCATAGCTTTGCGTGGAATCCAAAAGAAGCAATGTGTGTCCTGTTGGAGCGGTATCTATTACCACAATTTCATTTTCTGACTTATCTACAATTTCCGCAAATGCTCTAAATACTGCAATTTCTTGCGTGCAAGGTGAACGAAGGTCTTCTTCGACATAAGCGACATCATCCGCATTCATCGTCAGACGAGCTTTTGAAAGAACCTCTTTTTTGTAAGATTCTAGTTCCTGTTCTTCATCGATATGGCTGATTGAAATTGGCAACTCATTCGAAATAAAAAGATTTAGATGATCGGCAGGATCCGTTGTCGCTAAACGAACTTTTTTACCTGATTGTGCCAATTTTTCTGCGATTTGAATAGCAACAGTTGTCTTGCCAACGCCACCTTTTCCCATCGTAAAAATAATCTTTTTATTCGTTCGAATAAACTCACTCACAATAAAATCTAACGTTGGAAACTCAATCGGTTCCTGTTCATGTTGGTGAACAGCTGGCTGTTGATTACTCAATAAAATTTGAAGCTTATCTATTCCTGCAACGTTATATGGGCGAAGTGGAATATAGTACTTTTCTAATTTGCTCAAAGGCTTTGGCATTTCTTCTAGATCACTTTGTTGTTCACCGTAGATTACCTGAGAAATCACATCATCAGGATTATTCAATAATCCGTTAACCACTAGTAATTGATTCTTAATCCCTAATTTCAATAGTTCCTCGGAAGCACGTTCAGCTTCAATTAGTGGTGCTTTTTGCGGTCTGGTCACTAAAATTAAAGATGTTTGGGTTGCATCTGTAAGTGTCTCCACTGCTTTTTCATATATCTCTTTTTTATCACCCAATCCGGATAATTGTCCCAAGCAAGAAACTCCAGTTGTATTTTCATCCAGATAATTATTCCAAGCAGAAGGTAATTGTAGCATTCTTAGCGTATGCCCAGTGGGGGCGGTGTCAAAAATTACATAATCAAATTGCTCTGCAACTTCTTTATCAGTTAAAAAGTTCGCAAACTCGTTAAAAGCAGCAATCTCTACTGTACAAGAGCCTGATAATTGTTCTTCCATATTAACTAGTGCACTATCTGGTAAGATTCCCCGATAAGGACCGACAATACTCTCTTTGTATTCTTCTGCCGCTGTGATTGGATCAAAATTTGCAACTTTCAAATGGCTAATTCCGTCAACCGTAGTCGGTTTATTTGTTAATTTTGTTTGGAAAACATCTTGCAGGTTTGAAGCCGGGTCTGTGCTGACTAGCATAACCTGGTTGCCGTCTTCCGCTAAAGATGTCGCCGTGGCACAAGCCGTAGTCGTTTTCCCAACCCCACCTTTACCTGTGAAAAACAGATATTTAGTTAATTCTATCTTTTTTGGTATATATTGAAGCATTGTATCTCCTCCCTTTCCCTTTTAAAGAGGTCTATTAACAACAGCCTTCGCTCCCATTATTCCCTCCACAGCAGCTACCAGAACTAGCTGATTGAACTACAAAGCGAACCTCTCCATACTTTCCGAATTCCTCTAAGGTTGGATAAGAACCTTCTTTGACAATTTTTCCATCTAATAAGGTTATCGGCAAAATATCATTACCATTTTCTTGAAGCAACTTCAAGATTGTTGGATTTTTGACAAAAGCATCTGGATCACTGGTTAAATTGTGACGAGAAGCGTCAATTGAATCCAGTCCTTCGAAATTTTCAAATACTGAGGTTACCATTAGTAATTCTTCATCAACTGATGGACCGCAGACTCCTGTTGAACAACACATTGCTGGTTCAAATAGCTCCAATTTTTTCATCATTTTTTTCCCCTTTACAATTACAATTTAGTTTATTACAAATGCAATCATCTTTATCAGAAAACAATTGCATCATTGAACCCATAAATTGATCGGCGAAGCTTTCCGTTAATTGATAATGATGCCATATTTTATCCTTAGTCACTGTGACAATCCCAGCCTTTTCTAATACTTTCATATGATGTGAAAGAGTTGGCTGAGTGAAGTCAAAGTGATCTAAGATATCGCAGGCACACAAACTACCGCAAGACAATATATCAATGATTTTTAAACGTTTTGGATCAGCAAGAGCCTTAAGCATTATCGATATTTCATCATAATTCATATCTTCTACTCCTTTACATAGATGGATGTCTATGAATAATATAGATGAACATCTATATATTGTCAATCGCTTCTGTCTTTTTATTTCTTACTTTACTTTGAAACCTTTACTGCAAAAATGTAAATACTACCTATCACTCAAAAAGTAATAGATGGTATTTATCAAGTAATTATACGTATCAACCGCACTATTTCAATTTTAAAAAATAAATTTGCATTCTACTTGCCTCAGATTTAAAAGCCTTGTATATAAAATTCGTAGTATCTTCGTTCTTAACTTCAAATCGTTTTGACTGGCTGTTATAACTATACTCAACAATATTCAATTTTTCCTGCGCACGTTCAAAGCCATAGTAAATAATTCTAGACTTAGTTAAGTCTACACCTAGCATTGGAAAAGCTCGTGTAAAATAATCAATTTCAATTTGATTCCTTAAATCCGGAAAATTATGGTATAGATATTTTTGTCGCTTCGCAAATGTATAAGGCAACAAATGAACTCGGTTGTTCTTAACGTCTACATAGGCATAATAACGTGGTGATGGATCCAATGGGTCATTAGCCGCGGCCGCCGTATAAAGAGAATCTGTTCCTTCAACTTTGGAATACGTTAGATACGGATCATTTCTCTCCACTAACATACCGGAATCCATAATTCCTTGCAGAAACTCCATAATCGTCATTTCATCATAGACATCCACTTTTTGCTGTTTCAAGAATACCAACATTTGTTGTAGAAATGCTGGATTCACTTGTAACTGAAAATGGTCCTTCAATAAATTTGTTAGTACTTCCTCTGGCGTCCCATACAATAGCTCTTCTACCGTCGTCTTACCCAATAAGGCGATTTTTTTTAGTTTATCTTCTTTGGGCAGATTAATTCCTCGCTCCCAATTATTAACTGTGGTTTTGGGAGAATTACTGATTAGCTCACCAAACTGAGCCATACTGTAGCCTAAATCCGTCCTTATTTCACGGATTTTTTTTGCTACTCTTTGTTGATCAACTTTCATAGTCCTCATCACTCCGATATTTTTCTAGTTTAATCATATCAAACTTTCTTAATAATCGAAATACAAAAGTACTTATTTTCGAACTTTATTTTATTGACATTCTATCGAATTGGGTGTACGATAAACAAAAGTACTTTTATAAGTACTTTTGAAATGCCCTTTGAAAACTGAATAGCACCTTTCTTCTTTTCACTTCTAGATCGGAGGTAGATCAATCAATGGCAGTTGAAATTACACTTTCGCCTGATCAAGAGACGAGTTTAAGAGAATATATGTATACCTTAATGGTAGATGAAGTGAGAAACGCACGAATAGCCGTACATTTAGAGAATCGCTATTTATCAAAAAAAGAGACTTGTGAGTATTTAGGTATCGCCAACAACACGCTTGATAAATGGATTGATGCAGGACTTCCCATGATACATCTTTGGGGTGTTGTACGATTCCAGCGAGAAGAGATAGATAAATGGCTAAGGGAGTATTCCAAAGCACAGCAAGGCGCTGTATGATGAGTGTGTAGTGATACTGATATGCCATTTTTGAAAGGAAGATAGAAATGGCAATTAGTCTAATGGAAAATGGCTCGTATAAAGTCAATGTTTATATGGGGGCGGATGCTTCTCGATATGTGGCTTATGCGGACAGCAAACATGAAGCAGAGATTTTAGAAACAGAAGCAAAACTAAAAAAATTGAAAGGAGAAGTGAAAAAGAAGAAAGGTTCTTATACATTCAAAGAGGTTTACCAAATGTGGTGGGATAAGAAATACACCGTTACACAACATCATGAGCAGTCTACTTTGGATCGAACTAAGACTTGCTTTGAGAAGAGAATTCTTCCTTACTTAGGGGATGTTCCGATTAATAAGATTACCTATGACCTATTAGAAGATACCCAAATTTTGTGGGCATTTGGCAATGAGGAAAAAGGCATTAAACATTATGCTAACTATAAACACTGTGTCTCCTACACCAAACAAGTATTACGCTATGCCCTAGTGAAAGGTTATATCCAAAAGAATCCCTATGATTTGTTGGAGATGCCTGTAAATGCAGACCTAAAGAACAAAAAGGAAAAAAAACGTCAGCAAAAGTACTATTCTAAGGAACTCATCCAACAAGTGTTAACTTTGATGAAGCAAGAATATGGGGTGCGAGACTATACGTTACTTTCTTTGATTTATCAATTAGGGGCAGCCAAAGGAGAAATTTATCCCTTGGTCTGGTCAGATATTGATTTCAAAAACAAGACGATTTCCCTCATGCATAAATTGGTGAAAAATAAAGCTACCGGAAAATACGAACGTGTAAAAGGGATGAAAAACTCCTATCGATTTCGAACGATTCCAGTAGCAGATTCCGTTATTAATCTATTGGCAAAATGGAAAAAGGTTCAATTTAATGAACTTCAACAAGTCAATATTTTTCCAACCGATGATCAATTTATCTTCACTTATACAACTCAAAAGGGAGAACTGAATCAACCTTTGCATCCAGACTACCTTAACAATAAACTTGATGCCCTTTCAAAGAAATTTGACCTTCCAAAAATAACACCCCACGGCTTACGACATACTTTTGTCAGTGACCTTTTAAACAATGGTGTGGATGATTTAATCGTAAAATCTCTAGTCGGTCATGCGGAAACGTCAGAGATTACACGAAATGTTTACGGGCATGTAAATCCAGAAGTTCAGAAAGAAACCGTCAAGCACTTGGAGGATTACCGGCAAAAAACAAGTTGAAAAAAATAGTCGTAACCAAACTCGTAACCAAAATAAAAAAAGCACCTTCCAACTGAATGGAAAGTGCTTGAAATCGTTGGTATAACAACGATTAACGTTTAGAGAATTGAGAAGCTTTACGGGCTTTCTTAAGACCTGGTTTCGCTTATAAATAACGCAAACAGATTGTTTATTGTTTAATTTCAAGGGTTTTATAAATTTTTAAAAGTCTTTACATCAATCAGTTTCAACTGATTTCAAGCAACTCGTACATCACAACGTACATCAAAAAAATACGCAAACCAGAACACGACTACTCAACATAAATAACGAACTAATAATTATTTATGTTTGACATATCATACCTAGAAATATTCAAGATTAATTCTCTACAGCCGCCTTAAACAACATTATATCTCATCAGCTTTCTAACTCAGACGAGTGATATTTCTCAATGACTATTTTTAAAATCTCAACAATTTCAATATTTCCATCTACATATTCTTCTACTAATTTCATCGTCTCTTCGGAAGGCATTACTGCATCTAATGCTGAGTATGCCAAAGCAGTATCTCGAAGTTTTTGCCGCTCAATTTTCGTGGTGTATCTTACATTATGTTCGTCATCAGTCATACCCTACGACTCCTTATGGGTTGCTTACTAATAAAATGCTGACACATTTTTTCTGTATTAAACTACTCCTTTTTGATTACATAATAGTTTAAAATCATTAAAACCATGACAGATCCTTTGAGGGATGGAATTATTATTTAGATTGCAGCAATACTGTTAGCATCTCGTATGTCTGCGTTTTATCAAAAGGAATATCCTCATTTTGAGGAATTTCATTTATTCGTGTCTGTAATTCATCTAAGAACTCCAGCATGTCTTCTTGTACATGTTCATTAACGGACAACGGATCGAGATTTTTCAAAGAACCTAATAGTCTTGCTATATCGTTTAAATGCTTCTTGATGTTTCTACTATCCACGCGCATGGTTCCCTGTTCACGTTTTTTAGTTAAATCCAACCAGGCTTTTGCTTTAAACACAATAAGATATTTACTGTCCAGCACTGAATAGCCATCTACAATAATTTTTCCTTTTACGAGAAGATCATAATAGTCTTCATCCAGTAATAACGCAGATAAACTCGTATCCTCATCAAAATGTACTGGGGCTGTTCTTAATGTACTACTAAACCAATTTGGTGTTACACAAAATAGCTCTATAATTGCTGGATAATCTGGATTATCTGTTTTAGAGCGATATAGTTTTCCCTTTTAATCCATTTTATTTGGTGTGTACCCACCTACATGAATAAAGTCAACAAATGCCTGATAAAACAACCGATCTTTCTTTTCTTCGATAATCACTAAGTCATAATCTTTTGTTGAACGACTGTTCAATCCGTTTTGATGTAAAACAAGTGATGTAGCAGTACCACCAATTATCACATAACGATCCGAATAATCTTTAAAGGCTTCTAGAAATGCACAGTTACTATTTGCGACATGCAAGATGGCATTGCAAGCTTAGTTCCTAGCTACCACCTACATTTTTTTGGCGAGATTTCCACAGGGCTTCAACTTCATCGCTTCGATCAGCGGTCAAACGGTTTTGGTTTGACGGCTGGTCGAAACGATGAGATACTCACCCGCTGGAATCTCGAAAAAATTCTCACAAATCGTGTCCGAGGTATTGACTCAAATCCACTTCATACCTTCTCCTTGCTTATTCTAAATTTCACTTAGAACTATTTTTTTTATAAGTTGAAAAATTTAATAATGGAATATCAATCAAAGAAATCACCTGTATAAAAATTTTCATTACCTAGTTTTTTAACGGTCAGTTTAAACATAACACAACCATCAGGGCATACAAGGTCTTTAGAGAACTCATCTTGACCGCCAATATTTATTAAATTCCCGCCACTTCTAACAGCTTCCATAGTTGGAAACATAATCATCATCATTTTAGAACAGATACCATAGCCATCTTGATTAACAGGACATCCATATGTGCAAGAATAGGTATCTCCAATTTCTTCTCCATTTCTACAATATCGTTCCGTTTGATTTCCTCTTAAAAATCCAGTCACTTCAATGTTAAATTCATATTCTTCTTCGTACCATTTTTTCATTATTATCTCCTTTAGAAATCTCATTTTATTTTTTTTACGGGACGAATATATTTCCAGTATTTACTCGGGTCAAAGTAAAAATACATAATTCGTCCGACAGAAGTGTCATAAGTATAGCCTGTTTCATTAAAATCAAATGTCTCCATAGCTATTTCCATTTTTTCTTCAACACTTCTATTTTCTTGTTCATAATCAAATTCACCATGTTCAAAGACTAAATATTCTGATTCAGGAATATCCATTAATTTCATTTGTGAAGGGATAGCCTTTTGATAATTAGAAGGGAGTCGAGCACCATAACACTCTGTTCTAGAAAATCCCCAATCACACAACCGTCCCTCAGGATTACTGATATAAGCCATGAGTTGTCCACTTCCACTATTTGCTTCTTCACCACTATAATCGTCGAGCTTTCCCTTTACACTATCTAACAATCCACAAATAGTTTCATAATCTTGTCCTTTAATATCTTTTTGCTTATCCCAAAAATCCCAATACCCATTACTTTCTTTATTCTCAATGTATAAAAATTTATGTGCGGAAATTGTAACAAAATAAGTCTTTACGTTATCTGATTTTTTAATTTTACCAATTTCCTCTAAGCCTAAGAAATAACGATCATATGGCGTTAGCTTTGTTCGAAGTACAATAGGTATGGGGTCTTTTCGATAATCGCTAGGAGTTATTCCAAAAGTTGATTTAAAAGCCCTAGTAAAAGCTTCATGCGACGAAAAACCATAGTCAAAAGCAATTTCTATAATAGATTTATTGTTATCTCTAACTTCCTTAAAAGCAAAAGCTAATTTTCTCTGTCTAAGATAGTCCCGAAATGTCATCCCTAGAATCTCTTTAAACTTTTTGGTTGTGTAAAATTCAGAATACCCTAATTTTTTGGAAAGAAATCGAAGTGTTAAAGATTCATTGCTATAATTTGAAATAGATTTATCAATCTCATTAATAATCATTTGAAATGATTTTTCCCACTCATACACTCATCATCACCTCTTTCTAATACTTTTCATTATACTAAGAAAAGAACTTTAATACTTGACTTTATTTGTTAATTTTGTAAAGGGCCATGATAAAATGTAGGAAAAGGGCCATCGAAAATGTAGGTTAGATTTAAAATCTGATATTCTTTTTCATGAAACATTCAAGGAGAGTGACTCATGCGAAAAGATGTCTTAGAAGGAGTCTTACGACACATTATGAACGATATTCAACCTAACTATGCAGCCATGGCCAAGCAATATAATTGTGATTACCGAACAGTCAAGCGTTACTATGAAGCTGGAACTAAAGGGGAAGTAGAACAGATCAAAAAGAGACAATCTTCTGCTCCCCTTTTATTAAGCAGTTTTGAAGAAATTATTAAAGATAAAATGGAGTTAAGCTGTTCCGCTTCTTCAATTTATTATTTTATTAAGAAAAAAGGATATCAAGGTGGCTATACCACCGTCAAACGATATTGTCGGAACTATCGAGAAAAGCGTGTAAAAAAAGCAACCATTCGAATTGAAACGACGCCAGGTCTTTCTGCTCAAGTCGATTGGAAAGAAAATATTAAGATGGTGAGTAAACATGGTGAAGTCTTTTACTTCAATCTTTTTCTATATATTCTAGGCTATTCTCGCATGAAATACTTAGAGGTAACCTTTGATCGAACCCAAGCGAATGTCTTCAATTGTTTGGTCAATGCGTTTGAGTACTGCGGGAATGGTATTCCTCAAGAAATTTGGTTTGACAATATGAAAACAGTTGTTGACAGAAGTAAAAGCCAATTTAGTCAAACCGTTTTTAACGAAAAATTTCGTCAATTTGCTAAAGATGCTGGATTCAATCCGATTGCTTGTCGCCCTTTTCGTCCACAAACCAAAGGCAAAGTTGAAGCTTTAGCTCGTACTGTTAACCGCTTAATGGTCTTTAACTACGAGTTTGAAAATGAGCAGGAGCTAAAACGAATCGTCTATGAGTTTATGAATGACTTAAATAATGAACGTTCTCAAGCAGTGAATAATCATCCCTCTAAGCTTCTTATAGATGAACAATCGGTGTTGCGTCCTTTCAATCGTTTAGAATTAGTCAGATATGTTTCTAGAACCCAACACGTAATTAGAAAAGTTTCCATTGAATCCATGGTCCAATATCAAAACTCAAAGTATTCTGTTCCCGTGAAATATATTGGTAAAGAGGTAACTTTAGATGTCCGTAAGGACAGTCTATTCCTTTGGTATGGCCATCAATGTATTCGCTCGCACCCATTAAGCAAAAAAACCTTAAATTATCAACGTGATGACTCTCTTGAGATTCTTCGATCTGATGTCTTCCAATACTTAGAAGACGAAGAGTTGGAGCGCTTTGTAGAAGAAAATTTAAATGCTTACGATGAATTATAAGGAGGCTCATATGTCAAATTACCATCAGTTATTAAATCAATTATCAGATTTAAATCTTACCTGTATCAAAGAAATTTTACCTGCCCATTTAGATGAAGTAGCTAAAAATGAACAATCTCTAGTTGATTCTTTATTTGAATTAACACATCAAGAAATATTGCTCTGCCAGTTCCTCGACCGATTGGCCAGACTGGTTTAAATCTAAGATCGTCTTCTTAAAGTCTTCATCAAATTTTTTCTTGGCTTTTGCCATCGTGGACACGTCCTTTTCTTAGTAGTTAGATTCTACCAAATCGTGTCCATGAAATCATCCTGACATCACACATACCATGAGAAAAACATTCGGATATAAGTATTATCGACAATTCAGGGATATTCCCACATTGATGAAAATTTTGAATCATTCTAGTCAAGCAGTGACTATCCGATACATCGGATTAGAAGAAGAAATACGAGCTAGCTTGGATAAGTTCAATCCCTTAGATTAAATTGGTGGTTACAAGATATTTTACAACTCACTTAAAATAACGTATAGTTGGATAGTAATCAAAATAAATAGTTAAGAAAGGAGAAAGAATGTCAATATTATCAACAGTATTGATTGTTTTAGTAGCTTTGGAATTTTTCTATATCCTATATTTAGAAACATTTGCTACAACTTCAGACGCTACAAGTGGAGTATTTAACATGACAAAAGAAGAGTTAAAAAGCAAAGCTTTAAACACACTTTTTAAAAATCAGGGTATTTATAATGGTTTGATTGGTGTTGGGTTATTATATAGTGTTTTTCTTTCAAGTAATCCAATCGAAATTAGTAGATTACTATTAATTTATATTATTTTAGTGGCATTATATGGCAGTATTACAAGTGATAAAAAAATTATTCTAACCCAAGGTGGTTTAGCTATTTTAACACTTATTTCAACATTCTTTTAAGCAAATAAAAAGCACAGTCAATTAAGAGTGTGCTTTTTGTTTGTTTCTTTTTATCTGAACCGTATTATATTTCCGTCTATTTGAATCAAACTTTATCATATAACATGATAATTCGCAAAAATATGATAATTATGCTGCTTTTATATATTGTAATTCTTTTGATAATATTCTTTAAAGTAGACTAAATCTCAATATCATAGTAGCTAGTATTGAACAATTATTTCCACTTAATGACTTTTACTCGTCCATTATAGATTATTTTAACTGCCTATATTTCAAGAATACACAATTTATGGCGAAATACCTTTTATCATAATTTAATATCCCATATCGATGCTATATTTTCCTCAGTACTAACGAAGATGGCAATAATTAACCTTCTATTTTTTATACATTTACATTTTTTGAATTATTGTTGTTTCATATCGATGTGATCAACCTGGTTAAAACCCCAAGTTGTTCCAAACAAATTATAGAAAGTTGGAAGAAAAATGAAAGTACAAGTGTTGAATAAGTCTAACTTTATTTGTTTAGGAATGACCTCTGTAGTAGCTTTAGGATTATTCGTCAGTACAGGTACAAGTGTATATGCTAGCGAAATCAATAATACTGTCAAAGCTGACTCTTCATCTCTATCTCTGCATGACATGACAAATCAAGCTTTACCCACCACGGGAGAAGTGTACTTTAATAATTCCGATATTTTGAATTACATCAAAGAGAATGATCCACAAGGTTATAACACGTTATCACAAGATGATATTAACTTTCTTTTGAGAGAAGATATGCTTAGAGCAGGTAGTAATCGTATCACATTTAGTGTATCTGGCTTTAAGATTTATTTAAGCTCTAGTACAGCAAAGTGGGCTAAGGACGCTGGAAGTGTTGCTGTTGCGATCCTATTTGGTGCTATTACAATAGCTACTGGTGCTGCTCTTACCATCACAATTACTAATTGGGATGGTTCAAGTGGAATCTGAATATCACTTAATTGGATAGGTGGAATTACAGGTCAGAGGAACACAATAAACATTTAAAAAATGTTATACAAGCATCTGTTTTGTAATCAATTTACGCTAGAGTAACTCATCCACCCGTGAAAACGGATGGATTTTTAATACCCCTAGAAGGGGGCAACACTCGTGGCCCCTTAAAAGGGCTTTTTAACAGACTGCCACTCGCTCACCTTCGCTCATTTACTTCTCTTCACTTTTTAAATGGGTCTACGTACTCTCTTTTACTTATACTATCCCGAATACGATTATCCGCTTCTTGTTCACGAATATATTTCTCAATTGTCTTTGGATTCAATCCTACTGTGCTCACATAGTATCCCTTTGATCATAAAGATTTGTTTCCATATTTGTACTTGAGATTTGCATATTGTTCATGGGTTAGCATGGCACTCCGACCTTTCAGATATCCCATGAAACTGGATATACTCATTTTAGGAGGGACCCGAACTAGCATATGAATATGGTCTGGCATTGCATGTGCTTCGATGATTTCCATATCTTTCATTTCACATAACTTCCCTAGTATTTTTTCAATGTCTTTTCGTAATTATCCATAAATGACTTTCCGTCTATACTTTGGTGTAAAGACAATGTGATACTTACAATTCCAACGAGTATGTGCTAAACTTTTATCGTCATTTGACATAAAAAAACTCCTTTCCATACGATGAGCGGTTGGTAGCCACTCACTAGTCCATCGAAAGGAGTTTTTTATCGCTAAAGCTACTTCATCCACGCGTAGAAACGCATCGATGGTGCCAGCTTGATACCTGCTAGAGGCTGGCCACAAGAACTAAAAATCAACTGCCCGAGAACAGAGTCGACTAAGCCAGCTACGATACTGGCAAGTCATCCCATTACTTCTCCGGTAATCACACCGCTGATAATGGTCCCATTGATCAATGTATCAAATAATCGTTATACTAATCCCCTTTAGGTTTCTTGCATCAATCTGTGATAACTGTCAGGCACAAGTAGAGTTACATCCTTGCTTTCTTCTTTAATCCAGATTTCTTATCAGTAGCAGGTTTAGGAACTTCTCATAAGCTTATTTACAATCTATTAAAACGATTGCTGGCTGGTTTTACGTAGTAAGATTCTGAAAAAGTGAATTCTATTGAAGAACGTATGGAGCGTTTCATTCGACCATTGTCTTTACTTAATAGACCCTAGGTTCATTATTTTTATCGATTTTTTCTTGGGCTTTGTTGGTTCCCCGATTGACCACTTGTTTGGCTTTATCCGTCTGTTTTGCGGCAAAGCGGCCGGTGGTTTTCGCGGCACTGGTTACTTTGTCTTGCACGGTCTCGCTGTCGGCTTCGTATTCATTTTTGGTTTTGATGTCGACCACATGCACATTGACTTCGATAACATCTAAGTGGGTCATGTTGTTCACTTCGTCATGAATCACTTGTTTAATCTGATTGGCAATCTCGGGGATATCCCGGCCGTATTCGATGACCACGTCCATGTCCACGGCAACTTGTTCTTTGCCCACTTCGGTTTCGATGCCGGAAGTCACATTGTCCGTATTGACTAATTTTTCGGCAATGTTCGAGAAAAAGCCGCCATCCACGGTTAACAAGCCATCGATTTGATCCACGGCGGTGCCGACGATTTTTTGGATAACTTTGTCGTCATAGGTCAACTCGCCACGAATGTCACCGGAGTCGGAAGTAGGCCCGTCTTTTTTCACGCCTGGATGGGTTTCATGGGCGGGTTGCCGGTTTTTTTCGAATTGTTTTACTGTTTCATGTACTTCTTGTTCGTAGTCGTTAATCCCTTCAGCAGGGGGAGGGACCGCTCCCGGTGTTGCCAGTTTGTCGTCAGGACGATTCATTTTGTGTTTGTCTACCATTTTTATTCCTCCTAGTTAGTTTGTGGGGATGATTGCCCCGAAGTTTAGTAGCGCTTATTTCGTTGAAACAGCTGGGTTAAACGTTCATTTTGTTCCAAGTAAAAGCCCAAATAAATGCCTAACAGGGTCAGTAAAAGAATCAAAAGCGTCTTGAAAAAACCGATTGTGACAAGTAAGATGGCGAGAACTAAGCCGATGCTCCCACAGACAATGGGGAGTTTGTATTGGTAAAACAAGTATTTCATGGTACTCCCTCCTTAAATGACTCTGGAATGACTCGTGGCACGCCAATCTTCTTGCTCAAATTCCGTGTACGCCACATTGACTTTGACTTGCTCGGTGGTACCGAGTATTTCTTGGAGTTCGCTTCTGATTTCTTCCATTAATAATTCAGTTTTGCCGATATGAGCAGAAGTTCTGGTCAATTGGCCCTTCACATTGACGTTGATTTTACGTTTGGTGGCGTGTACCCGCACTTTGGGATTGCCCACAAAACCGACACCTATTAGCTTGGAGCGGACGAAACCTTCGATGGCCTTTTTATCCAACGAGAGTTGGCCTTTGTCGTTATTGAGCACAAAGGTCTGCTTAACCCGGGGATAAAAGAGAAAGAAGAAAATCAAGAGTAAAAGCGCGATGAAAAAGACGAGCGCCACCCAGAAAAGATATTGTTGCAAAAGCTGGTTGGTGAAAGTGTTGAACAAGAGGCGATTCCGGTTGAAAAGCGGAAAAGGTAACGCAACACTAGATGAAGTAACGAGCATTACCATGAGTAAAACCGACATCAACAGTAACGAAAGAACGATTCCGAGTGCTTTAAGCCCACGATTCATAGTGCACCTCCTTTCACAAACTGAGAGTGAAGGCGACTAGCCCTAGCTACCAGTTTTTTGTTGGTTTTGCTTGCGGGCCATTAACACATATAGTAAGGGAATGCCCAAAATGACCGCCGCAATTTTTAGAAATTTCTTCATCTGGATTCCTCCTTTTGTAAAAAATCAGCACTTGTGCTAGTCAAAACCTAGGAGAAGCCCTAGGTGTAACCGCGGTTTGCTTATTTTTTGTGCGCCCACTTTCTTTCACGAATCCTCACCTCTTTTTTGTCAGTGACTTGTTTGGTGATTTATTTGGTAAAGTCTTTGCGTTTTAAATAAATGGTGGTCAAGATACTGACAATGACCGCGAGGATCATCACGAAGAAAAAGCCGTTTTTTGTCTCTTTGCCTGGGAGTCCCCCGGTATTCATGCCCCAGATGCCGGCAACGAGAGCAGGTATGGAGACGACTAAAGTAGCGGAGTCCAAGAATTTCATCAAGTGGTTTAAATGATTGCTCATCATATCGGAAAACAACCCGCCGATGGTCTCAAGCAAATCACGATAAATCAGGATTCGTTCCTCTGCATGGGCTTGGCGCAAGCGGATGTTGTACACGAGATTTTCGTCGCCTAGTTGCTGGGCGAAATCGGTTTCTTCCCAGAGGTAATTCAAGGTTTCTTTTTGGCCTTGCAGCGTGTTGTCCAGATACACGACATCCCGCTGCGTGTCTGCCAAGCGAAAGAGTTCTTCGTTTTTCGTAGTGATGCGAGCCGCTGCGTCTAGCTCATCGATGATTTTTTTGATGGTTTTTAATTCCTTTAGAAAATGCGCATAGGCTCGTTTGATGATATAGGCGCAGAGTTGCTCTTTATTCGTGACTTTATGAGCGGAACGGGTCAAAAAAGAAGTCAGAAAATCTGAATTATCTCCCACAAAAGTCAAGGTCATTTCTTTAGCAAAAATCAAGATTAACGGTTCTAAGCGTTTTTCAATGGGGAGCTCGCGATTGTCGCTTAGGTTCATTAAAGAAAGAATCGTCAACTCCCCTAGGCGGTCGTTATTCATTTTTTCATAGTGGTTGATTTCTTCTGCATCGTCACCGCCGAGAAAGATGTCTTTTGGCAATTCGTATTTCTCCACGATTTCGGTGAGTTCGACTTTGGTGGCTTTTTGCAAGACAATCCAGTTACTTACGTCTTGGGTCGCTTTTTCTATGCCAGAATCTGTTATCTTAAAAGTTGAAATCATCTTAATCCCCCTATAATATTTCTAACCAATGGACCACAAGCAATAAATAAAATAAGTAACGATAAGAAAACGCTTACTTTTAGTAAATAACAACATTTCATCCTCGAATCTCAGAATAGAGCATTTGCTTTTTTTCGTCAAATGATGTGCTGTTTTTGCATAAAAAGGCGTAATTCTTTTCAAAAAATGAAATTTATATTAACATAGAATTGTAACATCGACATTATGTTAGGAGTGAGGATATGACAGATCCAGTGTTAAAGGATCCACGGGAGTTATATTATGAATCAGAATTTCCGAAACAGGATCAAGAAACCCCGCCCCTACAGAAGAAGATGAAACCTGTGCCGGACTGTGGGGAAGAGAGCTATGTTGGTCATGAGCGCTTACTTAATCGTCGGGTTTTGATTACCGGGGGCGATTCGGGGATTGGCCGAGCGGCGGCGATTGCGTATGCGCGAGAAGGCGCCGATATTGCTTTGCAGTTTTATCCGGGAGAAGAACCGGATGCCAAGCAAGTGGCCAAGTATGTGGAAGAAGCGGGGCGCAAAGCCGTCTTACTACCATTTGACTTGCGCGACGCTGCGGCACCTGAAAAAATGGTGGCTCAAGCAATGAAAGAACTAGGCGGATTAGACACGCTGGTGTTAAACGCGGCGCAACAGATTACTCAGCCTTCTTTAGCAGAGTTGACCATGGAGCAAGTCCGGGATACTTTTGATGTGAATATTATTTCCATGTTTGCCACGGTGAAAGCCGCCTTACCACACTTGCCGGCAGGGTCCAGCATTATCACGACCACCTCGGTGCAAGCGTTCAGTCCAAGTGGTCATCTCTTGGACTACGCGGTAACGAAGGCCGCGATTGCCAGCTTCACGGTGGGATTAGCCAAACAGTTGAGCAAAAAAGGCATTCGGGTCAACGGTGTCGCACCGGGACCGATTTGGACAGCCTTGCAACTAGACGAAGGCCAACCGGAAGAAAAATTACCGGTCTTCGGGCAAGACTCTTTAATGGAGCGGGCAGGACAGCCGGTAGAATTAGCGCCAGTCTATGTTTTCTTAGCCTCCAACGAAGCAAGCTACGTAACCGCCCAAATTTACGGGGTAACCGGTGGCGAAGCAATCAACTTATAGAAAGGACTTGAAAGCACATGAAAAAGCAAGGAAAAGTCATGATGATTGTCTCGTTGGTGGCGACTTTGCTGCCGGTGTTGCTGAAGGTCAAAGAAATACACGATGACTATCGCAAACAGGAAAAAACGAACAAGTTGTCGTGAAGCTAGGAAAGAAGCAATCTAATTAATAGAGGAGGAATTTATTATGGGTCTTATTTGGTCATTAATTGTCGGAGCGATTATCGGAGCGGTGGCAGGTGCCATCACTGGAAAAGGGATGGGCTGGATTGCGAATATCGTGGCCGGTTTAGTCGGTTCCGCTATCGGACAATCACTCTTTGGTTCTTGGGGACCGTCATTAGCCGGGATGGCATTGGTACCATCGATTATCGGAGCGGTGATTCTCGTTGCCGTGGTGTCATTCTTCTTCAGTCGTAGGACGAGTAATTAAACTGTATTGTAAGTTCTTCCCCAATGACATAAAAAGTCATAGCCTCGGCTAATAGTCGAGGTTTTTTTGATTGGTAAAAGAATTTTTTTACCAATACTTAACTGATCAGTATCAGTTGACTGCTTCAATCTAACCAAAAATTATACCACTTAATATCATAGTTTGAACCGCTCAATCAAGACTAGAAAATATGTAAGTCTCTTTTCAGGAATCGAAATTGAAGCTAGGTTCCTATTTTCTCCTAGGGCACGAATGACCTCTTGTTACAATCAGAGTGGATAAAAAGCCGTTAAAAACGAAACTTGTTTTGTTCCTTCGCCATCTTTACCCTAAGTCTACTTTGAATATGGCTAGCGGCTTGAATTGCAACGACAATGAAGCCGAAGAGGAATGTCGGTTATCCTACATATCTTTCATTTGGACTGAAATGTACTTGCTCTTGATTGATTCTGAAGGTTTCACACATGACGACAGCAACCACTACCTCGTAACATAAGAAAATCGACTGGAGATACAGAGCAAAATGGCTTTATTGTAGGTGATAAAGTACGTCATAGACTCTTTGGTCTGAAGAAGTTGTGTAAATCGATGAAATTTATTTAGAGATTCTTTTCGAAAGTAAAGAGTAGCAACAAATATTGCTCCTAGAAAACTTGAAAAGATTACTGAAGTCTAATGTGAGCGTTACTAATATTGTTCAAAAAATCTAACTCTTTTTTTCAAGTTCAATCCGTTTTTTTAATCAGTAGGGGCTGTGAAAAAAGTCCCTTACAAAAGCCCATGAAATGACGAAATTCCGTTCATTTCACGGGCTTTTTTTGGGTAAAATAAAAGAAGTATAGGTAGCCACCCATACTTCCACTTTAATCCTGAAAGGACTAAACAAATGTATCCTAATTATAACATGAATCAACTTACATTGGACATCAGTACCTCATTCGAGCCAAAAGAAAATCACGTAGCCCTTTTTATCAACGAGTTAGTGGCATCTCTTCAAATCAAACAACCTTACCTTTTTGGAAGACCAAGAGAATATGATTTGGGTGCAATGATGAAGTTGGTTCTTTTTGCCTATACGAGAAAAACGTTTACTATTCGTAAGATTGATCGATTGGCAGAAGAAAATCTTTATGCCCGGTGGTAACACGGGGGTACCGAACTCATTAGAAATCTCTCTGAAGGTTGCTACAAAAGGCCTCATGAGCATTCTTCAAAGATTCGATTTTTGTCAAAATTAGCTAAATAGAAAAGCAAAAGACGTGTGAACGGACCGGCTGCCAGCGGCAGAGCCGAGTTCGTTTACACGTCTTTTTTGTGTTTTCTCAAAAAAGAAACTTTTTCGAAATGAGGCGATTAAGAAGCAAATAGTTTAAGAATCTCTTACAAGTCAATTCAATTGTCTGTTGTTTCGAAAAATTACCCTACTCAGATTGTAGTAGTAATGGAAGGGAAATCATCCATAAAGAAAATTATGAGAAATTCCACATTTTTTGGAAAATAGGGAGTTCCAAATTGTTCTTGTTAGTGAAAGGAGGAAATTTTATGCAACTGATTCGTGCACCCACTCTACTTTGTTTCAACCAATTAAAACAAAGACTAAATTCAAAATCAAAGGAGAAATACACATGTCAAATAAATTAATGATCCAAAAAGGAACCAGCATCTCACTAAACGATTCAGAAACTGTCAATCTAGCCAGCCTACGTTTCGATCTCAAACAATTCAAACTCCCGCAACGTTTTGTTGTAGCCAAAAGTGATATTCAAATGCGCATGGAACGTGAACAGAATCATGTTGGCGAACGTGTAGAGACCGGGCTAATGATCCTCACCTTCAAAGTCTATGATCGGGCTTTTGTCGAACTGGTTCTGAATAACGGCGGAACAGAACTCGGCTCCCCTATCACCATTGTGGTCGAGCATCAAGAAGAACTGCCCATTTTAGATAACTATGAAGACGGCGAGTTGATTCCCATTCGTTTTACTGGTTTAAATGTCTATCCCCGAAAAATTCAGAAAAAATCATTTGTGGGAGAAGGTCAACCAATGATTGATACCTGGCAATTTGCAGCATTGAAAATCAGTGCCACCTCCTATCAACTAGGAGAAGTGAATGAACCAAACACACCGGCAAAGTAACGAATGTCTAATCGATTTTCTACGTTTTTCATTACCAGATTCTTCAATGGAAAAAGTTGCGGACTTATTGGGAATTGCCCTTTCTGACTTCACTTCGGAAAAGAAAGGGAGTCCTTTTCCCACTTACGATTCTCACTATTCCTTTGCAGATATTATCATTCACCAGAGTGATCACCACAATAATCTGTTAGTAAACTTATCGGGTCAAGGGTGTCGCCAATATGAAGAATATATGTCTAGCGTGGAGGGGTGGCATTGGCAGAAATTCTTAGCCACCATTCTAAAAGCCAAAGGAACCATTACTCGTGCCGACTTGGCAATGGATTTATTTGACGGCTCCTCTCCTCCTGTGTCTACCTTGCAAAAATACGTGAAGAACGGCCAACTCAGCTCTCAAAGTCGCCACTTTCGGGAAGTAAACAGTGGGCAACTACAGAAAGGCATTCTAACTGGCCATACGCTTTATATTGGCGCTCAGCCGCAACTACTGCGGATTTATGACAAAAAGCAAGAAATCCGCGATAAAACGGGGGAAATTGCCCAAGTCAACGAGTGGGTTCGCTGGGAGCTGGAATTAACCGATCAGAAAGCTCGGCAAGCCGTAGAAAAGCTTGCGAAAGGAATACCACTCAATACGGTAATTCGTGGCATTTTAGCTTCCCACTACAGCTTCAAGACCAAACCCAAAGGCCCCGTCAACTATCATAACAAAGCTCGTTGGCCGAACATGAAATGGTGGGATAAATTTGTGGGGGACATGCCCAAAATCCCCTTACGTGTAATTCGTGAAAAACCAACCTTTTCCAAGAAGAAAGCTTGGTTAGAAAATGCCACTTCGAAATCGCTCGCCATGATTTACGAAGCTTTTCTACAAGCCTATGGCCCAGAACAAGCAGAAGTTTATTTGAGAGAATTACTAGCCACAGGAAAAGAAAAATTCACGGAAACAGATCAGACCTTTATCGAACAAAAAATACTGGAATTGGAAAATGAAGATTCTTACTAGAGAAAGGAGGTTGCCTATGCACGAAGTTCAATTTTTACTGAACGATGAGCAGATGAAACAGCTAGGAAATAGTGTGTACACACTTCTTCTAAACAATGTGAATCAAGTACGACAAGATACTGCGATTGACAAACGCTATTTAACCAAGAAAGAAACTTGCCAGTATCTCCATATTGCGAACAACACTTTGGACAAATGGGTCGAACAAGGCCTGCCAAAAATTACGATTCAAGGTGTTGTGCGGTTTGATCGGCAAGCTATAGACGAATGGCTCCATTGCTATACTCGCTAGAAGCGGTTTATAATCAGAACGTAGTCATTCCTACGTTCTGGTTTGCGTATAAGAAAGTAGGAAATAACATGGCAATTACTAAACTGAAAAACAACCACTACAAATTGGAGGTGTTTTACCCCAAGGAGGTGCGACAAATTCTCGGTGTCACTACCGAGCGCTACCGCAAAACATTTAGGACGAAAAAAGAAGCGGAACAGGCTGAAAAAGACCTGTCTCAAAAAATTCAACGTGTGCTTAATGAAAAGAGTGCTCGTTCATTTGAATTAAGCGGTCATATCAAATTCAAAGAGTTTTATGAGACAGTTTGGTTGGATATGTATATTGCTGGTTCTACTGGACGATCTAGGCAAATACCAACTGCCACAACCGTTAGCAATACGAAAGATGTCTTCCGTCTTCATATTCTACCGATGTTTGGTGAATATTCCATCAAGTTCTTAAACGACAATAAAGACTTTGTGCTTCGCGCTTTGATGAAAAAATCCCAAACTTACGCCAATATCAAAATCATCAAAAGTTACGTCAATCAGATTTTTGATATTGCGGAGCTATTAGAGTATATCGAATACAATCGGATTGAAAAAGTGATTCGGTACGTGGGTGATCCCAAGAAACAACAACTAAAGGCGGAGCGTCAGCTAAACGGTGAAGCACTGACAGCCGAAGAATTGATTGCTTGGTTAGACGCAGTCAATGAGGATTACAGCAAAGGTTTACTAATCATGCAAGACTATGTTCTCTTGATGCTAACGTTGAACCTAGGTGACCGCAAGAGCGAATCCTATGCCCTTCAGTGGAAGCATATTGATTTTGAAAATGGTTATGTCAGTTTGATTCAAAGTAAGGATAAATTTGGTAATTTAAAATCCACAAAAGGTCGAAAAGCCACGAAGTTCAAGATTCCGACATTCCTTATTAAACTATTGAAAGAATGGAAGCAAAAGCAAAAGGAAGAACTGTTACAACTTGGGATTAAACAGACTAAGGAGCAATTTCTTTTCACTTATGCCAATCGAAGTGGCGAAGTAAATATTCCGGTTCATGTGGATTACTTAAATTATCGGTTAAAATCCATTCGCCGAAGACATGAGGAACTAACCCAGACAAATCCACACAAGCTGCGTCATACGTTTAGTACGTTGGCTCGTGAAGGTGGTGCAACAATGGCGCAAATTTCTCAAGCCTTAACCCACTCGGATATCAAAACGACAGAAATATATGTTAATACTCCAAATGTTGTCGATCTTTCCACTTATGAAAAATTCGAGAAACGTCTAGATGAA
The DNA here is from genome assembly GCF_009933265.1 of Enterococcus sp. JM9B. NCBI lineage: Bacteria > Bacillati > Bacillota > Bacilli > Lactobacillales > Enterococcaceae > Enterococcus > Enterococcus sp. JM9B. Next base: position 30,850 of record NZ_MAEK01000029.1, on the reverse strand, counting down.
GCCCGGCAAGCGAAATAAATAACAGATTAAAATAACAATCAAACAAGATAAAAAGAACGATTAAATAGTATCTGACCTAGGTCTTAAAAACAGCCAATTCAAAATCTCGTACATTTTTTCGTACCTAAGCGTACAAAAAAAGACACTTCCCAAAAATTGGAAAGTGCCTGAAACGTTGATATATAAAGGATATTAACGCTTAGAGAATTGAGAAGCTTTACGTGCTTTCTTAAGACCTGGTTTTTTACGTTCGACCATACGTGCGTCACGAGTAAGCAAGCCAGCGCGTTTAAGAGCTAAACGGAAGTCTGGGTCTACTTGTAGTAATGCACGGGCGATGCCGTGACGGATAGCGCCGGATTGTCCTGCGTATCCTCCGCCATTTACGTTTACAAACACATCATAAGCGCCTTTTGTTTCAGTAACGCCAAATGGTTGGTTGATAACTTCACGCAAGTCAGCGTGTGGGATGTATTCTTCAACATCTTTGTTGTTTACAGTAATTTTACCAGCGCCAGGTACTAGACGTACACGAGCAACTGCATTTTTACGACGGCCAGTGCCGATATATTGAGCTTGTGCCAATGAAATTCCCTCCTATTAGATTAAGTTTGTGATATCCAAGACTTCTGGTTGTTGTGCAGCATGTGGATGTTCAGCGCCACCATAGACATGTAGCTTCATTCCTTGTTGACGACCTAAAGTATTTTTAGGAAGCATGCCTTTAACAGAAGTTTCGATCAAACGACGAGAATTCTTCGCACGTAATTCACCGGCAGAGACTGATTTCAAGCCTCCAGGGAAATTTGAGTGGCGGTAATAAATTTTATCGCTTGCTTTGTTACCTGTTAATTTAATTTGATCTGCATTGATAACGATCACGAAATCACCAGTATCCACATGAGGTGTGAAAGTTGGTTTATTTTTGCCGCGTAGCACAGAAGCTACAACAGCTGAAAGACGTCCCAACGGAATATCCGTTGCGTCTACTACATACCATTTACGTTCTACTTCGCCTGGTTTGGCCATATATGTTGTACGCAAGATTTTTTCCTCCAATTTCAATTTCGAATGTTTGACAAACACGTGAGTTTCCGGGGCTCTTGTGGGGCAAACAATACCATTTAACATAATACCTTCTACACGCGGTAAAGTCAACGGATTTCTCCGCGTTTTTGGATTTTATCCAGTTTCTCTCCACTAAATTTTTCGTATTTCTTTTTTCTTCTATAATAAATTGATAGTTTTCAGAAATATTTTCAAACCCCTTTAAACTTTCTTAATCAAAATCATGCAATTTTATTGTATATATCGCTATATTTTGTATATTATAGCTAATTTCTACATTTTTTTGTATATTTATTTAAAAAACAGTTGATTTTTCATTTTCATTTTGTTACTATATTGTCATCAACTTGATTTACACGCAGAAAGGGCGATTAAGAATGAAAGAAAAAGTGATTTTGGCATACTCTGGAGGACTTGATACCTCTGTTTCAATTAAATGGTTAACAGATGAAGGCTACGATGTAGTGGCTTGCTGCTTAGACATCGGCGAAGGCAAGGATACTGAATTTATTAAAGAAAAAGCACTGCAAGTCGGTGCAGTTGCCTCTTATGCTATCGATGCGAAAGAAAAATTTGCACAGGAATATGCTTTGATTGCTCTGCAAGGACACACCTTCTATGAACAATCCTATCCCTTGGTTTCAGCACTTTCTCGTCCACTGATTGCAAAAAAATTAGTCGAATTAGCACATACGACAGGCGCTACTACTGTTGCCCACGGTTGTACCGGTAAAGGAAACGACCAAGTTCGTTTTGAAGTAGCCATCAATGCATTGGCACCTGAATTGAAAGTAATTGCACCTGTACGTGAATGGCATTGGTCTCGGGAAGAAGAAATCGCCTATGCGGAAGCAAAAGGCGTGCCGATTCCTGCAAATTTGGATAATCCTTATTCTATCGACCAAAACATTTGGGGTCGGGCTTGCGAATGCGGCATCTTGGAAAATCCTTGGGCAACGCCGCCAAAAGGAGCGTATGAATTAACCGCTGAATTAGAAGATACACCAGATGTTCCGGATATTTTAGAAATCACCTTCGAACAAGGTGTGCCGGTTGCTTTAAATGGCGAAACCTATACCCTTGCCGAATTGATTATGGAATTAAATCTGATTGCCGGCAAACACGGCATTGGTCGGATCGATCACGTGGAAAATCGTTTGGTGGGAATTAAATCTCGGGAAGTTTATGAATGTCCGGGGGCCATCACTTTGATGAAAGCCCACAAAGAATTGGAAGATCTAACATTTGTTCGGGAAGTTGCTCATTTCAAACCAGTTATCGAACAACAATTGAGCCAAATCATTTATGATGGCTTGTGGTTCAACCCATTGACAGATGCGTTAATCGCCTTTTTGAAAGACACACAGCAATACGTTAACGGTGTAGTGCGGGTCAAATTATTCAAAGGTAATGTGATCGTTGAAGGTCGGAAATCAGAAAACAGCTTGTACAGCGAAGAATTAGCAACTTATACTTCTGCCGATACCTTCGATCAAGCAGCCGCAGTTGGCTTCATCAAGCTATGGGGTCTGCCAAGTAAAGTTCATTCCGAAGTACAATCAAAACTAAAAGAAGAAACGTTGATTAACTAAACAGGAACGTTTCTACCTGGCAACAGAAGTCATCCGTGATTTGCGGCAGCTTCTGTTTTGCCGTTTTTAAGGAAAATAAAAATCATATGAGGTGGCAGAATGGCAAAATTATGGGGCGGTCGTTTCGACGGCAAAAATGAAGCATGGATCGACGCGTTCGGCGCATCCATCCCCTTCGATCAAAAATTAGCAAAACAAGATATCACCGGCAGCTTGGCTCATGTTAAAATGTTGGCTCATACCGGGATTATTGCTCAAGAGGAAGCACAAATCATCATTGACGGTTTAGAAACATTGCAGGAAAAACTTGCCAACGGTGAATTGACCTTCACCATTGAAAATGAAGACATCCATTTGAATATTGAATCTTATCTTCATCAGGAAATCGGTGCAGTTGCCGGCAAATTACACACTGCCCGCAGTCGAAATGATCAAGTGGCAACAGATATGCACTTGTATCTAAAAGACACGATTCATGAAGTCTTGGAAAAAATCGAGCAATTTCGTGAAGTATTGGTGGCAAAAGCAGAGGAACATGTTTATACAATCATGCCAGGTTATACCCACATGCAGCATGCACAACCGATTTCCTTCGGGCACCATTTGATGGCCTATTACTCCATGCTGACCCGCGACCAACAACGGATGCTGGAAAGCTTGGCACGGGTCGATCTGCTTCCCTTAGGTAGTGCTGCTTTAGCCGGCACGACTTTTCCTATCGATCGGACATTTACCGCAAAAGAGTTGGGCTTTGCCACTAATTACAGCAACAGCTTGGACGCCGTCAGTGATCGAGATTTTATTCTGGAATTTTTAAGCAATGGTTCCCTTTTGATGATGCACCTGTCCCGTTTTTGTGAAGAATTGATTCTTTGGTGCAGTCATGAATTTAAATTTGTTGAGTTGACAGATACCTTTTCTACCGGCAGCTCCATCATGCCTCAGAAAAAAAATCCTGATATGGCAGAATTGATTCGTGGTAAAACCGGCCGCGTTTACGGCAATCTGTTTGGTCTTTTGACCGTAATGAAAGGGTTGCCTCTTGCCTACAATAAAGATTTTCAAGAAGATAAGGAAGGCATGTTTGACACGGCAGAAACAATTTTGACCAGTCTGGAAATCATGGCAGGGATGATCCATACCATGAAGGTCAACGAAGCCCACATGTTGGCATCTACTGAAAAAGATTTCTCCAATGCGACCGAATTAGCCGACTATCTGGCAGGAAAAGGAATTCCGTTTCGTGAAGCCCATGAAATCGTTGGAAAATTAGTCTTGGATTGCATCCACAAAGGCATCTACCTACAAGATATTTCGTTGGAAGATTATCAAGCAATCACCCCGGTAATCGAAGAAGACGTCTATGATAAATTATCCTCCTACAATGCGGTCAAAAACCGTCATTCACTGGGCGGCACCGGCTTTGATCAAGTAGTGGCGCAAATTGCCGCAGCAAAAAAAACATTCGCTTAAAAAAAATCCCGTCAATCTGTAACCAGACTGGCGGGATTTTTTTGTTTAAGCGTCGATTTCGGGTGCTTTGCCAAGGTGTGCTTGGATCATCCAAATTCGTTTTTCAATTGCCGTTTTAAAACCGATAAAGATATCTTGGGTTGGATCGTCGCCTTCTTCACCGGAAACTTCGATTCCTTTTTGGTAAAGATCTGCCAAATAGCGATAGCCTTTCACTAATGTTGCTAAGCGTTCTTCCATCGTCCGATCCCAACGTCCTGTTTCATCAGGGATCTTCGTATGTTCAGCCATTTCTTTTAAGGTCGAATAAGGAGAACCATCTAAGGTAATCAAACGTTCAGAAATTTCGTCTAACTGATCGTTCACATCATCCATGAAATCATCCATCATTGGATGTAGGGTTAAGAAACCAGGTCCTCGCATGTACCAATGGGTTTGATGAATGACCATCGACATTTGACTCAGGTCAGCGACCAATTGGTTCAAGACTTCTTTTGTTTGTTCAAATTTCATATCTATCTTCCTCCTTCAATTGTTTCCATTAAAATCATAGTATGAATAACAGAAAAAGTACAACAAAGCGAACTAAGTGAGAAACCTTTTCAATCTAATCTAATTGTTCCTGTACTTCTTTTGCCGTTTCCTCCATTACGGTGGTCATTTCCGCCAATAACGCTTCTTGGTCGGAGACACCGGCAATGAAAGCCAAGTACAAGTTATTCAGTTGTTCGGTCTGTCCGGCAACAATCTGCCATTTGCCCTTTTCCGGTTTCATTTCTAACATCACATTGATGGCTTTGGTTTTTGCCTTGGTTTGGGGAATCGTTTCCTTTAAAAAGCGGACGGTTTCGCTGACGACTTTGTCTTGGTCTTTACTAATGGTTTCGTCAGCCAATAATTCAGTGACTAATTTTTCAGACGTCGCTGCCATCATTCCCGTGAAGTCCAAGCCTTTTACCCCATAAGTCACATGACGAATCGTATCACTGTCATCAATTTCTTTTATTTCGTAGGTGGCTTCTTTCTGCATTTGGTTCAGCAATAGTTCTGCGATTTCTTCTGCCTCGGCTTGAGGGATCTCGCTGTCAGCCAACAACCCTTCCGTAAAACTTTTTTGAAAAGCTTGCTCATTCGTTTGAAAGGCATTGCTTAGGTCTTCGCCGTCTTGGAAATTCTCAGTAAATTTCTTTTCAGATTTTTGATAAACGAGATGATCCACCAACAAAGCAGCGGCCTCTTTCTCTGGGATTGCGCGGGCACAGCCGCTCAACAGGAACGTAAAACAAAGGATGGGAAATATCAGCCAAATTTTTTTCATCGTTTTGCTCTCCTTTCTTCTCTATTATCAAGAAAAAAGTTCTTTTTGTCTAGCAAAGGGCTGGCTCTTGCGTACTTGTTAGTAGTAAAGGAAAGGAGTCTCTTTTTTGATGAGAATTTTTCTATTTTTTTGGATTGGCTGTTGTGTCGGTTCGTTTTTCTGTTTGCTGGCACAACGGATTCCTGCAAATCGTTCCGCTATTTTTCCTGCCTCCCACTGTGAAGCATGCGGAACTCCCTTACTGTGGTATGAATTGATTCCACTACTTTCGATTTTATTTTTACGGTTTCGTTGCCGTCACTGCCACATCCAGCTGTCCTTTTGGTATTTTGGTGCCGAGATTTTTTGCGGGGTATTCTTTTTGTTTTCTCCTTTGACTGCAGGTGTTCTGAGCTGGCTACGTTTTTTCTGGTTACTGGCGACCTTTTTGCTGGCATTGGCAGATCTTTTCTATCAAATCGTGGAACCAAAATTTTTTTATCCTTGTACGCTGATTCTCTGGTTTTTTCAGTGGCAGCAAACTTCTTTTCAGTGGTTGACGATAGGGTATTGTCTATTTCTCAGCGGCTTCATCTGGCTGTTTTACTCGCAAAAATTTGGCGGTGGCGATCTGTTACTGTTGTTGTCCTGGAGCCCGTGGCTGCCTTTGTATCACTTTTGTCTCTTGTTGCTTTTAGCAAGTCTCTTTGGTTTAGTGCTGTTTAGTTGTTCCTCACTTTTGAAACGTCCGCTAAAGGAGCTGCCCTTCGTCCCCTGCCTGCTGGGAGGCTTGCTAGTGATTTTTCTGCGTTACCCTTTTTAGCTATTCCACTCCATTAATCTGCAGAAATTCTTTCCTCCACAAAAAAAGCGCCGTTGATCTTTCGATCAGCGACGCTTCTTATTTAGTCTTGATTACGCAAGGCATCTTCCGCAGCCATTTGAGCTTCAATGTCTGAAATACTATAAACATTTTCACTTGCAACAGCTACTTCTTTTGGTTCCATGTTCCGGTAGCGAGCCATACCAGTTCCGGCTGGGATGATCTTACCGATGATAACATTTTCCTTCAAGCCAAGCAGTGGATCTTTCTTGCCGCGAATCGCAGCGTCAGTCAGGACACGGGTCGTTTCTTGGAAGGAAGCAGCAGATAAGAAGCTGTTTGTTTCCAAGGAAGCTTTTGTGATTCCTAACAAGACTGGACGAGAGGTGGCAGGAACACCGCCGGCAATCAAGGTTTGATAGTTACGGTCTTTGAAGTCCGCAATATCTAACAAAGTACCTGGCAAGATATCTGTATCACCTGGGTCCATTACCCGGATTTTACGCAACATTTGACGAACCATTACTTCGATATGCTTGTCGCCGATTTCTACCCCTTGCATCCGGTAAACACGTTGGACTTCTCGCAACAGATAGTTTTCAACAGACAGAACATCACGAACTTGCAGCAATTGTTTTGGATCGATTGATCCTTCTGTCAATGGAGCACCACGATGAATGTAATCACCTTCAGCAACTTTCATACGAGCTGTATAAGGCACTGTGTAGGTACGAGTATCAGTGGTTCCTTTGATGGTTACCTCTTTGCTCCGTGTAGCCGCATCTTCAGAGATGTCGATGACTTCACCAGTAACTTCAGTGATCACCGCTTGCCCTTTCGGATTACGTGCTTCAAAGATTTCTTGAACACGAGGCAGACCTTGTGTGATATCGTCCCCGGCAACCCCGCCGGTATGGAAGGTACGCATGGTCAACTGAGTCCCTGGTTCACCGATTGATTGGGCAGCGATTGTTCCGACTGCTTCACCAACTTCGACTTCATTCCCAGTAGCCAAGTTTCGACCATAACAATGTTTACATACGCCATGTTTAGTATTACATGTGAAGACGGAACGAATTGAAACAGTTTCAATTCCAGCTTCCACGATTTGTTTTGCTAAATCTTCAGTGATAAGTTGATCATTGCCAACAATAACTTCACCGGTTTCTGGATGAATCACTGATTTCCGTGTGTAACGACCCACTAGACGTTCGCCTAATGATTCGATGATTTCATTGCCTTCACGAATTGCTCGGATATCCAACCCGCGGTCTGTGCCACAGTCTTCTTCCCGAATAATTACATCTTGGGCAACGTCAACCAAACGACGAGTCAAGTAACCGGAATCGGCAGTTTTCAACGCAGTATCGGTCATTCCTTTACGAGCTCCGTGAGTAGAGATAAACATTTCCAAGACAGAAAGTCCTTCACGGAAGTTAGAAATGATTGGCAATTCCATGATTTGACCATTAGGAGCCGCCATCAATCCACGCATCCCAGCAAGCTGAGTAAAGTTGGAGATATTCCCACGGGCACCAGAGTCAGACATCATGAAGATTGGGTTTTTCGCATCCAAAGATTCCATCAATTTTTGTTGAATTTCGTCTTTGGCAGCATTCCAAACACCGATTACCCGTTCATAGCGTTCATCATCTGTAATCAATCCACGACGGAATTGTTTCGTGATGGTTTCAACTTGTTTGTGGGAAGTATCGATAATATCATGCTTTTCAGCAAGAACCATAATATCGGCAATCCCTACAGTAATCCCGGCATGGGTAGAATGTTTGTATCCTAAATCTTTCATCCGGTCAAGCATCATTGATGTTTCAGTTACTTTGAAACGTTTGAAGACTTCAGCGATGATATTTCCCAGATTTTTCTTCTTGAATGGTCCAACTAATTCTTGTTCCTTGATAAAAGCAGGAATGTCTGTTCCAGCATCAACAAAGTATTTGTCCGGTGTTTGTACCGTCAAGTTGAAATCAGTTGGTTCATTTAGGTAAGGAAATTCCGGCGGCATAATCGAGTTAAAGATGACTTTACCGACAGTCGTTACCATCAAGCGTGTTTTTTGTTCTTCTGTAAATGGTTTTTCACCCAAGGTTCTTGGGTCAACAGCGATTCGAGAATGCAGATGGACATAACCATTGCGCCATGCAGTCACGGCTTCGTCCATGTCCCGGAAGAGCATGCCTTCCCCTTCACGACCGTCTTCTTCCATCGTCAAGTAATAGTTCCCTAGAACCATATCTTGAGAAGGTGTAACAACGGGTTTTCCATCTTTTGGATTCAAAATGTTTTGCGCAGCCAGCATCAGCATCCGTGCTTCTGCTTGTGCTTCTTCGTTCAACGGTACGTGAACCGCCATTTGGTCCCCATCGAAATCGGCATTGTAGGCTTCACATACCAATGGGTGCAAACGGATCGCACGACCTTCAACCAAGACTGGTTCAAAGGCTTGGATACCAAGTCTGTGAAGCGTAGGTGCCCGGTTCAACAGAACTGGATGTTCTCTGATAACATCTTCTAAAACGTCCCATACTTCGTCTTCTTGACGTTCAATCTTGCGTTTGGCATTTTTAATGTTTGAAGCAAGTTCACGAGAAACCAATTCCCGCATAACAAATGGTTTGAACAATTCGATCGCCATTTCTTTTGGCAGACCACATTGATACATTTTTAAGAACGGACCAACAACGATAACGGAACGACCAGAATAGTCTACCCGTTTTCCTAGTAAGTTTTGACGGAAACGACCTTGTTTCCCTTTCAACATATGAGAAAGAGATTTCAACGGACGATTACCTGGTCCAGTCACGGGACGACCACGACGACCGTTATCGATCAACGCGTCTACCGCTTCTTGCAGCATCCGTTTTTCATTTTGTACGATGATATTTGGAGCGTTCAAGTCTAACAAACGTTTCAAACGGTTGTTCCGGTTGATTACCCGACGGTACAAATCATTCAAGTCAGAAGTGGCAAACCGTCCACCTTCTAATTGCACCATTGGACGCAAATCTGGCGGAATAACTGGAATAACATCCATGACCATCCAGCTTGGTTTGTTGCCGGAAGCCCGAAATGCTTCTAAAATATCCAAACGACGGATTGCACGGGTCCGTTTTTGACCTGAAGCAGTTTTTAATTCTTCCTTCAGTTCAGCAACTTCTCCGTCCAAATCAACGGCATCCAACAATTGTTTGATTGCTTCAGCACCCATTGCTGCACTGAATCCTTGACCGTATTGGTCCCGTTTTTCACGGTATTCCCGTTCAGTCAATAGTTGTTTTTTCTCTAAGTTCGTATCGCCGGGTTCAATCACGACATACGACGCAAAATAAATGATTTCTTCCAACGCCCGTGGGCTCATGTCTAAAACAAGACCCATTCGTGAAGGAATACCTTTAAAGTACCAGATATGTGAAACTGGTGCTGCTAATTCAATATGACCCATCCGTTCACGACGGACTTTCGAACGAGTGACTTCCACGCCACAACGGTCACAAACGATTCCTTTATAACGAATCCGTTTGTATTTTCCGCAGGCACATTCCCAGTCTTTCGTTGGACCGAAAATACGCTCGTCGAATAGGCCTTCCCGTTCAGGTTTTAACGTACGATAGTTAATGGTCTCAGGTTTTTTTACTTCCCCGTAAGACCAGCTTCTGATTTTTTCGGGAGAAGCCAAGCCTATTTGCATACTTTCGAATTTATTTACATCGATCAAAAGGGGTTCCCTCCATTTCATTTCATGGCAAGCATCGTGCGCATCATCGTTTTTCCATGGATGGCTCCGCTGGAAAAACGATGGGTGGCACGTTCGTTATGAGCTGGCAAAAATTTTGTCAGTTCCTTCTAGTCTTTTAGATCCTCTGCTGTTTCAATTTCTTGATCCAGCGCTGCTTTATCAGCCTTTGCTTTGTCGGCAGCTTGTTGTTCTAATTCTTTTGCGGATTGTTGTTCAGCAAATTTTGTCAAGGCGTCAACGGTGATCAAATCATCATCGTCATCATCCATGTCCCGCAATTCGATTTCAGCATCATCGATATCCAGCACCCGCATATCCAATCCTAGAGATTGTAATTCTTTCACCAACACGCGGAAGGATTCCGGTACGCCTGGTTTTGGAATTGGTTCCCCTTTGACGATTGCTTCGTAGGTTTTCACCCGACCAACCACGTCATCGGATTTGTAAGTCAAGATTTCTTGCAGCGTATAAGCGGCACCGTAAGCTTCCAATGCCCAAACTTCCATTTCCCCGAAACGTTGTCCACCAAACTGTGCTTTACCACCCAATGGTTGTTGGGTAACTAGCGAGTAAGGTCCAATCGAACGGGCATGCAGTTTGTCATCAACCATGTGGGCCAATTTGATCATGTACATAACACCGACAGAAATTCGTCCGTCAAATGGTTCACCGGTCCGACCATCATATAAAACAGTCTTTGCGTCACTGGCCATGCCAGCTTCTCTTACGGTTTCCCATACATCATCATCCGATGCGCCATCGAAAACTGGTGTCGCAACATGAATACCTAATTGACGAGCAGCCATTCCTAAATGCAATTCCAATACTTGTCCAATGTTCATCCGTGAAGGAACCCCTAATGGATTCAGCATGATATCAACTGGTGTACCGTCTGGCAAGAAAGGCATGTCTTCTTCCGGCATAATGCGGGAAACAACCCCTTTGTTTCCGTGACGTCCAGCCATTTTATCGCCTTCATGGATTTTCCGTTTTTGCACGATGTATACCCGAACCAGCATGTTCACGCCAGGAGATAATTCATCGCCGGCTTCGCGGGTAAAGATTTTAACATCGTGGACGATTCCGCCGCCGCCATGAGGCACGCGTAGGGAAGTATCACGGACTTCGCGGGCTTTTTCACCGAAGATTGCATGCAGCAAACGTTCTTCTGCAGACAATTCAGTGACCCCTTTTGGTGTTACTTTTCCGACTAAAAGATCGCCGTCGTGAACTTCGGCACCGATGCGGATGATCCCCATTTCATCAAGATCTTTCAGGGCATCTTCCCCAACGTTAGGGATTTCACGAGTGATTTCTTCAGGTCCTAATTTAGTGTCACGGGCTTCTGATTCATATTCTTCAATATGGACAGAAGTGTAGACATCATCTTTGACTAAACGACGGCTCATGATGATGGCATCTTCGTAGTTGTATCCTTCCCAAGTCATGAAGGCTACCAAAACGTTTTGTCCAAGAGCCATTTCGCCATTTTCCATGGATGGTCCGTCAGCTAGAGTATCGCCTTTTTCCACTTTTTCGCCATGAGCGACTAGTGGACGTTGGTTGTAGCTGGTTCCGGAGTTGGAACGGCGGAATTTTGTTACAGAGTAAACATCTAATGCACCATTGTCGCGGCGAACGCGAATTTCTGACGCATCGACGTATTCAACGATTCCGTCATGTTTACATAATAGAGCGGCACCTGAGTCATGGGCGGATTTGTATTCCATTCCGGTTCCGACCCAAGGTGATTTAGGATTGATCAACGGTACTGCTTGACGCTGCATGTTGGCACCCATCAAGGCACGGTTGGAGTCATCGTTTTCCAAGAAAGGAATACATGCTGTAGCGACAGCAACAACCTGTTTTGGTGAAACGTCCATATAGTCCACTTTATCAATGGATACTTCCAAGTTTTCTGAGGTTGCACGAGCCATTACGACGTTTTCTGCAAACGAACCATCTTCATTTAACAAGCTGTTTGCTTGGGCAACCACATAATGGTCTTCGATATCAGCAGTCAGATAATCGATTTGATCCGTCACACGACCAGTTTCCCGATCTACACGACGGTATGGTGTTTCAATAAAGCCGTATTTGTTGACTTTCGCATAAGAAGCCAAACTGTTAATCAAACCGATGTTTGGTCCTTCAGGCGTTTCAATCGGACACATCCGGCCATAGTGGGAATAGTGAACGTCTCGGACTTCATATCCAGCACGATCCCGTGTCAATCCACCAGGTCCTAAGGCAGACAAGCGGCGTTTGTGGGTCAATTCTCCAAGTGGATTGGTTTGATCCATGAACTGTGACAACTGGGAAGAACCAAAGAATTCTTTGATACTTGCGACAACTGGACGAATATTAATCAATTGTTGCGGTGTCAATGTTTCCGTATCTTGGATTGACATCCGTTCACGAACAACACGTTCCATCCGCGCTAAACCGATCCGGAATTGATTTTGCAGCAATTCCCCAACGGAACGGATTCGACGATTACCTAAGTGATCGATGTCGTCCACATTACCGATGCTTTCCATCAAGTTAAAGAAATAACTCATAGAAGCAATAATATCAGCAGGACGAACAGTTTTCACTGCGGGATCTGGGTAGCCGTTACCGATAACATTGATTTCTCGTTCAGGGTCTTTTGGTGAAAAGACTTTAATAACTTGAACCGTCATTGGATCCGTCACTACGCCATCTTCTGATGGGTAATAGGTTACTGAATTCAAGCCGTTTACTAAGTAGTCCCCTAATGTTTCCATTACTTGATGAGACAAGACGGTTCCTTTTTCAACGATGATTTCGCCGGTTTCTGGATCAACCAACGTTTCTGCTAAAGTCAGATTCAATAAACGGGTACGTAAATCTAGTTTTTTATTTACTTTGTAGCGACCTACATTTGCCAAGTCATACCGTTTTGGATCAAAGAAGCGGGCATTCAGCAAGTTTCTTGAGCTGTCGGCGGTTTTTGGTTCGCCGGGACGCAGCCGTTCGTAAACATCCTTCAAGCCTTCTTCTGTTCGAGAATCGCTGGCATTTTTGTGTAAATCTTTTTCAATCGTGTTTCGTAAAGATTCGCTTTCGCCGAAAATCTCAAAAATTGTATCATCAGACCCAAAACCTAGTGCCCGTACTAAGACGGTCAACGGAATTTTCCGGGTACGGTCAATTCGTACATATGAGATGTCTTTGGCGTCGGTTTCCATTTCCAACCAAGCCCCGCGGTTCGGGATGACAGTAGAGCCAAATCCTTCTTTACCGTTTTTATCGACTTTGCCATGGAAATAAACACCTGGTGAACGGACCAATTGGGAAACGATAACCCGTTCTGCCCCGTTGATAATGAAGGTTCCTTGCTCCGTCATTAATGGAAAATCACCGAAGAAAACTTCTTGAGCTTTGATTTCACCGGTTTCGCGGTTGGTCAAGCGCAGGGTTACATGCAATGGTGCGGAGTAGTTCGCGTCATGGGCGCGGGCTTCTTCCACCGTGTACTTTGGTTCTTTCAGTTCATAATCCACAAATTCCAATGATAAATTGCCGTTAAAGTCGTCAATTGGCAAGATGTCTTCAAACATTTCTCTCAAACCTTCGTCTAAGAACCATTGGTAAGAGTCTGTTTGAATTTCAATCAAATTCGGTAATTCCAATACTTCACTGATTCGTGCGAAGCTTCTACGTTCGCGATGCTTTCCGTATTTTACTACGTGTCCAGCCAAGCTCTTCACCCCTCTAAAATTCTTTTCAAAAAGGCTATCCGATTTTCGTTACAAAAAGATGACAAATATTAATTTTTCGTAACAAAAAGTATTTTTTGCGGCTTTTGGGCATAAAAAAAACCAAAAATAGAACGTTCATTTTTGTGGGACCTTCTACTTTTGCTTTGTGTATGTAAGCCGAAACGGACAATATTTCGTTTCTACTTTCTTGTTTGTCAGATAGTTTTTGCAATTAATTATTATATGATAGAAAAGTTATTCTGTCAAGAAAATTTCTGAAAATTATTTTCAAACGGCTATCTCCTTTTTTAAAAAATTCTCTATCGTTTTTATCCGGTCAGTGCCAACGAAGAAATAATTTGGTACACTAAAGAAAAACGACAGACGAGGCGGACTGAATGACGACCAAAAAAAAATTACTGCACCTATTAAAACAAAGCGACGAGATTCTTTCCGGTGAAAAACTGGCTCAATCGCTGGCGGTTTCCCGTACAGCGATTTGGAAGGCTGTTCGGGAACTGGAAAAAGAAGGCTATCGCTTTGAACATGCTGCCAGCGGCTATCGCTATTTGCCCTCAGATGTTTTAGCTGCCGAGGAAATCAAAAAAGAGGAATTGGATTTTTTAGCTGTCGAGATTTTGAGTGCTTCGGAATCCACCATGAAGGATGCAAAACTGGCCGCCATGCAAAAAGAGGCGGCCCCCCGCTTATTTGTCGCCGATACCCAAACCGGTGCTCACGGTCGCTTTGGTCGTCCTTTTTTTGCCCCAACCGGTCAAATTTACATGAGCCTGCTCCTTAGTCCCAACAAAGCATTTGCGGAATTGCCTCAGTACACGTTACTAGCGGCCGTTGCTGCCAGCCAAGCCATCGATCGGCTGACAGAAAAAAAGAGTCAAATTAAATGGGTCAACGATATCTATCTGGAGGGCAAGAAAGTTTGCGGTATTTTATCTGAAGCCATCAGCGACTTTGAAAGCGGCACAATCTCCCATGTAATTATCGGCATGGGGATCAATTTTTCGATTCCGCAAGCAGATTTCCCCGAAGAATTACAGGAAAAAGCCGGCTCGTTATTTCCTAATGAGGTACCTGCTGTTTTGCGAAATCAACTGATCCATGAAATTTGGCGCAACTTTTTCCAGCTGATTGCTCACTTACCCGCTACTGATTATTTGGCGGTTTATCGAGAAAAGTCATTGGTACTTGGGAAAAATGTGACCTTCACCCAACAAGGCATCACCTATCATGGTGTTGCCGAAGCCATCACCGATCAGGGGGAACTCGTGGTTTCCACACCAGAAAAACAGTTTGTTCTTTCTTCCGGCGAGATCAGCCTGCAAAAAATTGACTAAAACTGAAAAAGCCCCCTATTTCGTCATCTTCACGAAATAGGGGTCTTTTCATTTAGCTCAACTGTTGCCAAAGAATCGTCAATAAAAGTCCGATGGCATACGCACTGTTGAACAGTACCATATTTTTCAAAGAATAAACAAAGCTGTGGGGCTGGGGCAGCTCTTTTCGGTGTGCCCGTAGATGCTGACGCACTTTGGGAAAGGTTCCCAACGCAATCAGAACTGGCCATTCAAATACTCGCAAGAAAACGCCGACAATTAAAACGGCGTAACAGCTCAACATCAGCAAAGAAAACAACTTAATACCGTGTTCCCGTCCGATATAGTAAACCAGCGTGTAGCGGTGGTTTTTGATGTCTGTTTCCAAATCCCGCAGATTGTTTGCCAACATGATATTGGCAATGGTAAAGATCAATGGCAGAGAAGCCCACACCAAAGCGGCAACTTGCCAAAAGTTCCCGGTCAAAGCAAACGTTCCCGCCTTTAGTTGCAGATCAAGATAAAAAACCTGCGGACTGACCGTATTGACGTAGACCACCATTGCAAAAATGCCCAATCCCATCGTTACACCACTGAAAACTTCCCCCAGCGGCATCCGCGATAAGGGAATCGGACCAAAGGTGTAGAAGACGCCGATAAAGCAGCAGACAAAGCCCATGACCAGCAACAGCCAGCCGGTACGAATCGTTAAAATAATCCCAATCAGCAGCACGAAGACCAACATACCTAAAATCATCCGCTGTACCAGTTTAGGCGCGACATTTTCCCGTCCAATCACATTTTGCTGGTACTTGTATTCTTCTGATTTGGCTTTTTCAAAATCCATATAATTATTGATAGCAGTGGTCGTCAAATCAAAAATCAGCATTCCGATAAAAAAGAGCAGTGTATTGAGAAAATGAAACCCATGAAAATAACTGATGGAGAACAATACCCCCATCAGAAAGGGAAATACGCTGGCGATTTTGGTTTTGATTTCAACGACCTCTAAAAATACTTTTAGCGACATTGTTTCGCCTCCTACTTCAAGTCACTACGGTTTCCCATGGTGTATCCCGAATCTTTGTCTAACACAAAATTATTCTGGATGCCTTTGGTCACGTATACCTGATCGTCTTTTGTAATGAACACGGCATTGGTTCCATCTTCCATTGCTTCGATGAATTCCAATCCTTTTTTTACACCCATCGCAAAGACGGAGGTTGACAACCCGTCTCCGTCAATCGACTTGTCGGTAATGATGGAGACCCCGGCAATATCATTGTCATAGGGATAACCGGTTTTGGAGTTGAAAATATGATGGTAGGTCTTGCCGTCTACTTCCAAATAGCGTTCATAAATACCGGAAGTCACGACCGTTTTATCTTTTTCTTTGATGCTGCCGACAATTGACCCTCGCGCTTGGTTCGGATCTTGGATACCGATATTCCAAGGAGTGTTGTCCCCACGTGGGCTATGGCCCATAACAAACACATTTCCACCTAAGTCCACGATAGCCGAAGTCACGCCATTTTTTTCCAACACCTTAACGACCTCATCGGTGATGTAGCCTTTGGCGATCGCACCAAGGTCCACGATCACGCCTTTTTCTTCCAAAAAGACCGTTTGTTTCTGATCATCAAATTGGATTTTTCGATAATCAATGTGTTTCAAGGCTTCATCGATTTCTGATTGGGCTGGTTTGCGGGCATCATCAAAACCGATTCGCCACAATTGCGTAACAGCACCAATCGCCATGTTGAAGGCCTCATCTGTTTCCTCCGTATAATCGTAGGCTTCCTTTAATAGGTAATAAATATCTTTGGAAACTTTAACGGGTTTGATTCCGGCCTGAGCATTCAACTCGTCAATCTCTGAGCCTTTTTGATTGATGGTAATCTTATCTCCTAATTCTTTGATTCGAGCAAAAGCGGGTTTCAACGCCTCTTCTTTGCCTTCATCGTAAATTCGGATACGTGTATAAGTTCCTAGTAAAAATTTTTCCTGATAGTAAGGTTCTTCCAATAGTTTCGGTTCTTCTTTTTTGCCACAGGCACCTAAAACCACCAGCAGCATCAGCAAAACGGCTGCAAATAAACCAAGCTGTTTCTTCATGTCTTTCCCCTTTTCGACTCTGTGTTTTTAACTTCCTTATGATAGCTTCTTTTTAGGAAATTGAAAAGTCTCTCGCCAAAATATTCCCTCATTCTGTGAAAAAATCCTCATAGTTGCGAAAGCTTTCCATTCAAAATGAGAAAAATACTGATTGTTTCCTAAGAAACAGCAAAAAAAAGAGCCCAATCACAAGGACCGGGACTCGTTTCAAGCAACGGTTTATTCCGTTACAAAATTGTCTACTTCGATAACTGCTGTGTCGCCTTTTTCAGCTGCGTTCAACAATTGTTGTGCGTAGATAACGAAAGAATGGAAGCTGTGGGTTGCCCCAGTTACTACATCCATGTTTGCTGGTGATGCTTCTTCTTCGTTCATTGCTGCTACAAAGTCTTTGTTGAATTGTTCGATATATTCTTTTGGTCCGATGCCGCTTTTATCTTTCATGTTTGCTTCGTATTCTGCGTCATCTTTTTTAGATTTGCCGTCTGCATTCACATTGTCGTAATTTGATTCAGTTACTTTACCACCGGCAACAGTAATGGCAAATTCTACGTGGTAACCATTTTTGTCATTCTTTTCTTTCAATGTGTACGTACCGTCTTTCAAGTCGGCACCGTTATCGATTTCGATCACATCGGTTTTACCAGCTTGTGCAGCTTGGATCAATTGTTGCGCATAGTTTTGGAAAGAATCAAAAGAATGTGTTGCGCCTGAAACAACTTCCATTGAAGATGGGCTTTGAGCTGCAACTAATTCTTCGTTGAATTTAGGAATAAATTCTTCTGGAGCAATCCCAGCTTTTTCTTTCATGGATTTATTGTATTCGGCATCCTCTGTCTTTGATTTGCCGTCAGCGTTTACGTTATCGTAGTTTGATTCAGTAATTTTGCCGTCTGCTACAGTAATAGAAAATTCTACGTGGTAGCCGTTTTTGTCATTTTTTTCTTTCAGAGTATAAGTACCATCTTGCATTGCTTCTCCGGCAATTACTTTTGGTGCTTCGGATTCAGCAGTTGCAGATGATGCTTCAGTCGTTGAGCTTGCTGCTTGTGATGTCGTTGATGATGCGGAAGAATCATCACTTGCGTTGTCTGCACCGCATGCCCCCAATAATAGTGCAGAAAATGCTAATACTGTAACCCCTGCCATAAACTTTCTTGACTTCATTTTTTGTTCCCCTTTTCCTTTATACTTTTTTTCACAAATTCCTGTGTTGTGCTACACCTTTTATTTTAAATTATAAAAATAATAAGTCAACCGTTTTCTTTATAGGAAAAATGGTCTAGTTGATGTTCAGCAGAAATGCTTGAAAATACTGGCCTTTTTTCTGAAATGAGTTAGACAAATGGGAAAAATGTCTATATAATGTAATAGATTGTGTAATAATTATCAAATCTTATTTATTTTTAAGGAGCGGATTACCAATGGCAAAGAAAAATATTGTCGTTGTCGGTGCTGGTTATGCTGGGGTTTCAGCTACCAAATTTATGGCGAAAAAGCTGAAAAAAGACAATGATGTCGAAATTACGTTAATTGATCGGCATTCTTATCATACGATGATGACAGAGCTTCACGAAGTTGCAGGAGGACGTGTTGAACCAACTGCGATCCAATACGATTTGCAACATCTCTTCTCACGGAAGAAAAACGTGAAGCTGGTTACAGACACTGTAACGGGAATCGACAAGGAACAAAAAGTTGTTCAAACAAAAACAGGCGCTTATCCATTTGATTATTTAGTAATTGGTATGGGTGGCGAACCAAACGATTTCGGAACACCTGGGGTAAAAGAGCATGGTTTCACATTGTGGTCTTTTGAAGATTCGATTCGGATTCGTGAACACATCGAAACAACCGTTGCCAAAGCCGCATTGGAACCTGATGCAGCCAAACGCAAAGCGATGCTGACCTTTGTTGTCTGCGGTTCTGGTTTTACCGGAATCGAAATGATCGGCGAACTAGTTGATTGGAAAGACCGCTTAGCAGCAGACTACAAATTAGATCCAAGCGAATTCACGTTGAAAGTCGTGGAAGCAATGCCGACGATCTTAAATATGCTGAACCGTAACGATGCGGCAAAAGCAGAACGCTTTATGAAGAAAAAAAATGTCGAATTGGTACTTAACTCACCAATCGTGGAAGTTGACCACGACCATATCAAGTTAAAAGATGGGTCCACGATCCCAACCTACACCTTGATTTGGACCGCCGGCGTCAAAGGAACCACCGACGCAGCCGATTTTGGTTTGGAAGCTGCCCGCGGTAACCGCCTGGTAGCCAACGAATACATGCAGGCAAAAGGCTATGAAGACAAAAATATCTACATCATCGGTGACTTGGTTTATTATGAAGAACACCCAAATACACCAACACCACAAATCGTACAAGCGGCAGAACAAACTGGACACTGTGCCGCAGCCAATGTTGTTTCGCAAGTAAAAGGCGACAATGAAAAACATAAATTCAAGAGTAATTATCAAGGCTTTATGGTTTCTGTCGGATCAAAATGGGGCGTTGCCGAATTATTCGGTAAAATTCATTTGAGCGGTTTTATGGCGATCATCATGAAACACATCGTCAATTTGAAATATTTCTTTGACATTCGTTCCGGTTACTATATGTTCCAATACTTGATGCACGAATTTTTCCACATCAAAGACGACCGCAATGTGGCACGGGGACATTCTTCTCGCTACGGCAATGTTCTTTGGAGTGTACCTTTACGAATTTTCTACGGATTAGTTTGGTTCATTGAAGCCTTCAAAAAAATCGTCGGTAACGGCGAAGTTTTGAAACCTAGCACTTGGTTTGGTGAAGGTTCATGGTTCACCGGCAACAGTGTGTTCCCTTGGACGTGGGAATATGCCAAAGAAGCTGCCGCAACCACTGCTTCCAGTGCTGATGCAGTCGGTGGTGCTTCCGCTACCGGTTCTAGTACCGTTGCTTCTACTGTCGCTGATGCGGTCGGTGGTGCTTCTGCTACTGTTTCAAGTTCAGCTGACGCTGCTTCTGGCGCAGCAGCAAGTGGCGGTGAAGCCGCAGCCCATGCTGCCCACTTTGGTTTGAGCTATGCCTATGGAGAAGATCCAATGGTCGTGATTGAAAAATCACCAGGCTGGTTCACAAAAATCATGCAATTCATCATGCCGAACAATGATGTGGCAATGTTCTTCCAAAAATTCATGGTCTTCTTTGAAATTGCATTAGCATTAGCATTGATGGCTGGTTTATTCACTTGGTTGTCCAGTGCAACAACAATCATTTTAGTGGCTACCTTCTGTATGTCAGGGATGTTCTATTGGATTAATATCTGGTTTATCCCAGTAGCCTTTGCCTTGATGAACGGTTCAGGCCGTGCAGTCGGTTTAGACCGTTGGGTAATTCCATGGTTGCAACGTACCTTAGGCAAGTGGTGGTACGGAACGCCGCGATCCTTATATGGAGAAAAATAAAACCAATAACGTGTCCTAGGTTGAAGAACCTAGGACTTTCTTTTGACCTATGCTAAAATAAGAAGGTCAATGTAGAAAGGAGCGGCCTTGTGAAAGCAAAAGAATTTATTCAAAACAGCCGTTTGAAACCTTGGGATATCATTATCATCCTCCTTTTGATCATCGCCTCATTTACACCCCTTCTGATTTTTGGCAATCAACGACAGCCCAGTGCAACGACTGAAGCCGTGCTACGGATCGACGGGGTAGAAAAGAAAACATTTCGCCTTACAGAAGGAAAAAATTATACGTATCGCTATGAAGATGCCGATGGAGATTACAATCTGATCGAAGTCAAAGGCAAACAGATTCGAATCAAAGATGCCAATTGCGGCGATCAAATCTGTGTTCGCCGAGGCTGGGCATCAGAAAACGGGGAAACCATCGTTTGTCTCCCTCATAAATTAGTGATTGAAATCAAAGCCGCAGGAGGTGACGCTGACGATCTGATCTATTGAGCAAATCGTCACCAAGTATGAGTCGTTTGCAAAAACTTATTTTTATCTCCTTGCTGGTTGCACAAGGAGTAGTCATCGGTCTGGTGGAAAACATGATTCCATACCCCTTCGCCTTTGCGCCGGGAGCAAAATTGGGACTGGCAAATCTAATCACCATCATCGCCCTGTTTACCCTGCCGAAAAAAGACAGCTTTTTGCTGGTCTGGTTGCGGTTGATTTTGACAACCCTGTTAGGCGGCACGATTTCAACCTTTCTTTATAGTATGAGCGGTGCTTTGCTGAGTTATTTTGGCATGCTTTTGGTTAAGGCTTTAGGACCCAAACGTGTCAGCATTATCGGCATCAGTGCCACTGGCGGTTTTATGCACAACGTAGGACAACTAGTGACCGCTTCTTGGATTGCGCAATCCTGGAGCGTGCTGCTTTATCTGCCGATCCTGTCTTTTTTCGGGATTTTATCCGGAATCGCCATCGGGATCGCCGCCAACTTTTTACTGCATCGTGTGCAAACCCTGCGCAAATTTCAAACAGAACGTGAACGTGAAACCAAGCAATATTGGCAGTAGCTTTTGAAAAGGAGTCACCATGAAACTTCATCCCATTTGGAACGATTACCCAACTTTACGAAACGAATTGACCGACACGCTGCAATTGATGGAAACTGCGGTCAAATTAAAAAATAAACCCGTGGAACAAGCGATTTTAGCCATGATCCACTCTGGTGGCAAATTGTTGCGACCGGCGTATCAACTGCTTTTTGCCCAATTTGGTCCTGAACAGGATCGAAAAAAAGCCATCGCATTAGCAGCATCAATCGAGATGCTCCACAACGCCACCTTGATCCATGATGATATCGTCGATCAAGCAGACCTTCGCCGCAACCTGCCAACGATTGCAGCTAGCTTCGGTAACGATGTGGCAGTCTATGCCGGCGATTATCTCTTCGTCTGCTGTTTTAAATTAATGGCTGATTATGCCGGTTCTATGCGCAGTCTGCAAATTAATTCCCGCAGTATGGATAAAATTTTAACTGGCGAATTAGGACAAATGGACGATCGCTATTCTTTGGATATGACCATTGACCAGTACATTGAAAATATTTCCGGTAAAACAGCTGAATTGTTCGCATTAAGCTGTTCAGTTGGTGCCTTTGAAAGCGGCACAAGTGAAAAATTTGCTAAAAGCGCAGCAGCTATTGGTCTGAATATCGGTTTAGCTTTTCAAATCATCGATGATATTTTGGATTATAGCCAACCGGAAGCCCAAATCGGCAAACCCGTTCTTGAAGATGTTCGGCAAGGGGTTTACTCCCTACCGCTGCTCTATGCATTGCAAAAAGGACGGCAACAACTCACCCCTTTGCTGGAAAAACGCTCCGACATGACCGACGAGGATACTCAAGAGGTCTATCGCTACGTACAACACTTCCAAGGCGTAACCAAAGCCCAGCAATTAGCTGAAAAATATACCAACAAAGCCCTAAAAAGCATTCGTCAATTACCGGATACGCCACAAAAAACCAAAGAAACCCTTGAAGAAATCACCAAGATTATCTTGAAACGAACCAATTAAATTCAAAAAGCAACCAACCGGGAGAATCTGATAGATTTTTCTGGCGGATTGCTTTTTTTACTGGTGCAACCTACTGTCTACGTTGATTATAGTTAAGCGAATAGGCACTATTACAATGAATTTGCCCTTGATTAGTAAACGTCAAAAAGGTTAGGAGAAAAGAATGAAAATCGAAACCACAAGAGTATTATTACGAGAAATGAATCAAGATGACTATCTGGATCTTTCTAAAATACTACAGGATAAAGCTGTGATGTATGCCTACGAAGGACCTTTTTCAGACGAAGAAGTACAACAGTGGCTGGATAATCAGAAGGCACGGTACCACC
Source organism: Enterococcus sp. JM9B (assembly GCF_009933265.1). Lineage (NCBI taxonomy): Bacteria > Bacillati > Bacillota > Bacilli > Lactobacillales > Enterococcaceae > Enterococcus > Enterococcus sp. JM9B. The sequence continues at coordinate 7,819 of NZ_MAEK01000029.1, read as the reverse complement.
GCAATGGATTTGGACTATGGGCACTGGTTTTAAAAGATACCAATGAAATGATTGGGCAATGTGGCCTCACCCTGCAAGAATATAAAGATCGACAGGTTCTTGAGATCGGGTACTTATTGAAAAAAGAATTCTGGGGTAACGGCTATGCAACAGAAGCAGCAAAAGCCTGCAAAGAGTACGCTTTTCAAACGTTAAAAGCCAATGAAGTATTTTCGATAATCAGAGATACCAATTTCGCTTCCCAACAAGTAGCGATTAGAAATGGCATGAAGGTGAAGGACACGTTTGTAAAACATTATCGCGGAGTGACTATGCCCCATTTAGTCTTTTCAGTATCTTCGATGGAGGATAAGTAAAAATAAGCGTTCACTAAATATAAAAAAGCCAAAGATTGTCTGTCAAAAAGGGACAGTCTTTGGCTTTTTTATATGGTGTCGTTTTTTCATAAAAATTTCTCAAACTAATTTATCGCATCGTCACAAATTCTTCTGCACCGGTCGGATGGATGGCAACGGTATTATCGAAATCCGCTTTGGTGGCCCCCATTTTGATAGCAACTGCAAAGCCCTGCAGCATTTCATCCACCCCGATCCCGATTCCATGCAGCCCAATGATTTTTTCTTCTTTTCCTAAACAAACCAGTTTCAGTTCGCATTTTTGCCGGTAGTCATTTAGTGCAAAATACATCGGTGTAAAACGAGAACGATATACCTTGATTTGTTCTTCCCCATATTCGGCGATCGCTTTTGCCTCTGAAAGTCCGATTGTAGCAATCGGCGGATGGGTAAAGATCACCGTAGGAATCAGATTATAATCCAAATAAAGATCCTTGCCATTGAATAAACGTTCCGATAAGCGGCGTCCGGCAGCGATGGCAACTGGTGTCAAATCAATTTTGCCAATAACATCTCCAACAGCATAGACTCCTTCAGCCGTCGTATTTTGGTAGCGATCCACCTGAACAAAACCTCGTTCATCTACTTGCACCGTTGTATTTTCCAAACCAATCTGCTGGGTATTCGGCAAGCGTCCCCCGGCAAATAAGACATAATCTGCTGTCAGCGAAGAGCCGTTTTCAAAATGAACGGTATACTCGTTCCCCTGTTTTTCAATCCGAGAGGCGACGTATTGAGGATACACTTCAATCCCGGCTTCTTTATACATCTCCACCAAATTATCACTCAGCATGTCATCAAAGGCCCGCAATGGTCGTTCATTTCGATAGGCCCAAGCGACCTCTACGCCGAATTGTCGCACCATGCCGGCAAATTCCACGGCAATGTACCCAGCCCCTAACACGATCATTCTTTTTGGTTTTTCCGTCAATTGAAAAAAATCGTTGGAGCTTTTGACATACTCACCACCAGGAATTCTCAATTCTCCAGGATGTCCGCCAGTTGCGATCAAAATATGGGGAGCGGTGAATTGTTCTTCTCCAACTGCAATCGTATGATTATCGATAAACTTGCCATATCCCCGAATCACCTCTACCTGATTGCTGTCCAGTCCTCTTTGGTAGGCTTTGTGCAGGAAGGCAATATATTTTTCCCGCCGAGCCACTAATTCAGCAAAATCAAAGTTGGTGATTGTTGCATCAATACCATAGCTTCCAGCATCTCGTTGAATCATCTCGATCATTTCACTGGCTTGCCACATCACTTTTTTGGGAACACACCCTACATTGACACAGGTTCCTCCCAACTGATTACCTTCAATCAATAAAACTTTTTTGCCATACATCCCGGCACGATTAGCCGAAGCGATCCCGCCGCTGCCGCCGCCAACAACGATATAATCATAGTGCTTCATCTGTTTTTCCTCCATTTAATGAAAGAGGGCACCACTCGGGGTCACCCTCTTTTAGTTCTATTTTCGTTTTCGAATCATATCCCCAGGCGTCACCGGTTGAACCACCGGCATCGTTACCACCATCATTGGATTGGGTGCACGATCAATCATTTCTCCTTCTTCGTTCCACATTTCAGTAATGGTTTGGTCAAAATGTTGGAACCCAGGACCGTAAAATTCAATCTCATCGGCGACTGAAAAATGATTACGTTGGCGAATCGTTGCCAGCTTGGTTGCTTCATCATAAGCCAGTACTTCACCGATAAATTTATATTGCGGAATTTTCCGCCGTGCCCCGAATAATTGTTCATTTTCGGTAGGTGTCCCATAATAAAACCCGGTGGCTAATTCTCGTTGTGCCACTTTCCACAATTCATCGATCCATTCTTGCTTGCAGACATAATTTTCCGGATCTTCCATATAGCTATCCACAGCTGCTTTGTACACATTCGCTACGGTTGAAACATAGTGGATGGACTTCATGCGCCCTTCGATTTTAAAACTATCCACCCCATTTTGAATTAAATCGGGAATATGTTCAATCATGGACATATCAACTGCACTCATGGAAAATTCTTCATTAACAGCACCTTTATCCGTTAGACTTTGGTGTTGTTCCGTTCCAAATGGTAAATCGAATAAATCATATTTCCAGCGGCAGGATTGTGAACAGCCCCCACGATTGGCGTCACGCATCGACATGTGATTCGATAACGTACAACGGCCGGAATAAGAAATGCACATTGCCCCATGAATAAACGCTTCAATCTCGATATCCGTATTCTCCCGGATCGCAGCAACTTCTGCCATCGACACTTCCCGCGCTAATACCACCCGTTCCAAACCTTCTTCTTTCCAAAATTCCAATGTTTCAAAATTTGTAGCTGAAGCTTGGGTGGATAAATGAATCGGTAGTCCCGGAGCTTCTGTGGCACAAATTTCAATCAATGCCGGATCAGAAACGATTACTGCTGAAATGCCGACGTCCCGTAATTCTCGGAAAAAATCTCCGGCGCCTTCTTGATTGCCTTCATGAGTGACCATGTTTGCTGCTACATAGACCTTTGCCTGATGAGCTTTGGCAAATGCCACGCCTTCTGCCATTTCCTCGTAGCTGAAATTCCCTGCCCGACTGCGCAATCCGTAAGCATTTCCGCCAATATAAACGGCATCGGCTCCGTAACGGATCGCTGTTTTTAATTTTTCTAACGTTCCTGCCGGTGCTAATACCTCAGGACGCTTTAATGGTTGTTTCATGTGTATCCACCTTCTTATTTAATCTCATCTGGATCAATATAGTAAAAACCGGTATCCAAGCCCCGCAGCTGCGGATGCTGCTGAATCACCTGCTGATTCAGTTTTTCTGCCAGTTCCAAGGACCATGTCCCAGCATCAATCGCTTGCCGAGCTTGTTGGAAAGCCTTCGCAATCGCCACAAAAGCTTCACCGGGACAAAAAAGACCATCCAATTTCCAAGTAGAAAAATTCTCGGTAGCCAATTCTCCCAATTCCTTCATCAAATCCACATCATTCGTGGCGAACACGTGGGTCCCGTGGCTATCTTCATAAATAGAATAATGCGTTTCTGGCTTCTTAGGTTCAGATAAAAACAACCCTCGACTACGATCCGTTTCTTCTGTTTGCTGAGTATAGTTATAATAATTTTGCAGTAACGGTCGTTTGGATTGATGGATACAGGTTGGACCATACACCAAAACCTCCGCCGGAATCTGCAACTCTTTACCCATAATCTGCATTTCACCAAAAGGAACTTCCCGTGCCAATACCGCACCGATTGCTCCCTTTTTTCCCCAGAAATTGATTTGACGGGCACTGGTTACCAGTGTTTCTCCGTCATAGATATAGGGAAGCTGCCATTCCGGATGTTTTTTTAGCACGTAAACAACCCCGGGATCTCCCACCAGAATCTGATCTGCTTGAATCTCTGCTAAAAAAGCCAAATATTCTGGAATCAGTGTCATTTTTTCCGGATGCATGATTCCATTGACAGCAACTGAGGCTTTTTTCCCCGCCTCATGGGCCAATTGAACCAACGTTTTTTGTTCTTCACGACTAAAAGAATGGGGCAGCCGCAACCCGAATTGTTCTTCTCCAAAAACAATCGTATCGACACCAACTGCCAACAACGCCTGCGCTTGCTCCAGGGAATCGACAGTTGCAATTAATTCACTCATCATGTACCTCCTTGCTTATTCCACAAAATACAAGTGGGACTATAGCTCAAATAATAGTATCACAGGATTTTCCACTTTCCAATAGACAAAGATAGGAAAGGAAGGTTTAACGATTTTTTTCAGCAAAAAAAGCCTACCATCGAAATGATAGACCTTTTTCATTAAACGTTTTGTAGTTTTTTGACTGTTTTTGGTTCCTTGACTGTCAACGTGATTTTGCCTTTTTTTGCACCAATTGTCACATGATCCCCTAGATGGATGGCTCCTGACAATAACGCTTCACTCAAACGGTCTTCCACTTCTTTTTGTAATGCTCGTCGAATAGGTCGAGCACCATATTCTGGATCAAATCCCGCTTTGCCGATTACGTCAATGGCTGCCGGCGTGATTTTCAAATGGACTTCCTGCTCGTCCAATCGTTTAACCACTGCCTTGCTCATGATTTTCACGATTTCATGAATCTCTGTTTCTCCCAAAGAACGGAAAACCACCGTTTCATCGATCCGATTCAGAAATTCCGGACGAAATGCTTTTTTCAATTCTTCTAAGATCCGCTTTTGCATGGCACGATAATCTTTGCTGATATCTGTCACATTGAAGCCAACACTTTTTTCCTCACGAATTTGTGTAGCACCAATATTCGATGTCATAATCAAAATCGTATTACGGAAATCAACTTTTCGTCCTTTTGAATCCGTCAAATGTCCATCATCCAAAACCTGCAGCAAAATATTGAAGACATCTGGATGTGCCTTTTCCACTTCATCCAGTAAAATGACCGAATAAGGTTTTGAACGGATTTTTTCCGTCAGTTGTCCGCCTTCTTCATAGCCCACATAACCTGGAGGTGAACCAATCAATCGACTGGTGCTGTATTTTTCCATGTACTCGGACATATCCACTCGAATCAGTGCATCTTCGCTGCCAAACATCGCTTCAGCCAACGCTTTCGCCAATTCCGTTTTACCGACACCGGTTGGGCCTAAGAACATGAAGGAGCCGATTGGACGATCCGGATCTTTCAACCCACTGCGGGCCCGACGAATTGCCCGCGCCACCGCCTTGACCGCTTCATCCTGACCAACTACCCGTTGATGCAGAATAGCTTCCAATTCCAACAAACGTTCGCTTTCTTTTTTCTCCATCTGTTGCAAAGGAACACCGGTCCATTGGGAAACTACTGTCGCAACATCCTCCGCCGTCACTCGATCTGCAAAACCGGAAGCACCTTTTGTTTCAGCAAAAGAAAGTTCAGCCAACCGTTGCCCGACTTTTTTCTCCCGTGTCCGTAAGCGAGCCGCCGTTTCAAAATCCTGCTTTTGAATAGCCGCTTCTTTGTCCCGCATCAATTTCGCGATTTCTTCCCGCAAATTTGCCAGTTCAGAAGGCTCGTCTGCCTTATCCAAACGCACTTTTGCCGAAGATTCATCCATCAAGTCAATCGCCTTATCCGGCAGCTGCCGTGAATTGATATACCGAACGGAAAGTTGAACTGCCGCATGCAACGCATCATCCGAAATTTCTACACCGTGATGCTTTTCATAGCGTGGACGCAGCCCCTTCAGAATTTCTTCCGCTTCTTCCGGTGTTGGTTCATCAACTTGAACCCGGGCAAAACGCCGTTCCAATGCCGAATCTTTTTCAATGTATTTTTGGTATTCATCCAAAGTAGTGGCACCAATCGTTTGCAATTCCCCTCGAGCTAATGCAGGTTTCAAAATATTAGAAGCATCGATAGCTCCTTCTGCTCCCCCCGCACCAATCAACGTATGCAATTCATCGATAAACAAAATAATCTGACCGTCTTGATAGATTTCGTCGATCACTTTTTTCATACGGTCTTCAAATTCTCCACGGTATTTTGTACCGGCGACCAACGCACCCATATCCAACATCATTAAACGCTTATCCTGCATATCCTCAGGAACTTCCCCTTTAATGATTCGTTGCGCTAAACCTTCCGCAATCGCTGTCTTACCAACTCCCGGCTCCCCAACAAGGACCGGATTGTTTTTTGTCCGCCGACTCAAAATTTGGATCAGTCGCTTCACTTCCTTAGCGCGGCCAACCACTGGATCCAATCGATTTTCCCGTGCCAATTTGGTTAAATCCCGTGCCAAATTATCCAACGTTGGTGTTCCTTGGCTTTGCGGTGCCTTGGTTTGCCGACGACGATTTCCCGCTTGCATCTTGACATCATTTAATCCTAATTTTTGTTTTAATAGCTGCCGCATTTTAGGCAAACTTAATCCAAGATTTGACATGATTCGAGATGCTAAAATCTCTTCATCCCGTAATAAGCCCAACAGCAAATGTTCCGTACCAATTTGGGGTGCTCCTAAGCGCTTCGCTTCATCCCCCGCATAAGCAAAAATTTGTTTTGCCCGTGGCGAATAAGGAAGATAAACCCCTTCCGGATAATTTTTGACAGTTCCATATCCGGTCAAATGTTCGATTTCTTCACGAATATCCGTTTCATCTGCATGTAGCTCCCGCAATGTTTTGCCTGCGATCCCATTTTGTTCCATGACCAATGCCAGCAACAAATGCTCTGAACCAACAGATTGATGTTTGAATGTTTTTGCTTCTTCTTGAGCAATAGTCAAAACCGCTTTTGCCCGTTCTGTAAATAATTCATCCATGGAAAATCACTTCCTATCTTCATAGCTTAATCGTTCCAAGACCGCATGCAATATCCCCGCACGAATCGCGGCTTCATCTGGAAAATCTGCCAGCGTACTCTTTGCCACCGCTGCTAAAAGCAAATTCCCCTCATTTCTCGTTAAAACTGCTTCTTCATAAAGCTTCTGAATAATTGCGAATGCGTCCTTTTCACTGAGTTTTTTTTCAAATAATTGATTGACCTGTTCCAAAAAATGATGTTTATCTGAAATCTTTACTTTTTCGATGCGGATATAACCGCCACCACCACGTTTACTTTCCACCGCGTATCCTCGTTGAATTGTAAAGCGGGTATTGATGACATAGTTGATCTGAGAGGGAACACAATTAAAAAGATCTGCCATTTCAGCTCTTCTGATCTCGATTATTTCACTATCTTCAAGTATTTTTTTCAAATAGGCTTCAATCAAATCGGAAGTATTATGATGAGCCATGCTTCATTCCTCCCTTGACTAATACTGACCTTAATTATACCCAATTTTAGCCAATAATCAAAGAAACAGGTGCTCAAGATAAACAAAACTTAGATAAATAAAAAAACGAAACCATTATGATTTCGTTCTAACGCGCCCAAGAGGAGTCGAACCCCTAACCTTTTGATCCGTAGTCAAACACTCTATCCAGTTGAGCTATGGGCGCATAATATTTAATTAATCAATCTTATCCTTAGTATACCGTAAAGTAAAAAATAAATAAAGCAAAATCGGGAAGACAGGATTCGAACCTGCGACCCCTTGGTCCCAAACCAAGTGCTCTACCAAGCTGAGCTACTTCCCGATAATAAAATTAGTCTTAATGCAGTAAAAAGACTACGCGCCCAAGAGGAGTCGAACCCCTAACCTTTTGATCCGTAGTCAAACACTCTATCCAGTTGAGCTATGGGCGCAATGTATGCAATGCCGAGGACCGGAATCGAACCGGTACGGTGATCACTCACCGCAGGATTTTAAGTCCTGTGCGTCTGCCAGTTCCGCCACCCCGGCGTATATTGTGGCACGAAAGCGGAAAACGGGGTTCGAACCCGCGACCCCCACCTTGGCAAGGTGGTGCTCTACCACTGAGCTATTTCCGCAGCTCTCGATGCCGGCTAAAGG
>NZ_MAEK01000028.1:0-192740 GCF_009933265.1 Enterococcus sp. JM9B | reverse complement strand
TTTCTATGTTTCAAGTTTTAGTTTATTATTATTATGTTTTTCACGTTAGTATTGTTTAAAACATCTAATAAGTGGGTCTATTATTCTGATGAAGGTGGGAAATAACGATGGAATCTAGAGCTGCGACATCTCCCCAAAAAAATGATCTTTCTATAAAGATTAGAAGGAAACACCGATTCAATGCGATAATTCGCTATGTCTTGCTTATCTCAGTGGCATTTCTAATGCTATATCCCATACTTTGGCTTGTGGGTGCTTCGTTTAAAACAAATGCTGAAATTTTTACTTCAATTAATTTTATTCCTAACAGTCTAGATTTTTCATCGTATATTAAAGGATGGCAGACTGGTACCGAGTATACCTTTACAACGTATTTTATGAACACGTTTAAAATAGTAATTCCTAAAGTTTTATTGACTGTAATTACTTGTCCGATTGTTGCATATGGTTTTGCCCGCTTTGATTTTCCATTTAAAAAAATTTTGTTTAGTCTGTTAATTTCGACATTATTTTTACCAGGTGTCGTTACACGAATTCCACTCTATATGTTTTGGAAACAGTTGAATTTTCTTGATAGCTATGTGCCGATGATTGCTCCTTCACTATTCGCACAAGAACCGTTCTTTGTGTTTATGCTAATTCAGTTCTTACGTGGGATACCAAAAGAATTTGACGAAGCAGCGACTATTGACGGCTGTAACTCATTCCAGATTTTTACTAAAATCTTATTACCAATTTTGCGGCCTTCAGTTATAACTATTGCACTTTTCCAATTCATGTGGGCAATGAACGATTTCTTGAGTCCACTTATTTACATTTCAAGTGTTGACAAATTTCCAATTGCGATTGCGTTGAAAATGTCAATGGATGCTTCGAGTGCGATTGAATGGAATCAAGTTATTGCAATGTCTGTAATCAGTTTACTCCCTTCAATCATTCTGTTTTTCTGTGCCTCCAAGCAATTTGTTGATGGTATTTCCGCAGGTGGAATTAAAGGATAGGAAGGAAATAGTATGTTAAATTTTTTTCAAGATATTTTCGGTAAAAAGTTTATCCATAATATAACGGAATCAACCTATAGTGTTATCAAAGCCAATTTTTTTCTCAATGTTACATTAATTCCTTGGATTTTTCTGAATATCTTTCTAAAGTTTACAACAGAGACACTATTTATCTATTTGTTTGTTGGGGTTATTCTGTATCCGGGAATTATGACTTTCTTTACTATTGATATTAATGAGATTACATTTCGTGATTATTTAAAAGTGTGGAAACAAACATTCTACTCGGGTATAAAGGTTGGAGTAATAAGCAACTTAATCTTTGGTATTTTGATTGCCGAGCTTTTTATTGTGCTATCTAAACCAGGATTTTTCTATGTAGTACCCTTTCTGATCTTTAGTTTGATGTTCGTTAGCACGAGTATTTTCCATTTTTTACTTCTTTCTAAAAAATGGCAGGATTGGAAGCAAACACTTAAAGTTTCTGGGTATCTGAGTTTGAGATATGTACCAAGAACAATGGTAATTTTTTTAGTAGCGATACTTTTCTTAGGAATATACTACATTTTTCCATATTTAAATTTATTGCTAACAGGTAGTTTATTGCTTTTAGTGAATAAGCGCCTCCTAACCAATACTCTTGGAAAAGTGGTCAATAAAGAGAGGACAACATGATATTTAAAGTTTTAGACTTAATGATGGCACCAGCAACTTTGACAAATTGTTCATTAGTTTTGGTATGGAAATTTTTGGAAGATACAACCACAATCAAAAATTATGAAATTTACCAAAATGGGAAAAAAATAAAAACATGCAACAAAAGTAAAACTCACTTCACAATAGAAGGTTTATTAGAAAATACAACTTATGAGTTTCAGATAATTGCTGTAACTTTTGATGGACAATCTGTTTCTTCGGAGATAGTAAAGGTAACAACTTTGTCGTCAAAACAAGTTCTTGACGTTACTCAGAGTCCATATTTTGCAGACTATACGGGAAAGACCGATAGTACACTAGCTATACAACAAGCAATCGATGATTGTCCTATATCAGGTGTTGTGCTGATTCCCGAGAAGGCTACTTTATTATCTGGGGCACTCGAGTTGAAAAGTGACATGACGTTTGAAATAAATGGTATCTTGAAAGGTAGTCTCAATCCTGAAGACTATATTATTACTTCAGATAGAGAGAAATATATGGGCTATTCGAATGAGGATGGCTTAATTTTATCAAGATACGAAGGTTGGGAATTATACTGTTATCGAAGCTTAATTAATGCGGGGTGGTTAGATCCTGAAGATCGCCATAAAAAAACATGCAAAAATATACGTATTAGTGGTAACGGTAGAATAATTGGTGGTGGAAATCAATTAGGAACATCGATGAGAAAAATATATTCAGATCCGGTGAAATATGCTAAATATCTCTCAGATGGACGTCCAGGAAGAAGAGTTCGTGGACGATTAGTAAGCTTTATTCAGTGTGAGAATGTTCATATTACTGGTGTTAGTATTGAAAATTCTCCCAGTTGGACAATTCATATGATTTATTGTGACACAGTCACAACCAATGGTATTTCTATAAAATCTTATGGAGTAGATAATGGAGATGGATGGGATCCAGATTCATCTCGAAATCTAATGATTTTTGACACAAAATTTGATACAAGTGATGATTGTATTGCTATTAAATCCGGAAAAAATCCAGAAGGAAATGACATTGGAATTCCTACCGAAAATGTTTGGATCTTTGATTTAGAAATGTTGGGTGGAAATGGAGTAGCAATTGGAAGTGAGATGTCAGGTGGTGTTGAAAATATCTTAATAGAAAATTGTTTAATTAAGAATACAAATTATGGTTTAGATATAAAGGCACACAATGATCGTGGCGGATATATTCGTAATGTTAGACTTTGTGATTGTTCAATTGATGGGATAAATATTCATAGTGTAGATTACAATATTGATGGTCATAAAGCTCCAACTTTGCCTATTTTTGAAAACATATATCTGACAAATTGTTTTATTCTGAATTCAGAAATGTCTGTTAAAATCAGTGGATTTAATGATGGATTTAGACAATCTGCAATTAAAAATGTTGTATTAGATCATGTAATTATTACTGGAAAGAATGAGAATCTAGTGACAATTGAAATGAAAAATGCTGAAGATATTAAATTAACTAATGTTAAATTGCAGGATGGAAGTCGTCCTCGAATTATTAATGAGGCAAGTACTACACGTAACTTACATTTAGATTGGGAATCTTGATAGAACTCCTGCAGAAAGTTGATTCAAATTGACTGACTTTTCGCAGGAGTTTTTAGGTTTTAACTATAAAAATAAGAATATAAATTAAAAAAGGATGAAAAATGAGAATGAATTTTGTGATATCTAAAAATACAACCATCATATCAAAATATATCCAAGATAGAACAGTGAATAATGCTAGTAAAATTCTACAAAGAGATATATTGAGAACTGTTGTCGGAAATGGTCCTGATAATAATGTTGAACTGGTGCTATCAGATATGCTGACTAAGACAGAAGATTTTTTTATAAAGACAATTTCTGAAAATTGTATTCAAATAGTATCGTCTACACCTCTTGGGTTAATGTACGGTGCATTAGAAATATCCCGGACTATTTTAGGTATTCAAGACTTTTGGTATTTTACCGATCACATTCCTAAGAAAAAACAACAGATTATATGGAATAATTTTGATTTGAAATTACCCAAATATCGCACTAAATATCGTGGGTGGTTTATTAATGACGAATTGCTAGTCAGTAGCTGGGAAGATCGAAACTCCAATGAATATGTTTGGGAAAGAATATATGAAACCTTGTTGAGATTAGGCGGGAATATGATTATTCCTGGAACGGATAAGAATAGTAGTCATAATCGGAAAGCTGCACAGAATATGGGACTAATTTATACTCATCATCATGCAGAACCACTTGGTGCTGAAATGTTTGCGAGGGTCTATCCAAATCTGAAAGCATCTTACGAAGATTATCCTGAACTGTTCCATGACTTGTGGAGAACTAGTATTGAGGAACAGAAGGACTCAAATGTAATTTATAATTTAGGCTTTAGAGGTCAGGGGGATTGTCCTTTTTGGGCAGAGGATCCAGAAAGAAATTGGTCAGATCAAGAGAAAGCAGATATCATTAATCAAATCATAAACTTACAATATGAAATGGTCCATCAATCGAATCCAAATGCTGTTTGTTCTATTAATGTATATGGGGAGTTAACAGAATTATATAATTTAGGTTTATTAGATTTTCCCCAGGATGTAATTGAAATTTGGGCGGACAATGGTTACGGTAGAATGGTTTCTCGCAGACAAGGATCTCATGATCCTAGAGAAGCTGTTTTAACGGCTCCAAATGAAAAAACATGTTCACGAGGAATTTATTATCATGTAGCATTTCATGATCTGCAAGCGGCCAATTTTTTGACACCTCTTCCTAATAGTCCAGGGTTCGTTTCAAATGAATTGATGAAAGTTAGAAATGTAAAGATGGATGAATTAGTAATAGTGAATGTAGGAAATATCAAACCACACATTCTCTTTTTGAATGAAATCGCTAGGTTTTGGAAGTCCAATTATCAATCAAGAAGCATAGAAGAGATAATTTCTGAACATGTTCAAAGTCACTACCAACAATATCAGGAAGAAATTGAAGAGATATACAGAAAATATTTTGAAGCAATTATACAATATGGTCCCCATGAGGATCAGAAGGCTGGGGACGAATTTTCATTTTATTTAATAAGAAAAATAATTAGAGCCTGGCTAAAAAATTCATCTGAAATAGAACAAAGTAGTTGGTTGGTCAAAGAGAGAACCATCGATGAGCAACTGGATAAAATTCATGATTTAGTCTACTCAAAAATTGATTGCTGGCAATCACTACTCAATCACGCGCAAAAAATGTACCTAATGCTTTCAGCTGATAAAGAAGCCCAAGAATTCTTTTTTAACGATATAAGAATTGCAATTGAAATCCAAGCTAGAGGTTTGAGTGCTTTGATTAGGATTATAGATGCATATTCCATCTATAAAAAAGATGACTTAGTTGCATCGTTCTTACTAATTTTTACTTCTCAACAAGAAATTCAAAATTTATGTAATTTGATTAAAGAGAACCCATCAGATAAATGGTTTGATTTCTATGATAATGATGGGTATACCAATATTACTTTGACCGAGGAGATGATTCGAACTCTTTTAAACTATTTGCGAATTATCGGTGATGGATCTGATGAAGATAACTGGGAACGTAAATTTGTGATGGATTCTACAGAGTCTCGGGTAATGTTACTATCAAATACTAGAAAAGCGATGGACGATAATAAAATTGCTAGAAAAATAAGAGAGAATGAAGAGAGGTTTTCTTGAGCTTTGAACCTTTCTAAAAGAAAAATAGCTAGGTTAAGGTTATTAAATAAAAGATGATACTAAATATCCTAGTAAAAAGACAAAAGTGATGTGAAGGAGTTTTTAAATGAATCAATATAAAATTAACATTCCTAGCGAAGAGAAAAAAGTCCAACCATTATTAAAAGATGGTAATTTGAGCGCAAATTCCAGATATTTTATTAAAAATGGACAACCTTGGGTACCTATCATGGGAGAATTCCATTTTTCTAGATATCCCAAAGAGGAATGGCTGGATGAACTTTACAAGATGAAATCCGGTGGAATTGAAATTGTTGCAAGCTACGTGATTTGGATACATCATGAAGAGGTAGAAGGTGAATGGGAATTTTCTGGAGATAAAGATTTAAAATATTTTATCGAACTATGTCAGCAAGTTGGATTATATTTCTTTCTAAGAGTTGGTCCATGGGTTCATGGAGAGGTAAGAAATGGTGGATTTCCCGATTGGTTACTGGCTAAAACGAAGGCACTTCGTACCAATGATCCGGATTATGTGAAGCCGGTATCTCTGTTCTTTGAAAAGGTATATCAACAATGTAAAGGTCTTTTTTTCAAAGATGGGGGACCAATAATAGGAATTCAGATTGAGAATGAATATGGGCATGTTGGAGGAAGTAATCAGAAAGAAGGCTACGAGCATTTAACCTTGTTATTTAATCTCCTAAAAGAAATTGGATATGATGTACCATTTTATACTGGAACTGGTTGGGGAGGAGCTATCTGTCTCAAGGAGATGATCCCCGTGTTTGGTGGTTATGTAGAGGCTCCATGGGCGCAAACGACAGACCAACTAGAGTTGAATGAAAATTTCCTGATACAACCAGATCGTGATGATCCTAATATTGCAAGTGACCACGGAACAGGTCAAATAGCCAAAGTCATAAATTTTGAGGAATATCCATTTAGTACTGCTGAGTTAGGTGGAGGACTTCAAGTTACGCATCATAGACGGCCATTGGTAACAGGAGATGATATTTATGGTCAAGCTTTTGCTAAATTCGCATCAGGTGCCAACTTACTAGGATACTATATGTATCATGGTGGCACAAATCCAGATGGAAAAAAAACCACCTTACAAGAATCTAAAGAAACTGGTTATCCCAATGATTTACCTATTAAATCTTATGATTTTCAAGCTCCTCTGAGCGAATTTGGAGAATTTAGGAAAAGCTATTTCTTACTTCGAAATCTTCACTTTTTCATTAAAGAGTTTGAAAATATTTTGGCATCGGCAGAAACATTTTTCCCAGAAGATCCTGTTAATGATCCGGCAGATAAACGGCTACGAATTAGTGTGAGACATAACTTTAAAATAAACGGTGGCTTTGTTTTTATCAGTAATTATCAACGCCAACAAAAACGTGATACCGTTAAAAATGTTGAAATAACGCTACAATTACCTAACGAGGAAATAATTTTTCCGGTGTTTGATTGTCCATCTAATCAGATGTTAATTTTACCTTATCATTTGCCAATAATGGGCACGATTATACAAAGTAGTAATGCTGAGTTAGTAGGGGTCATCAATAATCAATTGATTTTTACTCATGAAAATCCTGAAAAAGTAGTAGTAGAGTTTTTTGGTGAAGATGTTTCTTATCTGGTAATACCAAAAGAAAAAACAATTGGACTAAAAGTTATTGATGAAAAAATTTTTAGCAGTAAAGCTAGTATTTGGAATGATTCACAAAAAATTTATTGTGAGTATGAAAATAGTGAAAAGCTAGTCACCTATTTTCCTGAAAAAAGCCATACGTTTAAAGCAGAACAGGTTACCAGCAATGTAAGTAACAAGCTGATTGAAAAAACGAGTACCTATCATGCATATTCACTAAATGTTTCGTATACAGATAAAAAAAATACAAATCTATTTTTAAAAATTCAATATTCGGGAGATAGATGTGAATTATGGTGTGGTAATAGATTGCTCAATGATCAGTTTCTGATCGATGGAGAATGGAGAGTGTCGTTGAAAAGGTTCAATTACCCAAAAAATCTAGTTTTGAAAATTTTTGCTCCCACAGAATCAGTTTATTATGATTGTGAAGTTACACCAGACATTGTTCAACTTAATCAAGTAGATATCGTGGAAGTTACTAAAAAAATTATTGATGAAATATACTAAGGTAAAATTGATTAGCAGATAATAAAGAATTGACTTATATAATTGCGGATATCGTGCCAAGTTATATCTGCATATAGAATTAATTGAAAGAGGTAATAAACAGTGTATGCTCAAGATGCAATTGCTAAGTGGGGAAGCTATCTAGGAAGTAAGAGTAAACCGGTCGACTATGAATTATTTTGGAACAAAGGAATCTCGGAGGTAAATGAGTTAGGAATAGACTATCAATTAGTCCTCCGAGACTTTCAATCTAGAATAGTAGATTTTTTTGATCTCTTTTTTACAGGTGTAGGAGGGGCTTCCGTTCATTGTCAAGTAGTCAGACCTAAAGATAATAAACAAAAGTATCCAGTTCTTTTTCAGTTTCATGGTTATCATGGAGATGCGGGAAATTGGGGAGATAAAGTTGGTTGGGCTGCAGAGGGATTTATTGTAATTTGTCTGGATGTCCGCGGTCAAGGTGGATTATCGGAAGATGTGACTAGAACAAAAGGCGGAACAGTTAAAGGACATATTATTCGAGGTATTGAAGAAGGACCAGAGAATTTATTATTCCGTTCTGTATTTTTAGATATTTATCAACTTACACAGATTGTTTTTAATATGCCTGATGTTGATAAAGAACATGTCTACGTTTATGGTGGTTCTCAAGGTGGGGCACAGGCGCTAGTTGCAGCTGCTTTTGATTCAAGAATTAAAAAAGCATTTGTTCTTTATCCTTTTTTAAGTGATTATAGAGAGGCATTTCGATTAAATGTTTTAGAATCAGCATATGAAGAATTAGCTTATTGGTTTCGATTTAGAGATGTATCTCATGAGAAAGAAGAAGATTTTTTTAGGGCTTTAGATTATATTGATATACAATATATTGCTCCTAAGATTAAAGCTGATGTGCTTTGGGGAATGGGTCTAAATGATCAAGCCTGCCATCCAAAAACGCAGTTTGCTACTTATAATAACCTGGTTTGTAGAAAGAAATTGTTGCTTTATCCAGAATACGGACATGAATCAATCCCACAATTTGGGGATCGAATGAGAAATGAAATTTTATCTGCAATTCAATAAACTAGTATTATCACTATGTGTTTTAAGGAAATAAATTTTAGTGAATTCCAAAAGTCATATCTAAATAATGAATTTAACCAAATATTGATAGAAGGAGTACTAATGAAAAAGATCAATATTTTAGATAGTTACATTGATAATTTGGTGGAGGAATCTTCTCCACAGAAACCATTGTGGAATATGGAAAAAATACTAGTAGATGCTAAAGGTAGCTGGAACTATATTGATGGTTGTATGTTGAAGAGTCTTATTGATTTATATGAAATTACTCAAGATAAAAAATATTATTATTTTGTCAAACAATTTATTGATTTCTATGTCGATAGGGAAGGAACTATAAAGACTTACGATCCATTAGCTTTTAATCTGGATAATATTAATGAAGGAAGAGCACTGCTATATCTTTATAAAAAGACAAAACATAAAAGATATCTACTTGCGTTAAAGGAGCTTTATCGCCAATTGGAATTTCAACCGAGAACTAAGGCAGGTAGTTTTTGGCATATGTTAAAATTTCCCTACCAAGTTTGGCTCGATGGTTTGTATATGACACAGCCGTATTATCTGGAGTATGATTTGATGTTTAACAACGGTCAGAATATTTCAGATATAATGAACCAATTTAGAAATGTTTATTCTACGAATAGAGATTCGAAAACAGGATTGTATTATCATGGGTATGATGAAACTAAATGGATGTTTTGGGCAGACAAAGAAACTGGTCGTTCCTCAGAGTTTTGGTTGCGGGCATTGGGTTGGTATTTGATGAGTTTAGTAGAATGCTGTGAACTATTTGACGGAAAATACATGGCAGAACGAGAAGAGCTACAGACGGTATTGACAGATCTTGTGGACGCACTGGTATATTATCAAGATGATAAAACCGGTATGTGGTATCAGATTATCGACAAAGGTGAACTCGTTCCTAATTATCTAGAGACGAGTGGATCAGCTATCTTGGCATATGGGATCATGAAGTCTGTACGTTTAGGTTTATTAGACGAAAGATACCGTCATTACGGGGAACAAGCATTTTATGGGATTTGTGACAAATATCTGAATGAAAAAGATGGGAAATTGATTCTCGGAGGCATTTGTATCATGGCAGGTTTGGGAGAGATACCAGAGCAGAACGGCAAATTCGAATATTATATGAGTGAAAAGATAGTGGAAAATGAAGCTAAAGGGGTTGCACCACTGATTATGGCTTACACTGAAATCTTGCGTAGATAACTAATCCTGGTGACACTTAGATATCTTCTTTTGTTAGTCTGTATCTTTTTTCAAAGGAGGATGAGGCTTCTATGGAAAATTGACCTTTTCTCAAATCTAAATTTGAGAAAAGGTCTTTGATATTAGTGTAACTTTTCGAAAACGAAAAAAAGAAATATCGCTAATTTTGATAATACCAATCTGATTTGAAATATCATAACTTTACCTGTTTTCTTGAACATATGAGTAAAGAATGTTAAAGATAAAGATTTGTTATTTGGAGGAAGATGTAGAACATGGAAAATATAAGTCTTCATGGAGCTTGGAATTATAGAATTGATCAATATGATATTGGCATCCAAAAAAAGTGGTATCAAGAAAAATTTTGTTCAAAAAATTTTAATATACCTGGGACTACAAACAGTAATCAAGTTGGAGATATATTGGATGATAATGGACAATTTTTTACCAAGGACTCAGTTGCAGGATTAAGAGAATCATTTAGCTATAGTGGGGTATTATGGTTACAAAAAGAAATTAGGTTACCTGATAAATTTCAAAAAAAATCTCTACAACTGTTTATTGAAAGAACTTTAGGTTCCTCTATGGTTTGGATAGACTCTCATTTTTTTGGAGAAATTTATAGTTTGTCTACTCCTCATATTCATAAACTAGGATTAATAAGAAATCAAGAAAATGGACAATTTACTGTTACTATTCGGCTTGATAATCGTGACAAAATGAATATCGGAGAAAGAGCTTCGGCATTTTCGAATGATACACAAGGTTTTTGGAATGGAATCATAGGGGATTTTTATTTTATGAAGGAAAACTTTGAGGATAGAGTTGTTGATCTTCGATTTATTGAAAAAAATTCGGTACTGGTAATTGATATACAAAACAATCACAAAATTTCTGAAATACTTGATATAGCTATTAGAGATAAATATAGAAATAGAATCGGGTATAGTGTTATAAAAAAATATGATTACACGAGTAAATCTACGTTGTGGCTAAAATTGATGAAAAGTGAAGTTTGGACTGAATTTACTCCAAACTATTATGATATCAACGTTTTATTTAGAGAAGGACAAATCAAAAAAAGGATAGGATTAGTGGATTTGGAGATTAAAAATAATCGAATTTATAATCACGGGAAAAAGATTTTTTTACGAGGGAATTTGGACTGTGGTGTTTTTCCTGAAACAGGATATCCAAGCATGGATGAGAAGGATTGGGAGAAAATCCTTTTAAATGTAAAAAGATTTGGATTTAATCATGTTCGATATCATTCTTGGTGTCCACCAGAAGTTGCTTTTAGGGTCGCCGATCGTTTAGGAATTTATTTAATGATTGAAGGTCCCTTCTGGTTAGACTCTTGGTTCGACAATTCAGTAGGAGATTTTGCGGAGCATTATTCCTTCATTAAAGACGAATGTTTGGCTATTATAAGGGAGTATGGACATCATCCTAGTTTTTGCTTTTTTGCCATCGGAAATGAACTAGCAGGAGATTTTGCATTTTTAGCGAGTATCTTAAAAAATAACTTATTTAAAAGTCATCAAATTCTGACGACGATAACAGCAAATACAACAAATTTGAAGAGAGAGTTTTATGAAGATGCTGACGATTTTTATGTTGGGGTTGAACATTGTCAAAAGGGTCTTAGAGGAAATCGCTTTTTGGATGAAATAGTAATGACTACAAATTTTAACTATGATGAAAATGCACTGGTTGTTCCTAAACCAATCATAACACACGAGATTGGTCAATATGCAAGTTTCCCTTCACTTAAAGAGATTTCTAAATTCAATGGGTACATGATCCCAATCAATTTAATATCGATTCAAAATGAGCTGAAGAGAAAGGATCTACTAGATAGGAATGAGGAATACACTTATTATTCAGGTATGCTAGCAAAGGAGTGTTATAAGGCTGAAATTGAAGCAGCAGTTAGAACGAATAATTTTTCCGGGTTTCAACTTTTAGGACTGCAGGATTATCCTGGACAAAACACTGCTGCAATCGGTATGGTAGATAGTCATTGGGAGGAAAAAGGTTTTTGTAGCAGCGATGAGTTTTGTGAATTTAATCAAGAAATAATACCAATTGTCGAACTTAAGAAAAAATCTTTTTGTATTAACGAAATTTTGGAATATACAATTGGAGTAAGAAATAGCTTACCGTTCGACATCACTAAAGACACTGAGTTTTCCTACACGCTTAGCTTAGGTGAAAATTTAGTTGCTAATAAGAGAAGCATTGCGGAAATTGAAACTGGAGCATATAAGCTTGTTGAGCAAGGTTACATTAACTTGAGCAGTTTTTATAAACATGGCAATATTGAAGTGTGTTTGGATTTAATCATTGAAATCAAAGGTAGAACATACAGAAATCAGTGGTCGATTTGGATATTTTCAAAAAATGAAGAAATTATTTTAAGGGAGAATTTAATTGTTGAGGATGATTGGCTGTCTCCAACAATCGAAGAAGCTTTGAAAAACGGAAAAAATTGTATTGTTTCACTAAATCCGGCAAAACACTCAGATATTTTCCCGGGAAATTACTTTCCTGTTTTTTGGAGCCCTGTCTTTTTTGAATCGAAGGACTCATGTGGAATGATTATTGATGATACTCATCCATTATTTAATTATTTTCCAACAAATAAATATTTATCAACTCAATGGAAAAATTTATTGGAGAACTCAATTTGCTTTCCTGCCCATGTAGAGAAAGGAGTCACAGAATTAATACCCAATTTTTTTGTTAATGAAAGAAGAGCTAATATTGAAGAATATAAGATAAAAAATGGGAATCTGTTCATTCACGGATTTAATCTTGAAAATTGCGATTCAATTGAAGAAAGGGCATTCAGAAATGCTATAAAGAAATATGTGTCTTCTAATGAATTTAATCCGATAGAGAAACGGAGTTTTACAGAGGTGCAGGAAATGTTTCCTATACTTTCCAATACGATTACTAGTGATAAAGATATAGCATATCGCTGTAAAGCATGGTCTGATAATGAAAAATCAAAACGAATGGGTGCTGATAAGGCAAATGATGGTAATCCATTTACCTACTGGTCAACAGCTGCTCAAACTGATAATCATTGGTGGTGTATTGATTTTGGATCTGCGAAGGATATTTCTCAGTTGATAATAGAGCCTTTAAATTATGAAAATGTTGATTTTAGCATTCTACTATCTAATGATGGAGAAAATTGGAGGAATGCTGGAAAAAGTGGCTCACGATCACAAAAACATAAGTTGAAGGTGCAATATCACACAAGATATCTTAAACTTGTGTTTCACCATCCAATAAATATTTCACCAGGGTTACGAAATTTTCAAGCCCTTCTGTAAAATAGATAGAGATTACATTTTACCTAAAGGCTTTTAAAATCAACATAACTTTGAAGATATTGGTTGCATAAAGTATGGGTTATTTTAGTGTTTAAAGAATCTCTCGTTAAAAAGAAAGAAGATGTAAAAATGAAAAAATTTTTAACAGAGTCTCTTTTTATGAAAGCGTTTATTAAAAGCTAGATTTGGTTTATACTTTATATACGAAATGAGTTTTTCTATCGACCTTAACTATAGGTTGAGAGTGTGTAAAGACTTTGTTCCTAAATAGATCGAGATAGAATGGAGAGTAAAGAATGAACGTTATACTGGCTGGGGATTCCACCGTCATGGATCAGACAGAAAATTTTGCGCCAGCAATGGGCTGGGGTCAAGCATTAAAAGAGTTGCTGAGAGAAAAGAATCTATCAAATAAAGTTATCAATTTTGCAAGGTATGGAGCTTCGGCAAAATCTTTTGAAGAAAACGGATTTTTGAAAGCCCTTTTAGAACGTGTTGAAAAAGATGATCTGGTTTTAATTCAATTTGGTCGTAATGGTCAAGGACAAAAAAATGATGAACCATTAAAAGAGTACTACAAGCGCCTAAAAAAGTGGGTGCATGTAATTGAAAAAATTGGAGGTAAACCAATTCTTTGTACCCCGGTAGAAAGACATCATTTTATTAACGGGCATCAAGTGCACACGCTGGTGGAATATACTTCGATTATTCAGCATCTCGCAAAGGAAGAAGAAATTCCTTTTCTTGATTTAAATAGCTATTCAAATTTTCTATATGAAGCACTGGGAGAGAAAAAATCAGCTAAATTATTTACTCAAGTTTCACCAATAGAAAACAATACCTATTCTATAGGTATACTAGATAATGATCATTTTTGCCAAAAAGGTGCTTTTGAAATTGCTCGATATGTATTTATTAAAATTCAGCATTATTTAAAAAAAGATGAGATTTTTGATAAGTATTATTATGGTGCCTGTATGTATCCGGAGGTTTGGAGCCGAGAAATTTTGGAAGAAGACATCCGACACATGAAAGAATTAAAGATGAATTTCGCTCGAATTGGTGAATTTATATGGAGCTCTTTGGAGCCGGAAGAAGGGGTTTACGATTTTTCATTAGTGACGAAAGCATTAGATTTATATCGTGAGAATGATATCGATGTATGCTTGTGTATCCCTACTCCGACCCCACCTCGTTGGATGACCTATAATCATGAAGAACGCTTAATCAAGAATATAGATGGAACGTATATGGTACATGGATCAAGACAGCACGTCTGTACAAATAATGCATATTTTCGTAAAAAAGCAAATCAATTGACTCAAAAAATTGCTCAATTGGCAGAGCAATATGATAATGTAATTGCTATTCAATTAGATAATGAATTTAAGTGTCATGTTGATTTATGTTATTGCGATACTTGCAACGAGAAGTGGCATGAATGGCTGAGAAAAGAATATTTGGAAATTGATCATCTAAATAATGAATGGGGAACAAAAATTTGGAGCGAAGAGTACTCCACATTTGATGAAGTGGTGATGCCAATGAGAACCCCATTTCTTCATAATTCTTCTCTTATGAATGCTTTTCGTAAATTTACAGCAGAATCCTTAAATGAATTTGCTCATGGGTTATGTCATCATATTCGGATGGAAACAGATATTCCAATCACACATAACTCTGCATTGGGATTTAATTTATTAAATGAGGAGCTTTTTTCAGAATTAGATGTTGCGGGTTTTGATACTTATCAGCCCCACACGACGTATTCAGGTTATTTATTAAATTTGGATATTTGGCGAAATATGAAAAAAAATTCGAACGAGATGCTACTATTAGAAACTAGTACCTCACATGTAGGTCATTTAGAAGACTATGTTGTTTCTCATCCAGTTGGTTATTTGCCTATTGAAGTATTCATTGGGTTTGCAAGTGGATTAAAATCCTTCAACTATTGGCATTTTAGAGGCCATCGATATGGTGTTGAACAGACACACAGCTGTGTTGTAACGGCATGGGGAGAGCCAGATCGAGGGTATGGGGACGTTGTAAAAAGCGGGGAACTAATTGAGAAGCTAAGTCCATTACTTAAAGAAAGTTTCTATAAAAAATCGAATATTGCTATGGTTTACTCTGATCATGCTAAAAGAATGTACACGATTGAAACTGGTGGAATGTATGCCCATCGAAGCTTAGTGACTAAATTTTACACATCGTTAGTACATGCAGGAATCACAACAGAAGTCATTCAAGAAAATGCAGATTTTGATAGTTATGATCTAATATTAGTACCATTTGTTCGTAATATCACACCAACGATGTTAGCTAAGTGTAAACAGTTTGTTGAAAGCGGCGGGAAATTAATTTTTGGTCCAATGACGGGGGATCGGACGAAAGAACTTACGTGGCCAAAAAAAAATGGACTTGATCGATTAGGAGACTGGTTAGGGTTACACGGAATCAATCAATTTAGAGCCAGTGCTGCTGGGAAAATTGGGACTTATCAAAAAAGTTCAGCTGAATTAGACGGTCTGGTCACTACGTTTGAAGGGAATTCTTCATGGACTACGCTGAGTCAAACAGAATTTGGTGAAACGATTGTTGCAAAAAAGGTGTTTGAAACTGGGAGTGTTATTTATATTGGTGCGATCCCTCAAAGTATGGAAAGTGAGTATTGGTCGAATTTTATATCAAATGAAGTTCTTTCTCTCGATCAGAATAGGTACTTTATCCAATTAGGGGATGGATTGGCACAGTATCGACGTGAGACGGATACAACAATTGTGCTATATATTGCAAATATGACAGGAAATGAAAGCAATTTTGAATTATTGAAGAAAGCACATGATTTATTGAGTGGAAAAGAATATCTAGAAGGAAATCATGTAGTCAATGGATACGAGTACCGAGTTTTAAGTTTTAAAAAATAGTTTTAAAATCTGTGAAGAATTTGAAAACCCGGCTAGACGCATCAGTGAACTGGTGACGATCTAGCCGGGCTTTTCAGATTTTTAAATATTGTTTTGGTGTTTTTCCGGTAAATTTTTTAAAATTCTTGATGAAGTATTCGGTGGAATCACCATAACCTGTCAGTTGAGCCACCTCGTAAACTTTATAGTTTTCTTCCAATAATGTAATGGCTTTTTCCATACGAAAGTTTGTTAGTTTTGTTGTAAATCGGTCACCGGTTTCTTTATAGTATAGTTTTCCAATATATTCTGAATTTAAAAATAAAAGATTTTTTGCGATCCATTTTAAGGAAAGTGATTCCTGATCATAGTATTTTTCGATAATAATGTTGACACTTTTAACGATATCCGAGGTTGATGCGATACTTGCCTGTTGACCTATCAACTCAATGGCATGTATAAGTAAAAATTGCAATTCTTCATAATTTCCTAGCAAAAAAATCTTCAGGGAGTAGTCATCAAAGATGCTATCTATTGCTAATTTGTGTTTTTTTAAAAGAATGCTTAATAAATCGTTTATTTGGAATTGAAGAAGCTTAACCGGATAGAGGCTTTCATAACACTTTTTAAAAAACTTTTTGACCTGAACAGTTGCGGAATCTAATTCGCCTTGATCAAGATCGGTAAAGAAATTTTTCTGAAATTGGGAAAAAGACACTTCGTTTTGAGCAGAAACTTTCTTCAAAAAATCGGATTCCGCTAAAAATTGAGGTTGCGGGAAATAGTATTCTTTATCAAAATTCTCAGAGCAGGTGATTAGATAGTCGTGCAGTTCATTTATTTCAGTGATAGTTTTATAAAAAAAGACTCCTTTTGAGAGATGTTTTCTCAATAACAATTCTAAAGTATCCTTTACTTCTGTCCAATTATCCAAAATAAGCATATAGCCAGCATTTTTAACATAGCCTAATACAAGAGATTGATTCAATTGGGATTCTCGAACTCTTTTGGAGAGAGTAGAATAGTACTCGGCTTTAAAAAAAATGACATTTAGTGGTAAGCACAATTCTTTTGGGCACTCGGTAATTTCTGAAGCTGTTAAGACTCTTTCAAAGCAACGTTTTATCCATAATTTACCTTCAATTTTCTTTTGATCCAGTCGGTTGATGGATTCATTTAATGCATGTTTTAATTCCTCTGGCCTAATTGGTTTTTCAAGAAAGAAACGAATGCCTTGTTCCATAGCTTCCTTTGCATAATCAAGTGTACCGAACCCTGTTAGAATAATGATTTGTGTATTGGCTGAAGTCTTTTTGATTTCCTTTATCAATTCGATTCCATTAATTCCAGGCATTTTGATATCTGTAATTATGATGTCTAATGTTTCGTTTTGGCAGATCTCTAAGGCTTTTCTTCCTGAGAAAACTGTATGGCTGACGTCAACTGAATAGTCGGTGTTAGTAAGAAGACGAGAAATACCCTTAGCAATAATTGGTTCATCATCAACGACCATAACTTTTTTATTCATAAAAAATCCTCCTTAAGAAACGGGAATAGTGATACTTACAATTGTTTGCTTGTATGGTTCAGATTGAATAGTTAAAGATGCTCGATCCATATAAAAAAGTGCCAATCTCTCTTTGATGTTTTTGATACCGATACCAGACGATGGATTTGTTAAATCATCGTTTGAGAAACCTGGACCATTATCAGCAACTGAAATGACGATATTTTCGTTTATTTGTTGGATTCTTAAGGTAATCAAGCAGGGTTCATCCATTCTTTCTACTGCATATTTGAAGGAATTCTCAATCAAAGGCTGAATAATGAATTTTGGAACGCTTTTCGACAAATCATTGATTTGGATCTCGCGAAGAAAGATAACGCGCGTTTCGAATCTTATTTTTTGAATAGTGACATAAGCATCGATTAGCTCTAACTCTTCTTTTAGCGTAGTCTCAGGATTAGGTGTATTGATCTTTTTTCTAAAAAGAAGTGCTAGTGAAGTAACCATTTTTGAAATTTCTGTTTGATTATTTTCCACTGCCAACCAGTTGATAGAATCAAGTGTATTGTATAAAAAGTGAGGATCTAATTGAGACTGTAGAGCTACAAACTCAATTTCTTGCGAAAGAATTTTGATTTTGTAATTGTCTTCAATTAGTTGATTGATTTCATTAATCATGGAGTTATAGCTAGCATAAAGAGTGGCTATCTCATCTCCTTGATTGGTTGGAGTAGTGATTTCTGTTAAATCTTCAATATTTTTATTGATTTCAATTTGTTTCATCTTAACTGATAATTCTGTGATCGGACGTGTCAATTGAGTAGTGATTTTCCAAATGGCGTAAATCATCAAGAGGACGAGCAGCCCAAGAAAAATAAAAAGGAGCAATTGAATCTGTGTAATTTGTTTTAGCACCATTTTATTAGGAATCAAATAAGTAAAAACTAAATCATCATATTTTGTGATGGTTGTGTAGTAGGCTCTTTTTTTATAAGAAAAATTTGTAAACTTACTTGTTTCAACAGAAAAAGAATTTTTAAGTTGTTGAAAAAGAGCAGACTGATTTTTATCGAAATAAAACTCCTGATCTTTATAAGTTAAAAGAAAAAGACTTTCAGCTGAATAATTCAGATTACTTTTCACAATATTTTCGATAAAAGAGTTGTTTACAATAAAAATTATTGTACCTAGATACTCTAGAGAAGGTCCTTTTGTTGAGAATATCTTTCGTGCATAGACCGATTGTGTGGAACCTCCTGGAAAAAACCATTCTCCTTTGGAAGGTTGATCAGGAATGCTATTTACAATATCGTCTACTGAGAGATTTGAAAGAATATTCTCACCATCTGTGATGAAATTAACTAGGTTATTCTTTTTAGTATCTAAAAGAAAAGCATTTGTTATCATTGATGTATTTCGAATAAGCTGGTTGACTTTATTGCTCAGAAGCTGTTTGACGACTGCATGTTCTTGATTATTTTTTATTTCACTATTAGCTGTTAGTAAATAGTCTTGTATCTCTGCATCATCAATTGCTTGATAAGAAAGTTGTTCAATTCGTTTAAAATTTGTGTTTAGGGTTTGAGAATTGATCACCATTTGACTATAGACATTCTGATAAATCTGTTCAGTTAATGCATTTCTCCAAATAAAACTTATAAAAAATAGACAGACCACAAATATAAAGACTACTGAAAAAATAGCGAATTGGAGCTTTTCTCGGAATTTTAACTTTGATAAATTTTTGACGGTTTTCATGATTATTCCTGAACTTTTATCTGTTTTATTTTTTCAATCATTTTAGAATGGAAAAAGTCAGTAAAGAAGCAACTAAGAGTGATGCCAATTAGAATAATCAATGCTGTTTTTTCCATCATCAGTCGACCAAATACTAATAAGGTCAAGAAAATCATAATGTTTATGTGTAAAAATCTGAAAGTAGAAAAAACAGATAACACTATATTTTCTTTGAAGGAAATCAGGATATTTCTAGTGAGATTAAGAAACATGTTCGTAGAAATAAAAAGTAGTAGAATTCCGAAAGTAATATATAGTGCCGGGAGTATAGTAGAACTATTTAGGAGGACGATAGTAATTCTTACATTCAATAATAGAAGTCCCCAAACAGCTATAAAGATAAGAGAATAGATATTTGTTTTAAAAAAAGATTCTTTATAATAATTCCAAAATTTGGAAAGGTTTCCGTATCTCTGTTCTTCTCTAAATTCTCTCATCAGACGAATCACTGAAGAGGTAGCTGGTGCTATACCAAATACTCCTAGACCGAGAAGAGTAAAAAGTACCCATAAAATATTAATGTAAGAAAAGTAAGCAATGTAAGAAAATAGATCCATAATGGTTGATTTTATTGTTGTCATATTAAAACTCCTCCTAGTAACCGTTTACAAATGTAGTATAGCATATCTTAAAAACCGGATTTGCGGTATTTCGGTTTTTTTCTATTTTTGTTCGGTTTTTTCTATTTTTTTAAAGAGTAAAATACTATAGTATCAGCAATGTAAGCGAAAACACAAATGGAGGAGATAGTTATGAAAAAGAAATCTTTACTATTGTTAGGAGCTAGCTTAGGGGTGTTAGCCTTGGGATTAGCAGGTTGTGGGGGAGCTAAAAACGAGGATTCAGGCAGCGCTGATGGCAAAACAAAAATCAGCTTTACTTGGTGGGGTGCAGAGGTTCGTCATGAAAAGTACATCAAAGCGATTGAAGCATTTGAAAAAGAAAATCCTGACATTGATGTTGAATATGAATATGCTTCTTGGGATGATTATTGGAAAAAATTAGCAACGAAATCAGCGGCTGGTGAATTACCAGATGTTATGCAGATGGACGGGAGTTATCTTGCTCAGTATGGAGAAAAAAACCAATTAGCTGATTTAACGGAATTTACTGGTGATGGAAAAACTATCGATACGAGCGAAATTGATGAGTCTATTATTGATTCTGGGAAGTTAGGGGATAAATTTTTTGCAATTGCTCCAGCGGTAAATGCTATGTCGATGATTACAAATAAAGCATTGACAGATAAAGCGGGTGCAACACTTGATTATGAAAATTATACTTTTGAAGATTGGGTAGGCTCCATCGATAAAGTAAAAAAAGAGACAGATGAGTATGGGATGATCGATGTTGTCGACAACTATGTTTTACTTCAGTATTACTTGAGAACACAAGGAGAAGAATTACTACAATATAATAAAGATGGTAAACCTGAGCTTGCTTTCACCAAAGAAAATTTTGTGACCTTCATGGATGAAATTAGTAAGTTAGCAAAATCAAAAGCAATTCCAACGGCTGAAGTAGCAAGCAACATCAAGAGTTTTGATGAGAATCCGTTGTCGTTAGGAAAAGTAGCCTACTATCAAAACTGGAATAATCAATACGTTACTTATACACAATCAGCTGCTGACGGCGTGGAATTTTCATTGGAATTACCATATGATGCAAAAGATGGTGCATTATTCTATCGACCTAGTTTCTTTTACTCCGTTGCACAATCGTCTAAGCACAAAGAGGCGGCAGCAAAATTTGCAGATTTCCTAGTAAATAATGAAGAAGCAAATAAAATTATCGGCACTGAACGAGGAATTCCCGCAAGTAATGCTGCTAAAGAAACAATTTATGATGATATGACAGATGAGGAAAAGGTAGCATCAGATTATTTAGATAAAATTGCTGATTATGTTGGAGAAGCTTCACCAGTACTTCCTGTTGGATTCTCAGAATTAAATACTCACTTTAAAGAACTATTTGCTGAAATTACCTATGGAACGATGACTCCAGAAGAAACATATGAAAGCTATACAGCAAAAGCAAAGGAGATTTTTGATGAAAACTACGACTAAAAATAAAAATAGTCTGCTAGCAAGATTCAAAAGTCAAAGTAGTGAAAAACAGGATGGTTTTGCTGGTTATCTATTTATCTCACCATTCATTTTAGGATTTTTATTATTTATCGTTGTACCAATGGGCATCTCATTGTTCATGTCCTTTCACAATTATGACATGTTAACAAAAGCGGAGTATATCGGTTTTGATAACTTTAAAAAGATTTTCTTAGACGATCCTAAATTTAGGCAAGCATTATTAGTTACGTTTAAGTATGTTGTCTCAGCAGTACCGCTAAGATTGATTATTGCTTTAGCAGTAGCAATGTTGATTAATCGTCCTTCTAAATTGTCTGGTACTTACCGGGTACTATTCTACATTCCTTCCATTATTGGGGGGAGTGTAGCAGTATCAATCATGTGGAGAAACATCTTTGGGGATAGTGGTTTGATCAATGGTATCTTGGAGACGATTGGAATAGATCCAATTTACTTTTTCAAGAATCCTGGAACGGCCCTTTTCACCTTGATCCTATTGGCTGGCTGGCAGTTTGGCTCATCAATGCTGATCTTTTTATCTGGATTAAAAAATATTCCAAATGATTATTATGAAGCGGCTCAAATTGACGGAGCTAGTAAATTTAGACAGTTTGTTTCTATCACATTGCCTTGTTTAACGCCAATTATTTTCTTCAATTTAGTTATGCAAACAATACAATCATTTTTAACTTTTACACCGGCATTTGTTATTACAAATGGAACAGGTTCTCCACGTAATGGTACATTAGTTTATTCTCTTTATGTTTATCAGAAAGCTTTTTCTGATTTCAAGATGGGGTATGCATCTGCACTAGCATGGATTTTGATTCTGATTATCGCGATTATTACCCTGATTTTCTTTGCAACATCTAAATATTGGGTATTTTCTGAATCGAAGGAGGGCTAAAGATGGTTGCTATGCGTAGGAAAAATATTTTATTTGACATTGTTATCTTAATTGTAGCGGTCATTATGCTGTATCCAATATTCTGGCTTATTTTTAGTTCGTTGAAGCCAAATTCGGATATATTTCAGACCGCAACAGAGTTATTTCCAAGAAATTGGACGTTAGACAACTTTACTAAGGGATTTGAAGGAATTGCCGGGGTACCGTTTATTACCTATATTTTTAACTCCTTGAGAATCGCCATTATTGCAACAATTGGAGCTGTTTGTTCTTCAGCTGTAATATCTTATGGCTTTGCACGAATTCCTTTTAAAGGAAAAAAATTCTGGTTTGCCTGTGTACTGGTTACTATGATGATGCCGCAAGAAATTATCATGGTTCCTCAATATCTATGGTTTGGAAAATTAAACTGGATCAACACGATTTTACCAGTTACCGTTCCTTCATTTTTCGGTCAAGCTTTCTTTATCTTTATGATGAATCAGTTCATTCAAGGAATTCCAGTAGAATTAGATGAAGCTGCAAAAATGGATGGTTGTGGACGAATTGGGATTTTCTTTAAAGTCATATTGCCACTGTTGAAGTCCTCATTAGCTACATCAGCAATTTTCTCCTTTTATTGGAAATGGGAAGAATTGATTGGTCCTATGCTTTATTTGACCAAGCCTGAAAGTTACACAGTTTCCATTGCTTTGAAGCAATTTCTTGATTCATCAAGTAGCTCAAACTGGGGAGCAATGTTCGCTATGTCGGTCGTATCGCTTGTTCCAGTATTGATTATATTTTTCATGTTCCAAAAATATATTGTTCAAGGAATCAGTACAACCGGTTTGAAATAATTGAATAGACAAAACTAGCACAATAGATTTTTCTATTGTGTTAGTTAGTTTTATAAAGAGAATAAAAATGGAGGTTTTAATGTAGCTATGATTGGTGAGCAACAATTACAAATAAAGATAGAAAAAATTATTGAACGAACAATGCGAATGGATCTTACCTGGGATTGGAGTTGTGGAGTAGCCTATTACGGAATTTGTAGAGCCTATGAAGTACTTCAAGATGATAAAATCATTGAAAATTTAATAAATCGCATTGATGAAATGATTGATTTAGGTTTTGATGGGGATTGGACAGTGAATAAATGTGCGATGGGACATTGTTTGATTACGCTTTACCAAAAAACTGGAGATCAGAAGTATTTTAATTTGGTAATGGAAAAGATTGATTACCTACAAAATCGGGCGTTGCGTTTTGGGGATAATATTTTACAGCACACCGTTTCTTCAGAAAATGATTTTCCAGAGCAAGCATGGGCGGACACCCTATTTATGGCTGCTTTTTTAATGTTAAGAGTTGGTATTCTAATAAAGGATGAAGAGTTGATTGATGATGCACTTCACCAGTATTACTGGCATATTATGTATTTGCAAAATCAAGACACCGGATTATTCTATCATGGTTACGATCATTTGAAACAGTCCAATTTATCGAGTTGCTACTGGGGGAGAGCAAATGCTTGGGCGGCATATACGATGTCGCAAGTTAAATCACAATTACCAAAGGCTTACCTTTATCCTAAATTTATGGATGTTCAGGCTTCTTTAGAAGATCAGTTATCTGCAATAAAGCTATTCCAGAGTAAGGAAGGATTATGGCGAACAGTGATTGATGATTTGGATTCATATGAGGAGATTTCTGCGTCAGCTGGAATTGCAGCCAGCATGGTTGTTAACGACAACCCTCTTCATCGAAAATACATTAAGAAAGCTCTTAGGGGTATTTTAAAAAATATTGCTACTGACGGCCGAGTAATGAATGTATCTGCAGGGACGGCAGTAATGACAGCGATATCTGACTATAATTTAATTTCGAAAAAGTGGATACAAGGATGGGGACAGGGATTAGCACTAACTTTCTTTTCGGAAATACTTTCCAATGAACATACGATTACTTTTCTTCACAAAGGCTTAAACAGTGGAGAGAAGTCGGAGGATATACAATGACTATAGCTGAGCAAACAAGATATCTACAAGATTTAATTGACCAATGCCCAAAAAATGGGACTGTGATTTTTCCACCAGGTAAGTATGAAGTCGGTTCTTTATTTTTAAAGGATGACATGACTCTTCAACTTAATAAGGATGTCATACTGGAGGGAAGTAAAACTCTGGATGACTACCCGTTACTGTATTCTCGAATTGCTGGAATAAATATGGAGTGGCCAGCAGCAGTAATCAATAGTATTGGTTGCAAGAATGTTGAGATAATCGGTGAAGGAAAGATTGATGGTCAAGGAAAAGTTTGGTGGATGAAATTCTGGGGAGAAGATAAACAGAGCGGAATGCTTAAAGAATACACAGAAAGAGGGTGGCGATGGAATGTTGATTATGATTGTCAGCGACCTAGGAATATTTTAATTCAAAATAGCCAGCAGGTCTCTATTAAAGGTATTCATTCCTATGATTCGGGTTTTTGGAATCTACAGGTTGTTTACTCTAAGCATGTAGTACTAAAAGATCTGACAATAAAAAATGGTGAAGGACCTAGCACGGATGGAATCGATATTGATTCTTCAGAGGATGTCATAGTCGATGGCTGTCATGTTGCATGTAATGATGACAATATTTGCGTGAAAAGTGGGAGAGGCGAAGAAGCACTAGCCCAAAATTTGCCCAGCAAAAAAATAGTCATTAAGAATTGTCGTCTTGGAGCGGGGTCTGGAATCACTCTGGGTAGTGAAGTCTCTGGTGGAATTGAAGATATTCAAATAATGAATAATTCCTTTGAGGGTACTGGAGTTGGGTTTAGAATAAAATCTTCCAGAAATCGTGGAGGTTATATTCGTAATATTCTTGTTTCTAAGTTAGAGATGCAAAATGTCTCCTATCCATTTCGTTTGATGCTTGATTGGTTTCCTGAATATAGCTATGGCAATGCGGGAAAAAATATCGATCAGATGCCAGATCATTGGAAAAAAATAATTGCAGACATAAAAGGCCCACAAGGTCTGACAAGAGTATCAAATATCACTATCAAGGACGTTACTGCTTCTTTCAATGACCTTTCATTGTCATGTGGGTTATTTATCGAAGGAAATCCAGAAGTACCCATTGAAAATCTAAAATTTAACAATTGCACTCTTGAAGTCACTGAATTTGGAAAAGTAATGGGCGTGCGAAACATCGTATTCGAGAACATGTCAGTATGCATAAGAAATGAAACGCAAGAAAAAAGCCATAGTTACGAACGTTGAGATCATACTCCTAGAAATTTTAGACAGTAGAAAACTTTAAACGCTAGAATATAAACTACGTAGGAAATAATTTTTTAGAGAGCTTCATAATAAGATTTATGTGAATATAAAAAACTTCAGATAATACTTGATTTTCAAGAATATCTGAAGTTTTTTTGTACTGGTTGAAAACATATTCTATTTTTTAATGAACAGGAATTATTAAAAAAGTAATGGAGAATCAATGTTTTCTTTCATATCAAATTATGCTGATACCAACGTTTTCCCTTAAATCGAAGAAAGAAAATTAATCCCCGGACACCCCATTCAACTGTCATGACGAAATAAATACCTGTCAAACCATACCCTAATAAGATTCCAATCAGGTACCCCATACCTATTCGGAAAATCCACATAGAAAGCAAAGATGCTACCGTAGTAAAGTTTGCATCTCCGGCGGCCCGTAAAGCCGATGGAAGAATAAAACCAAAACTCCAGGTTAAAAAATGCATCACAATAGCGATAGTATAAAGTCTAAAAATGGCTGGAAGTATTGCTGCCGGTGGATTGAACAGCTTCATTCCTAAGGAGAAAAATGGCAGTAAACTTAAATCAACAAGAATGAAGGCAATCATGCCGGCAATGATGAATGATTTTGTAAGTTTTTTCGCATCCGCAACATTTCGTCTACCGATACATTGACCAACAATTGGGACAAGGGAAGTAGCTAAAGCACTGGGGATAATTTCAGAAATTTGGGTCCAAGAAGAGGCAATCGCATTTGTTGCAATCACGTTTGTTCCAAGACTGACAATCATCGTTTGGATAATAATCTTTCCTCCATTAAAGAATAACGACTCTGCGGCAAATGGGAAACTTACCTTTAATACTTTTTTTATCAATCCAAAATGAATATGTAAAAAGTCTTCTTTTTTCAACATGAAAAGACCACGATTGACGTACAATGTGTAAAAGGCAAAAAGCATTCCGATGAATCGAGAAATGACTAGCGAAATCACTAAACCCACCATGTTCATATGTAGGATGCTGATAAAGAGAATGTTGAAAAGAATATAAATAAAATTCATTAGTAAGGAAAGTTTTAGGGAGGATTTAGTTCTGCCGATGCCACGCAAACTACCATTTGTTCCCTCAACAATGGATTGCATTGGGTAAGAAGCCAATAATCCAAGTAAATAAATCCGGGCATTTGTCAGTACCATTTTTTCTGCATGACCAAAAAGCAATTGAAGCAATGAATTATGTACCAAAAATACAGAGATGCTCACGAATAAAGCCATGAAGACAGCACCGAATATGGTTCCACTACAGACTTTGCTGAGTTGTTTCATTTCTTTTCTTCCAAAATATTGAGATATTAGGACTGTGCCACCTAAACCAACAGCAGTAAAAATATTCACCAAGAAAAAATGAAGACTACCTACCATACTTACCGCACTTACAGCTGCGGTTCCGGCTGAACTAATCATTGCAGTATTGAAAAAATTGAAACCGACTAGAAAAAATTGATCGATAACTACGGGAATTACAAGAGATAGCACAAAATGGTAAGAAATATCCCGACCTGAGAAAAAAGCTTTTAATCGAGGATATCTTTCTTTCTTTGGAACAGGGCTTCGCAAATAGAACATCTCCTTATGTTTAACAACAAAAATAGCAACTTTGCACACGTTGTCATTGCTAATGCTATCTTTTCAAAGTAGTTCTGTCAATATGAAAAAAATAATGGATGAGGAGAAACAGATATATTAGATATTCTTTTTTATTCTCTCTTGTTTTAATAAATACGTTCTTTTTATATAAAAAGAAACAAAACACCTAAAACTAAAATATTAGTATTGTGAATCTGAACACATTAAAAACGCTAGTTATTCGATAATTGGGCTAAAAAATTAATAAAAACTAATTTAATTCGTATTATAATTTAATATAAACACTAAATGGAAGCGTTATACTTATTTTGTTGATATATCAGTTAGGATATATCAATTAAAATGGAAAAGCGAATGGAGGAACAAAAGTGAGTGATATTATTATCGGTATTTTATTGATTGCATCATTCTTCTTTATGGTGTGGTACTGTGTCAAAGGATTTAATTTAATGGTCGGCTTTGCGGTTATGGCTACGGTTTGGATGATTCTTGCACTTATAGGAAATTCATTTTCACCTAATCCGGCAATGGAAGGTCAAGGAGTCATTGACGTGCTTGAGTACATCTTTGCAACAGGACCTGCAGAATATGCCAAATCGATTTTGGTTAATGTATTCTTTGGTGCATTCTTTGGTCGGGTATTAGTTGATACAGGGATTGCTGCCACCCTGATTAGAAAAGTTGTTGAATTAGGCGGAGACAAACCACGGATTACAATGAGTCTTTTATGCATTGTGACAGCAGTTATTTTCATGTCAATGACAGGGATTGGACCAGTAATCTCGATTGCGGTCATTGTTTTACCAATTTTGCTTTCGTTAGGGATTTCAGCACCAGTTGCTATGTTCTCATTTATGGGATCAATCATGGCAGGGATTTTTGCAAATATTGTTAACTTCAAACAGTATCAAGCAATCTTTGCCGGTTTTAATCCAGCAGCTGCAGATTACACATACAATGATTATTTCCAAATTGGTATGATCGGTATGGTTGTCAGCTTAGTTGTTGTATTAACAGTTGCTAACTTAACAATGAATAAAAAGAAAGCCTATTCAATGGCTGCAGAAATGAAAGTAGATCCAAATGCAGAAGCACCAGCAATTTCTTGGTTAGCAGTTGTTTTACCAGTATTAGGTGTTGTCCTTTTGAATGTTCCGATTATTCTTGGTTTCATTTTATCTGGAATCTATGCAATGCTGTTTACAGGAAAACTTCGTGGCGGATACAAAGAGGTTTGTCGTCGTTTTGCGAAACTATTCACGGATGGCGCAATAGACGTTGCTCCAATGGTTGGTTTCTTATTGACATTGGCAATGTTTAATAATGCAGCTGCTTATGCAGCACCTTATTTCTCAGCGATTTTAGGAGATTTCATTCCAACTTCACCAATTATTTTGGCAATTGCTTTTGCTATCTTAACACCACTTGGATTCTTCCGCGGCCCAATGAACTTAGTTGGTTCCGGTTCAGCAATATTAGCTGTTGTATTAGCGGTTAACCCAACAATGCCCGTAGCTTTCTTATATCCATTGTTTGCGACAACAACGATTGCCCCACAACATTTGGATATCACTCAATCTTGGGTAGCATGGGGACTTGGATATACAAAAGTTTCATCACGTGATTATATGAAGAAATCAATTCCAACAGGTTGGATCATCGGTGCTATTGTTTGTGCAACTGTTTTCGTATTGTACGGTCGTTTCTAAAAATAAGTAATAGGGGGAGAAACATATGAAACGCTCAGTCAGAATGGGAATCGACGTAGGTGGTACCCATACAAAAGCCGTTGCAATTGATAATGCAACGCATGAAATTATTGGAAAATCTTCTGTTAAAACAACTCACGCTGATCCAAGAGGAGTAGCTGCAGGTGTTGTCCGATCTTTTCAAAATTGTCTAAAAGAAAATAATATCAGTCCAGACGATGTTGTTTTTGTTGCCCATTCCACTACGCAGGCAACTAACGCCTTGATTGAAGGCGATGTTGCAAAAGTCGGCGTAATTGGAATGTCAAAAGGTGGAATTGAAGGCTTTCTTGCCAAGCGCCAAACACGGTTAAATGATATTGATCTCGGAAATAATAAAAAGATTGAAATTATCAATTCATTTATTCCAGTGAAACAATTGAGTATGGATCGAGTAGAAGAAACAATCGGGAATCTCGAAAATGAAGGAGCAAAAGTTTTAGTTTCATCGATGGCTTTTGGTGTTGATAATGGAGAACCTGAGAAAATCGTTTATGGTGCTGCATCAGAAATGAACATTCCAACAACGATGGCATCAGATATCACCAAATTGTATGGGTTGACCCGTCGGACAAGAACGGCAGCGATCAATGCTTCAATTTTGCCAAAAATGCTGGATACTGCCAATTCTACGGAAGCCTCTGTTCGAGAAGCCGGTGTTAACGTTCCGTTGATGATTATGCGGGGAGACGGCGGAGTAATGGAAATCTCTGAAATGAAAAAACGCCCCGTCTTGACCATGTTGTCAGGTCCCGCTGCGTCCGTGATGGGTTCATTGATGTATCTAAGAGCTTCAAATGGTGTGTACTTTGAAGTTGGGGGTACCACTACCAATATCGGTGTTATCAAAAATGGCCGTCCTGCTATCGACTATTCCATCGTTGGCGGCCATCCAACATACATTTCTTCCTTGGATGTTCGGGTATTAGGCGTTGCTGGCGGTTCGATGGTTCGGGCGGATAAAAATGGGATCATTGATGTGGGACCCCGGTCAGCCCATATCGCCGGATTGGATTATGCAGTCTTCACACCAGAAGATGAAATTCAAGAACCACGGGTAGAATTTTTCTCTCCAAGAGAAGGGGACCCGGCAGATTATGTCAAAGTCATTTTAGGTACAGGAGAAGAAGTGACCATCACCAATTCTTGTGCAGCAAACGTACTGGGCTTGGTCCAACCGGAACATTTCTCTTATGGAAATGTTAACTCAGCGAGAAAAGCAATGCAGGCATTGGCGGATTATTGCGGCACGACGGTGGAAGACATCGCCAATCAAATCATGGAAAAAGCCTATGCCAAAATTGAACCGGTCATTTTGGAGCTGGCGGATAAATACAAATTAGAAAAAGATCAAATTTCTCTTGTTGGAGTTGGTGGCGGAGCAGCTTCCTTAATCGTTTACTTCAGTAATAAGATGGGAGTAAAATATTCAATCCCCGAAAATGCAGAAGTAATTTCTTCCATCGGGGTGGCACTGGCTATGGTTCGAGATGTAGTAGAACGAATCATTCCTTCTCCAAGCAAAGAAGATATTCGGGCAATTAAAAATGAAGCAATGAATAAAGCCATTGAGTCGGGAGCAACACCAGAATCGATTGAAATCCACGTGGAGATTGATCCACAAACTTCGAAAGTATCTGCGATTGCTACGGGCTCAACAGAAGTCAAAGCAACTGATTTAACGAAAGAAGTCGATGAAAAAGAAGCAATGGAAATTGCGGCAGAAGATATGCGACTACAAACTGCTGACATCACTTTATTGGCCAAAAGTAAATTTTTCTATGTCTTTGGGGAAAACGGCTGTACCACTAAAGCTGGGAATATCCGAATTGTAGATAAAAAAGGCTTTATCAAAGTTCAGCGGGGAAATGCAATGTGCATGAAGAAAACTGCTGCAGAATATATGGATGCAATTTTAAATCTGTGGGATGAAATGGCAGTATATCAAACAGAATTGATTGCTCGACCTGAATATTACTTATGTTTAGGTGCGCGAGTGGCTGATTTCTCTGCAACAGAGCTAGATCAATTACAATTATTGACTGAACTGGAAGTGTCTACCTTGGAACCAGACGAGGAGGTCCTTGTCATTGCCGGAAACATTAAGCAAACCTAATCTTGAACAAATCATTCTGGAACTGAAACAAGTTCCAGATGTGGTTTGGGGGAAGTACCAATTTCAACGAGATCTTCTTAATAAAAAAATAACACAGCAGCAGAAGAGGCAAATGATCGCCTCTTCTATTGCGTGTGGGATTGCAACGGCTAGAAAAATCCGCAGAGAGTATGGGAAGAAATCCAGCAGCGAAATTTTTGATGAAATGGGTGTTTCGATTCGACATTCGGATGAGGAACAAATTGGCAATCGGTTATTGTTTGCTTTATATGATCCCGATCGTGGAGTTTTACTCATGGATAATCCTATTAAGAAGTTCAGTGAATTTTCTGACCAAACAGGGTTTAATCAAGAGCAAATAGAAAACTATATTTTGAGTCATGAACTTTTTCATCATATTGAAAGTCATGACTCAGAAATTTATACGCAGAAAACAAAAATCGATTTGTGGAAATTTTTGTTTTATACGTATCGTTCCAATGTCCGAGCATTAAGTGAAATTGCAGCAATGAGCTTTTCCAAAGAATTCAATCAACTTGATTTTTCACCCTATTTGCTAGAACTTGTTCTTGTTTGGCCTTATGACCAAGAGCAGACAGTGAAATTATATAATGAGGTAAAAAGTCTTTTGGAAGATGAGACTAAATAATTACCGTATTGGGAGTAAAATAGGAAGGGTACTTATGCATTACGTATTCTTGTTCCTCAATAATCATATGCAGATGGACAGAGCAAAGAAAACTGATTTCATCCAGGTCGTGATTGACGATTGCTTGAAGAAGCGTCTGATGCTCATCTACTACTCGTTCCCAGCCAAGTTCAGTTATACTTAATCGTAACCAACGGAAACGGTCAAGATGGGTGGCATAGTTTTCTACCCAATCCCAAATTTCACCTTTTCCGGCGATTTCGAAACAAGTTCGGTGAAAAGTTGTATCTAGTTGGAAGAAGTCTTTCTTATTTTTTGCTAAAGCAGCCTGCTCTGTTTCTTCCAGAATTGCTTCAAGAACTTTTTGTCCCTTGGGAGTAAGTTTAGCACTGCATTCAGGTAAAATAGCTTTCTCCAAGATTTCTCGGGTGTACCGTGCAAGTGAAGCAGATTCGATATTTATTTGTGAAATATACGTACCCGACTGGGGAACAGCATAAATCAATTCCTGGTTTCTTAATTGAATCAAAGCCTCCCGTATCGGTGTTCTGCCAATTTGGAGACGTTCTTCCAATTCTTTTTCGGAAATTTTTGTTCCGGGTTCTAATTCAGAGTAGATAATTTGTTTGCGTATAGCTTTAAATGCTTGCTGTTGTAAGTTGCTTGCCATATGTTAGCCTCTCTTGTTTATAATCAGTAGATTG
This sequence comes from Enterococcus sp. JM9B, assembly GCF_009933265.1. Classification (NCBI taxonomy): domain Bacteria; kingdom Bacillati; phylum Bacillota; class Bacilli; order Lactobacillales; family Enterococcaceae; genus Enterococcus; species Enterococcus sp. JM9B. The sequence goes on along the minus strand of NZ_MAEK01000028.1, from coordinate 160,190 downwards.
ATAACATTATAGCATTTCATTTAATGGAAAGAATAGAACGATTAGCAATAAAATTGCTATTTATTTTGTAAAGGGGGAAATAAATATAATGGAAGAAAAAAATCAAACCTTTGATCAGTTAAGACAAGCCGGCGTATATGTACCGGAGATAACACTAGACGAATTGCAAAAGGAAACCGCAATTTCACCTAAGTGGCTGCATTTTGGCGGAGGAAATTTGTACCGAGCATTCCATGCAGAAATTGCTCAAAAATTGATTGAAGCAGGGGAACTCTCTAGTGGTGTGGTTGTTTGTGAAACGTTTGATGAGGAAGTCATTGATAACGTCTACCAGCCATATGGAAATCAAATTCTTGAAGTCGTAATGAAAGACCATGACGTGCTGGAAAAAACACTGCTTTTATCGACAGTAGAAAGTTATTTTGCTGTTCCTGATCGTCCTGCTGAGTATCAGGCTGTGCAAGAAATTTTTGAAAATCCTTCTTTGCAGCTGGTGACAGTTACGATTACGGAAAAAGGTTATTCATTAGTGAATGCTACAGGGGACTTTATCGGTGTTGTTGAAAAAGATATGCTTAAAGGGCCAAGCAGCGCATTTCATACGATGAGTATCATCGCTGGTGGATTGTTTGCTCGATACAAAAAAAATCAAGCGCCGATCGCACTAGTCTCAACAGATAATTTTTCTAAAAATGGGCTGAAATTCCAGCAGGCTATTTTAACGATTGCCAAGGTATGGCAAAAAAATGATTTGGTGGAAGCTGAATTTATCGATTATGTAATGAATAATCAGAAAGTAAGTTTTCCTTGGACGATGATTGATCGAATTACACCCGCTCCGTCAGAAAAAGTGGCTCAACAATTAAAAGCAGCGGGAGTCGAAGAAACCCAAATTTTTCATACACAAAAGGGGACGAACATTGCAACATTTTCAAATACTGAGGAAACCCATTATTTAGTAATTGAGGATAGTTTTCCTAATGGACGTCCAGATTTTACAAAAGCTGGCGTGATTTTGACTGATCGTGACACGGTGGATAAGGCAGATGCTATGAAAGTGACCACGTGTTTAAATCCGCTGCATACTACGTTAGCGGTTTATGGTTGTGTGCTTGGGTACCAGTCAATCGCTGAGGAAATGAAAGATGTAGAATTAGTAAAACTAATCAAAGGAGTCGGCTATATAGAAGGGTTGCCAGTCGTTGATGATCCAAAAATCATTCATCCACAAGACTTTATTGATGAATTAATCACGAAGCGTTTGCCAAATCCAATGATTCCTGATACACCACAGCGAATTGCTACCGATACATCCCAAAAAGTGGCGATCCGTTTTGGAGAAACCATTCGAAAATATATGGAAGATCCAGAAAAAGATAGCAGTCAATTGACCTATATTCCATTGGCAATCGCTGGTTGGATCCGTTATTTAGTTGGATTGGATGATTTGGGAGAAGCCTTTCCTTTAAGCCCGGATCCACTATTGTCGGATTTGCAGGCGAGAACCAGTCAATTGACCTTTGGCGCCAGTGCTTTGCTTGTAAAAGAAACGATCCAACCAATCTTAAGCAATGAACAAATCTTTGGTGTGGATCTCTATGAGGCAGGTTTAGGAGAAGTGATTGAAGGATATGTCACTAAACTTTTAGCAGCACCTGGGGCAGTCCGCCAAACATTAAAAAAAGAGTTGGGAGAGAAATAAGCGATGGAAATGACATTTCGATGGTATGGACATAATGATGATAAAATAAAGTTAGAAGAAGTTCGTCAAATTCCCGGAATGAAGGGAATTGTAGGGACTTTGTTTGATATTCCGGCAGGAGAAGTTTGGCCAAAGGAACGAATCAAAGCATTAAAAGAAGAAGTTGAAGCAGCTGGATTGACGTTAAAAGTAATTGAAAGTGTCAATATCCATGACGATATCAAAATTGGTTTGCCTTCCCGAGATCAATACATTGAAAATTATAAAACAACGATCCGCAACCTCGCAGAATATGGAATTGAAGTAATCTGTTATAATTTTATGCCGATTTTTGATTGGATCAAAACAGATTTGGAATATGTGTTACCGGATGGCTCCATCACGATGGCTTTTGAAAAAGCTGGAATTGAACGCAGTCCGGAAGAAATTATTAAGGATGTCGAAGCTTCTAGTGGTGATTATTCTTTACCAGGCTGGGAACCGGAACGGCTGGTCCATGTGAAAGAATTATTTGAAGTCTATAAAGACGTAAATGATCAAAAACTACGGGAAAATTTGGCCTATTTTTTGAAAGCAATCATTCCGGTTTGTGAGGAAGTTGGCATTAAAATGGCAATTCATCCAGATGATCCGCCTTACTCCATTTTCGATTTGCCACGAATCGTAAAAAATAGAGAAGACTTAGACTGGATCTGCAACGTCGTGGACAGTCCTTCAAATGGGATTACACTATGTACTGGTTCAATTGGCGAAGATCCACAAAATAATGTTTATGAAATTCTTGCAGAATTTTGTAAACGAGATCGGATTCCATTTGCTCATATTCGTAACATCAAATATTTAGGCAAAGAAAAAGATTTTTATGAAGCACCACATCTTTCAACAGAAGGTTCGTTAGACATGTTTGAAATTTTAAAAGCAATGCATGACAACGGGTTTGATGGGTACATTCGGCCAGATCATGGTAGGATGATCTGGGGTGAGACTGGACGTCCGGGATATGGTCTGTACGACCGGGCAATCGGAGCTTCTTATCTGATTGGTTTATGGGAAGCATTAGAAAAAACGAAATAATCAAAACAGGCTAGGTGAATTGGGCAATCAATTTATCTAGTCTAGCTTTGTAGGAGGAATCGTTATGTTTTTAGATCAAGATTTTTTATTGAAAAATGATACGGCGAAAAAATTGTATCATGACTATGTGGAAAAAATGCCGATTATTGATTATCACTGTCATTTAGAGCCAAAAGAGATCTATGACAATGGGAAATTTAAGAATATCACACAGGCTTGGTTAGGTGGCGATCACTACAAATGGCGCTTGATGCGTGCAAATGGGGTAGATGAAGAGCTGATTACAGGAAATGCTTCTGACTATGACAAGTTTTTGGCTTGGGCAGAAACAATTGAAGAATGTATTGGCAATCCATTATACGTGTGGACCCATTTAGAATTGAAACGAATTTTTGGGATTGAAGAACTTCTAACGAAGGAAACAGCACCAACAATTTGGGAAAAAGCGAATCTAGCCCTAGCTTCTGAAAAAATGACGACTCGAAATATTATCAAAGCAATGCAAGTTAAAGTTATTTGTACGACGGATGATCCAATTTCAGATTTGACTTATCATAAAAAATTGGCGGAAGAAGAATCAGCTTTTCAAGTATTTCCTACCTTTCGTCCAGACAAGGTAATTGCTATTGATGCCGAAGAGTTTATTCCTTATTTGGAAAAATTGGCGGAATTAACGAGTCATTCTGTGACTACCTATAAAGAAATGATTGCCGCTTTGAAGCATCGAATCCAGTTCTTTCATGATGCAGGTTGTCGTTTGTCGGATCATAGCTTTACCGCATTGGTTGGGGCAGATGTTTCTCAAAAGGATTTAGAAGAAATTTTTGCAAAACGCTGCAACAATCAATCTTTAACCGAGAAAGAGATCGCAAACTATCACTTTGGTTTACTTTGTGATTTAATGAAATTGTATGCTGAACAAGGTTGGACCTGTCAATTGCATTTATTGGCAACCCGTAGCAACAATAGCCAATTGTTTGAAAAACTTGGGCCAGATGTTGGTGGAGATGGCATGAATGATGAACCAATCGTTGCTGCCATTGCAAAGGTATTTGATTATGTCAATCGGGAAGACAAATTACCAAAAACCATTTTGTATTCCTTGAATCCAAAAGATTTTATCTCTCTGACAACATTGATGGGATGTTTCCAATCAGATGTTAAAGGAAAAATTCAGTTGGGGGCAGCTTGGTGGTTCAATGATAGTTATTCTGGCATGAGGCATCAATTGACAACGCTTGCGGAAGGTGGAATTTTAGGCAATTTTGTCGGTATGTTGACAGATTCTCGCAGTTTTCTTTCCTACCCACGACATGAGTATTTCCGCCGAATCTTGTGTGAATTAGTCAGTGAATGGGTCGAACAGGACCAATTACCAAGTGACGTCACTGTTCTTGGACCGAAGTTGGCAAAAATTGCTTATACGAATGCGGAGAATTATTTTGGGTTCAATAAATAAAAATTTCTTGATTCGAGGGAGTAAATACATGACGGAACTGTTGATAAACACGATTGTAAAAGAGGGCGAACCGGGCACTAGTCAAATTGAATTTTTGAGCCGCTTAGGAGAGGAAAATTTACCAATTGCGGGTGTAGAAGTTCGTAGAGAAATGTTTTCAGCAGATGCTGCAAAACGAAAAGAAGAAATGGAAACAGTTCGGTCACTAAAGAAAAAGTATGATTGGAAAATGATGTATTCTGTTCCAGAATCCTTATTTTTATCAAGAGGAATAAATCCGGAGCTGGATATTTGGCTGGAGGAACTCGCTTCATTTGAGGGCATCAGCATGAAGGTTAATACGGGTGAATTTTGTACGTTATCAAAAGAAGCAGCACAACAGTTCACTCAAAAAATGGGTGATTCTGGGATTCAGCTTAGAATTGAAAATGATCAGACACCTGAAAATGGAAAACTGGCCAATGTAAAAAGGGTATTGGAAACAATCAAGGCAGAAAAATTACCGATTGATTATACTTTTGATTTGGGAAATTGGCAGATTATGAAGGAAGATCCAGAAAAAGCCTGGGCAGAAGTCAGCCAGTATGTGGATGTGATCCATTTAAAAAATATGGATGCACAAGGAGAAGCAGTATTGCTGGATAAAAAACTGGCTAATTGGCCTTTGGTTGTGAAAAATCAGAAAATTGTTATTTTTGAGTATCCAATGAACTTTACAGAAATACCACAAGAAATCAGCCGTGTTCAAGCAGTTATTGTTTAGTATCAAAAGGAGAGGGATGAGAATATGTATGAAGCAAATTCACAAAGATACAACAAAATGAGCTACACTAGAAGTGGAAAATCCGGCGTTTTACTGCCACCGATTTCCTTAGGCTTGTGGCGAGGTCACGCATTATCCACCCACGAAAAAACAAGAGAATTGGTATTGCACGCATTTGATGAGGGAATCATTCATTTTGATTTGGCAAATAATTATGGTCTGACACCTGGCGATGCAGAAAAAGTTTTTGGTAAAATCATGAAGGAAGATTTGGCTGCCTATCGGGATGAATTAGTCATTTCAACAAAAGCAGGTTTTCATATGGGACCTGGACCTTATGGGGAATGGAGTTCGAAAAAATACCTTGCCTCCAGTTTGGATCACAGCTTGCAACGGATGAATTTAGATTATGTCGATATCTTTTATACCCATCGGCCAGATCCCAATACACCTTTTGAAGAAACCGCAGAGGCACTTGATTTAATTGTTCGGCAAGGAAAAGCTTATTATGTGGGGATTTCTAACTATAATCCAACAGAAACCGCTGAAATGGTTCGTCTATTTAGAGAAAGAAGAACACCTTTTGTGATTCATCAAATGTCTTATAATATGATGAATCGGGAAGCAAGAGACAGTGGACTATTAGAATTTTTAGATGAGAATGGTATTGGCAGTATCGCTTATGGACCGTTGGCAGAAGGGTTGCTTACTGATAAAATGAGTGAACATATTTCTGAAGATTTACCAATTCATCGCACAAATAAGCAACTTCTTGATGGTCCTGCAAGAGAAAAAACACAACAAAAACTACGGAAATTAGCTGAGATTGCTCATCAACGGAATCAGACACTTTCTCAGTTGGCCTTGGCTTGGCTGCTCAATCAAAAGGAAATCACTTCTGTTGTAGTGGGAGCAACTAAGGTGCATCATCTAGATGATAATTTACAAACATTAGAAAACGCCTTGTTATCTGCAGAAGAAAATAAGCAGATCCAACAAATTCTAAAAGGATAAAAAAAGAGACGTATTTTGATTAATGAAAAATGCAAAACAGCCGTAATCTGAAGTGATTGCGGTTGTTTTGCATTTCTTTAGGCATCACTGAAGCCAAAAAAATCAATGAAGTTGAAAAAAGAAACTGCCTTATAAAGTTATGAGATTGTTGCCCTACTTGAATCAATGGCAATGCTGGATACGGGTTGTTGTTCTAATTATCTAGTTTTTTGTTTTCTCTTTGAAATTCAATGGGGGAAACACCAACTTTTTTTCGAAAAATTCGACTGAAATAATGGGGATCTTCGTAGCCGACTTTTGTTGCGATTTCAGAGATGGAATAAAGAAGCTGGTGATCGGCAAGCAGTTCCTTGGCTTTTTGAATCCGAAGCTGAATCAAATATTCTGAAAAAGAGTAGCCCAATTCTTTCTTCATTTGTCGACTAAGATAAGTATCACTGACGAATAAACGAGCAGCAACGGTATTCAGGGCAAGATTTTTTTCTGAATAATGAGTATCGATAATCATTTTTGCTTCCTGTGGGAGAGTAAGTTTTGAAACAGTAACAGGTTGCTTTTTTAATAGCTGTGTCAATTGAGTGAGAATTTTTTTTAGATCAGTTTTTGGAATCGGCTTTAATAAATAATCATAGACATTTAATGTGATTGCCCGTCGAGCAAAATCAAAATCGTCAAATCCGCTGATGATGATGATAATCGTGTCCGGGTACCGCTGGTTGAGTAAGTGGATCAAATCCAGCCCGTTCATGTCAGGAAGATTGATGTCTACAAAAGCGACTGCAACAGATTGTTTTTCAAAAAGGGTGAGTGCTTCTTGACTATCGGCTGCTGTGAGTACTTGTTGAAAAGGAGAAGGAATCGTGCGGATATAGCCGGCTAATCCTTCCCGCAGTGCTTTTTCATCATCAATGATTAATAGTGTCGTCATTTTTTTCTTCCTTTTCTATTGGTAGGTCGATTTGTGCAATGGTTTCTTCGGTAGAGCTAAAAAAGAGTAGATGAGCATTTAATCCATAAAAAAGTTGGAGTCGTTGTCGGATATTGGCAATTCCATAGCCAGTAGAAGTTGGCGTTTTTGTTGATGAATTAAGTTGAATTAGCTTCTCTTCCGGAATTGGTAAGCCAGTGTTTTTTACTTGAATCCGAATAGTTTCAGTTGTCAGTTTTGTCACCTCAATTGCTAAGCTAGAGGGACGTTCTCGTAAGGGACGAATCCCATGATTAATGGCGTTTTCAACTAAGGGCTGCAATAGAAAATGCAGCATGGTTTGTTGTCGTAATTCTTCTGGCACATGAATCGTAAAGGATTGTAACTCTTCGTGACGCAATTGTTGGATTTGTAAATAGCTTTCTACATGCGCCAATTCATCTTCAATCGTAATCAATTCATTCCCACGATTCAAGCCTTTTCGGAAGAAAGTACTGAGATATTCGATCGTCGTAACCGCTTGATCGATATCATTACCTAAAACCTGCCACTGAATCAAATCCAAAGTATTGTAAAGAAAATGCGGCTGAATTTGCGTCTGCAACACCTGAACGGAGGCTTGGCGATAAAGCGCTTCGTTTTCATAAACCTTATCTAAGGTTTGATTAAAGGTCGTTGCTAACTGGGCAATTTCCTGAGGTGATTGGATATCTGCACGAATATTCCGATTTCCTTTTTGTACCTCAGCCATGGTGTTACTTAGTGCAAGAATCGGCGCAATGATTTTTCTTGATAAAAGCAATAGTAAAATTGCTAGAAGGGAAAGGACAATAACCGTAATGATGAACAATAGACGCCATAGCTGATTAGTGGTTCCTCCTAAACTTTTTTTAGGAACGATGTAGTTGACTTTCCAATCTGGAAGGAGATCGATTCCGCTAGTAAAAAGGATTTCCTTTTTTTCATTAATTTTTGGTGATTGATTGTCTGCGCCCACTAAGGTTCCTTTTCCATCATATAACGCCAAATCTTTGGCTAGTGTCTGAACGTTTGATAATGGAATCGCCGCTGAAATAAAATTTGTGCCATCTTGTAATGGGCGATTTAAGCGATAGAGAATAATCACTGCAGCCTGTTGATCTTCTTTGGAATGCAATAGGTCACTAACTGTATAATCCAATTCAGGATGTTGGACCAATTCCTTAAAATACGAACGTTCCTTAACAGAGAAATTTTCATAAAATCGAGAATAAGAAACTCCTTCACGAGAAACTAATCGAATTGATAAATAGTTCCGTTGATTTTGATTTTCAAGAGCAAACGTTTCATCAAACAGTGATTCACGGGTATAGCTGTGACGAGCAGGTAAATCTGCGATTAAACGTAATTCCGCAATCCGTTCACCGAACCAACTGTTGATTTGGTTTGTTCGATTATCTACAAACTGTTGTGTGATGGACTGATTCAAAGGCAAAACATTTCGTGACAATTCAAAACGCATGGCACCAAAAATCAAGAGAGTTAGAATCGTCGCAACAAAAATAAAGAGAAAAAATAGTTGTTTTTTTATAGAACGCATGGGGCACTTCCTTGTGTAATTTATCACTTTGGACTGAAATATCCACCTAATGTTGGAAAAGTCCAAAGAAAATTTTGGGGTAACTAATTATACTCATGGTATCACAAAAAGATAAGGAGCGTTTCAAATGAAAAAGATTGGGCTATTTTTAGCAAGTTTCATGACTGTTTTATTGATTGCCGGCTGTGGTTCATCGGCAAAAGAACAAACGGTTGAAGGAACTGGAGAAGGAAAGCATGGCGATATAAAAGTTGAGGTAAAGCTCAAGGACGATCAGATTCAAGATATTAAAGTAGTTAAGCAAGGAGAGAATAAAGTTTTATCTGAGCCTGTCTATAATCAATTAAAAGATACGATTATCGCTGGAAATTCAATCGATGTTGATGTTGTCAGCGGATCTAGTGCAACAAGTGAAGGGTATATTGCGGCGGTTAAAGATGCTATTGAAAAATCCGGCGTGACTTTAGCTGCTGTTAAGGCAAAAAAAACGAAGGAAGCCAAAGTAGATACAGATCAATCCTATGATGTGGTAGTTGTAGGTTCTGGCGGTGCTGGTTTTAGTGCAGCAATCGAAGCCAAAGAAGCAGGAAAAAATGTTGTGATCGTAGAAAAAATGCCGACAGTCGGTGGGAATACACTGATTTCTGGTGGGGAAATGAACGCACCAGGAAATTGGGTTCAAAAGGATTTGGGAATCAAAGGGGATTCTGTTGAAGCCTACTACGAAGATACAATGAAGGGCGGCGATAATCTAGGAGATCCTAAAATGGTTCGGATTATGGCAGAAAGCGCATTGCAATCGGCTGAATGGTTAAGAGATGACATCCACGTAAAATTTTTGGATGACCAATTGTTCCAATTTGGGGGACATTCTTACAAACGGGCATTGATTCCGGAAGGACATACTGGGCAAGAACTGATTACGAAACTCAAGAAAAAAGCGGATGAATTAAAAATTCCAATCGTATTGAATACACGGGCAAATACATTGATCCAAGATGCAGATGGACGAGTAACCGGCGTGAAAGCACAAGACAATCAAGATAATGAAATTACTTTCCATGGGAAAGATGCCGTTATTTTAACAACCGGCGGCTTTGGTTCGAATGTGGAAATGCGTAAAAAATATAACAAAGAATACGATGAACGGTATAAATCAACGGATACGGAAGGAACAACTGGGGACGGGATTGTCATGGCAGAAAATGTCGGTGCAGCCTTAACCAATATGGAGAGCATTCAAACTTATCCAATCGCCAATCCAAAGACGGGCATGATTTCTTTATTAGCGGATACCCGTTTTGACGGAGCAATTTTAGTCAATCAAGAAGGCAAACGGTTTGTCGAAGAATTGGAACGTCGAGATGTGATTTCTAATGCTATTTTAGAACAAACTGGAAAATATTGTTACCAAATTTGGAACGACGATATCGATGCAATTTCTAAAACAAAGGCTGCTCATAAAGATGAATACGATGAATTAATCAAAGAAAAATTATTGGTCAAAGCAGATACATTGGAAGAAGCAGCTGAATTTTTCGATATTGATGTTAATAATTTGAAAGACACAGTTAAAAAAGTCAATGAATACGCAAAAAGTGGAGATGATAAAGATTTCCATCATCGTGGGGGATTAGTTTCCTTAGCCGATGGTCCTTATTATGTAGAAAAAGCAGTTCCTTCGATCCATCATACGATGGGTGGTGTTGTCATCAATGAAAAAACAGAAGTACTTGATGAAGATGGCAAGGCAATCCCTGGACTCTATGCCGCTGGTGAATTGACAGGTGTTATCCAAGGAAGCAACCGATTAGGCGGAAATGCAATCACGGATATCATTACCTTTGGTCGAATCGCAGGTCAAACGGTCGGGAAAGAATAAGTGATTCCTTCTAGAGACATCTCAGTTGTGAAAAACGCTTTCTTATGCTATTTTGATAACAAGAAAGGGGCTGTTTCTAGTGGATATTTATTTGAATTTTAAAGCGGAAGCCCGTGAAGCAATTGCTTTTTATGAAAAAGCTTTTGAAACCAAAGCTACGGACATCACAACGTATGGTGAAATGCCGGGAACAGAAGAAATGCATCTATCGGATGAGGTTAAGGACATGATTATTAATGCCCGTATGGAAATCAACGGAACCTTAGTTATGTTTGCCGACAATCCTGAAGGGGTCGCTCCAGAATTGATTGTGGGAAATAATATTTCTTTAGTTATTCAACCCAAAACAGAAGAAGAAACGAAACAATTATTTATCAAACTTTCAGAAGGCGGAAAAGTCGAAATGCCGCTGGATGAAGCACCGTGGGCAAAATTATACGGCATGGTCACCGACCGCTTTGGTGTAAATTGGCAGTTGAATTATGCGTGAAAATGATTTGTAAAATTATGAGTTAAAGACAAAAATACTTAGGATGAACGTTAACCAACCATTCGGTTGATTAACGTTCATCTTTTTTACTTTTCATGGTCACTGTATCTTTTTAAAAAGATTTCAAGAATGAGATCAACATGCACCATTAAAAAGGCTCTTGATGTAATATCATAATTGTGAAAAACATTTGTAGGAATATTACTATTTATATTTCTGTTTGTAAGATTGTTTAAAGAATTGTTTGGCGAGTTGGTGATTGACAGTATCGTATTTCCTTTCTGCCTTACTTTTCTTGCTGAAACGAGCAGGCTTTGTGTTTCCCCGCTCATACTGACAAAAATAACTAAATCATCTGATTTTAGTAATTGTGGTAAAAGATCTAACATATGTGACTCATAGATATACATAGATGGACGATTCAATTGATATAAACGTTTACTCATGTATTCAGCAATCGGTTTTGTTAAACCGACTCCAACAAGAAAGAGATTATTTGCTTCTTGAATCTTTTTGGCAAAGTACTCAAGGTTTTCTAGGGTAATTAAGGTAAGAGAATGTGAGAAAAAATTTTGATATTGCAGGAGCAAATCTTTTTCTTTAATATAAACGGTTTGAGTTAGAAGTCGATTGATTTCATACTTAAATTGTGAGAAACCTTGGAATCCTAGACGTTGAGAAAGACGTATGATTGTCGAGTTGGATGAGGCGATTTTTTGTGCTAAAGCGGTCAAATTTAATCGGGAAATTAATTCTGGAGTATTATCCAGCTCATAAAAGGCAGAGCGCTCGGCCTCGCTCAATTCGGAAAGTTTATTTCCATAATTTTCAATCAGTAGACCCATAATATCCTTCTCCTAAAAAACTAATTTCTCTCATTCTACATCAATCTGGATAATTATCCAACTGTTGAATGAAATGGATTTCATTTTATTGCTATAGTTGCTTTGTTAAGAAAATATGGAGGTAAAAAAATATGAAAATTGAGACGATGACGCAACCAGAATTATTGCAAATTCAAAAGTCTTTTTCTACAAAAGAAGAAATATTAGAAGAATTGACAAAATGTTTAAGTGAAAACGGTTATGTGACAGATTCAAAAGAATTTTTGAGAGCAGTATACGAAAGAGAACATCATTCTGAAACTGGTATGGAAAATGGTCTAGCAATTCCTCACGGAAAAAGCAAAGCAGTTAAAAAGGCTGGCTTCGCAGCAATGACATTAACGAAACCGCTCCAAAAAGAGGCATGGGCATCACTAAATCCAGAGAACCAAGTTGAAATTATATTTTTATTGGCTATTCCTGAAACAGAAGCTGGGACAACACATTTAAAATTATTATCCGAACTCAGTACTCGTTTAATGGATGATTCGTTTGTTGCTTCATTAAAAAGCACCTCAACAGCAAAACAATTCTACGAACTTTTGTCTGAGAATGGGGAAAAGGCATCTCCAAAGTTTGCTGAATCCAAAAAGTTTGTTTTGGGGATTACTTCTTGTGCGACGGGTATAGCACATACCTACATGGCGGCAGAAGCGTTAGAAAAAGCAGCAGATCAAAAGGGTATAGCAATACATGTTGAAAAACAGGGTGCCAATGGAATAGAAGATCGTATCACAACAGAAATGATTAAGAAGGCAGATGGAATTATTTTTGCTGTCGATACAAAAATCAAGGATCGTGAACGATTTGCTGGAGTTCCATATGTTCAAGTAAAAGTTGCAGAACCACTAAAGAACAGTCAAAAATTATTGGACCGGGTGTTGAATTCTCCCGATGGAATGGTTGACGGTGAACGGACAGAAAATAAAGAAGAAATAAATAAAAAAGGATTTAAATCAGAGTTGATGTCTGCTGTGATGACGGGTATTTCCTATATGATTCCGTTACTTGTTGCGGCTGGATTGATGTTGGGAATAGCAAAATTGATTTGGATATTAGGATTAGGTATGGATCCAGGATTAATTGGAGATGTAAAATATAATAATTCGGATGGACTAGTTGGCTTTCTTCATTTATTAGATAATTTTGGAAATATGTTGTTTAAATTTATTTATCCAGTTTTCTCTATGTTTGCTGCCTATTCAATTGCTGATCGTACAGGACTGATTGCTGGTTTTGCTGGCGGTTTATTTGCTGGTGGATTGCATTATACTTTTTGGGGAATTGAAGGTGGAATTCCTAGTGGATTTTTGGGTGCATTAGTATTAGGGATAAGTGCTGGTTATATTTCACGATTTTTGAATGAAAAAATTAAGCTAAGTAAAAATCTTAATGCTATGAAACCAATGTTCCTTATCCCAGGGTTATCTGTATTATTAATTTTTATATTGAACCTGTTCATTGTTGATCCAATTTTTGGTGGATTGAACAAAATTATTTCTGATGGTATCACGAGTATGAGTGGTTCTGGTAAGTTAGGTTTGTCAGCCATTATTGCCGCTGCAACAGCTTTTGATTTAGGCGGTCCAGTAAATAAAGCCGCTGGTGCAATTGCGATTGGCTTATCAGCAGATAAAATATTTCCATTGACGCCTAGAGTCCTTGCTATTGTTATTCCACCACTAGGTCTTGGTTTATCTACGATGATTGATCGTTTTGTTGTTGGACGGAGAGTTTATCCTCAAGATTTACGAGTTGTTGGTGGTACTTCATTTTTATTAGGTTTTCTAGCGATTTCTGAAGGTGCAATTCCATTTATGTTAAGAAATCCACTTATCACGATTCCTATTAACATTATTGGATCGATCATAGGTGCTTGTACAGCTGTAGCATTAGGAGCAGTCCAATGGTTACCACTTCCTGCAGTTTGGGGATGGCCATTGGTTACCCATTTGCCAGCTTACCTTATTGGGCTTACGATAGGTGTTTTAGTTATTGCATTGGCAAACATTTTTGTTCGATATGCATTGTTAAAACGAGAAGAAGCAAAATAAATATAACTAAAAAGAGACTACGACTGAAAGATGAAGATTATTTCAGTCGTAGACTTTGATTTATGGATTGTAGAGTTACAAGGATAGGTGGGAATTTTATATGAAGAAAAAAGTATTTGTAGTTCCACATAGTCATTGGGATAGAGAGTGGTATTTTTCAATTGAAGATTCCAATGTATTATTAACGGAAAACATGTCTCAATTACTTACTTATTTAGAAAATCATTCGGAATTTCCAACGTATACGTTTGATGGTCAGTATTCAGTAATTGAAGAATATTTAAAGTATAAACCTGAGGACCGCCAAAGGGTACACCGGTTGATTAAATCAGGAAGACTACATATTGGTCCATGGTACACTCAAGGAGATACCTTATTAGTACAAACGGAATCGATCATTCGTAATCTTTTATTAGGAAAACAAGGTGCTGAAAAAATGGGCCATTCTATGAATATTGGCTACTTACCAGATATTTTTGGTCAAAATTCTTATCTCCCAAGTATCTTTAAACGATTTGGAATTGGGTACAGCATATTACAACGAGGTATTTATAATAATCAACTCTCGGATGATTTAAATTTTTGGTGGCAATCTCCAAATGGAGAAAGGATTCCAACCAACAATCTTTTTTTGGGTTATGGACCAGGAAAATTTTTAGCAAGCGATAAAAAATATGTTGAAGAAACGTTATTGCCCATGTTGAAAAAATTAGAAATGAGAACGAAGGAAGATTCACCAGTTCTTCTTCCTGCTGGTGGAGACCAAGTATTCATACGGACTCACTTTCCAAAAGTTATTCAAGAGTTAAATCATCTTAATCTTGATTACGAATTTATTTTAAGTGATTATGAAAGTTTCATGGAGCAAGCATGGATGGATACAAATCGAAAAACAATTTCTGGAGAGCTGATTGCTAGTCAAAATTCTAGAATCCATAATACAATCCGATCCCAAAGGGTCGATATTAAGCAACTAAATTCTCGTGTTGAAGATAAGCTTTATAAACTATTAGAACCATTGGCTGTTTTAAGTAAAAAGCTTGGAGGGAATTATCCACAAACATGGATAAACCATTGCTTGAAATTACTATTTGACGTACATGCCCATGATTCGATCGGTGGTTGTAACTCAGATGAGACAAATGGCGAAATTATCAATCGTTTACGGAAAATAGAACGAATCATAGACGACTATATAAATATCTTAAAAAAACAAATTAGTCGAGGTATTTTAAAGAATCAAGAAGGTGTAATTGCCTTCAATTTATTACCTAAAGCGATAAATAAGCAACTAGAATTCATTCTCTTCACAAAAAATAAGCATGTCCTTTTAAAAGACAATTTTGGAGAAACCCTTTCACAAGTAATAAAAAGTCAAGAATATATTTCAGGTGGAACAAAGGTACAAGTTACTGCCGATGGAGAAAAACAAATTGCTTTACCGGGGTATTACCGAACGAGTATTGTTGCCCAAGTTTCTTTTTCTGGATTTGGTTATCGTCGGTTGAATATTTCTGATGAAAAGAATCAACTTCCAAAAATATGTTCAACGGGTAGTATTAGTAACGAGTTTTATAGAATCGAGGTTATCAATGGTCAAATTCAAGTAGAACGATTCGATGGGAAAAAGAAAAAGAACCTATTTGATTTTGAAAATAGAGCAGATGCGGGAGATTCCTATGACTTTTCTCCATTAGCTAATGATAAACCTAATTACTCTTCATTATTTAGAGTAATCGAAGTGAGACAGTCTGCTCAAGAAAGCGAAATTACGGTAGAAACAAATCTTAATGTAGCGAATGACTTGGCACATTTTGATGAAAAAAAGAAGAAGTTAGTAATTGTATCAAAATTAAAACTGATTAAAGGCTCTGATGTGATTCGTATTCAGCATACATTAAATAATGAGATGAAAGATCATCGCGTTCGAATGCGCTTTTTTACTACTAACGAAGAACAAGTTAATTATGCAGATCAGGGATATTCCTTAATTAAGAGAACCAATGAGAATGATTATTTAGATAATTGGAAAGCAAAGGGCTTTGTTGAAGCACCTCAGCCAATTTACCCTCTTGAACGCTTTGTTTCGATACCTGAAAAGGATGGAAACGTAACAGTTTTTACAGAAGGGTTGAAAGAATATGAGGCAAAAGGAGAAAGTTTGGCTATTACATTGTTTCGAAGTGTCGGATTGCTGGGTAAAGACAACTTAGCATGGCGCCCAGGTAGGGCTTCTGGAATCAATAATAAGACTATTGAAACGCCCAATGCTCAGATGTTGGGAGAACTTCAATTTACTTTAGGGTATCGTTGGGGAAATGAGAATCTTGAACCAGAAAAATTATATACCGCTTATGAAGACTTTTCCTGTCAGCAATTAACCTATCAGCTTCAGTATTTAAATAGTTATGAAGAACGAGTTGAGCGATTTGAATTACCTCAACCAGAGAATCTGATCAATCTTCCTAGTGAGAAAATATTTTATCAAGTGCCTAAAGAATTTTTTGTAGCAACTCTAAAAAAAGCTGAGAATACAGGGGAGATAATTATTAGGCTCTTTAATCCCGAAGATAGAAAAATAACCCTTCCAGTAGAATATAGACAACATATTAGGACCTTAGATGAAAAAAAATTTAATGATATATCGAAATTAGGAGAGAAAGACTTTGTTACCCTAGCATTGGATTTAGATACAGAGTGTTAATAATTAACAAAAACACAAGAATGTGTACAAGATAATTTTCTGTACACATTCTCGCATTTTATCTATAGTTATTGTATCTGCTTACAACTCCTTATATACTCAATTTATCAAATGGAAGGAGCAACAAAACATGAAGGAATATTTACAAAAATTAGGGAAATCATTAATGATGCCGATTTCAATTATTGCGGCAGCAGGTATTTTCTTAGGTTTAGCTTCAGTGTTACAAAATCCAGCAATCGTTGGAGAAATGTTTACATCAATGAGTGCAGTACAAAATGTAATTGGTTTCATCCGAGCAATTGTTGGTGCACTATTTGGAAACCTGCCTATTCTTTTTGCCGCTTCAGTGGCGATTGGACTGGCAAAAGGAGAAAAAACAACGGCTGCATTTTCAGCAATCATTGGTTTCATTTTATTCCACATAACGATCAGCTATTTTCTTAATCTTAATGAAATCAATGCAACAACGATGTCTGTCGATGCGTTGGTTGCTGGGGGAGGCTCTACATTAGAAGCGACAAGAACAGCTTCTTTATATGAAACGGTCTTAGGTGTCTTTACTTACCGCATGAACGTCTTTGGTGGAGTCGTCGTGGGAATTCTTGTAGCGGCAGTTCACAATCGGTTTTACAAGACTGAACTTCCAATGGCAATCAGTTACTTTGGTGGAAAACGATTGGTTCCTATTATGACTACTGTGACAGTTCCAATTCTTGGTATTCTTATGTATTACGTGTGGCCAATCTTAGGGCAAGGTATTGAAGGAATTGGAAATATTATTGCAGAATCAGGTTCATTTGGAGTCTTCTTGTTTGGTTTCATCGAACGATTACTTGTACCGACAGGTTTGCATCATATTTTAAACCAGCTTGTTCGTTTTACGCCAATTGGCGGTGTAGCAATGCTTGATGGTGAACAAATTGTTGGTGCGTTAAATATTTTCAATCGCTTGTTAACAGAATCAAATCCAGATATGTCTGTGATGCGAGAAGCGACTCGTTTCCTAGCGCAAGGAAAAATTCCTTTTATGGTCTTCGGATTACCAGCAGCCTGTTTTGCCATGTTCCAAACAGCACGTCCTGGGGAAAAGAAACGGGTCAAAGCCTTGTTATTGGCAGCAGCCATTGCGAGTTTTACTACGGGAATCACTGAACCTATCGAATTTTCATTTATCTTTGTTTCACCAATCTTATTTATTTTCCATGCATTGATGTCAGGATTGTCCTTTATGTTGATGAGTTTGTTAGGCGTCTCCATTGGAAATGTTCAGGGTGGTGCGATCGATTTAATCGTTTTTGGAGCCTTAAGAGGAACAAGTACAAACTGGTTCTTTGCCGTTTTAATCGGAATATTCTACGCAGCTGCTTACTATTTTGTTTTCCGCTACGTTATTTTAAAAAGAAATGTCAAAACACCTGGTCGAGAATTAGAAACAGACGAAGTGTCTACACCTGCGAAGGTAGCGGATCCTTCCGAACTGGGTAGTATTATCGTAAACGCACTCGGTGGCCGGGAAAATATTCAATCAATCGATAATTGTTTTACCCGGTTGCGATTAGTTTTGGTAGATACAAATAAAATCGACGAAGCCATCTTAAAAACGACTGGAGCAGTCGGTGTCATGAAATTGGATGATAAAAATGTTCAAGTCGTTTATGGACCTCAGGTAGAAGGAATTGCCTTGAAAGTAAAAGATTCTGCAAATATGAATGACTAATAGTAAAAAGGATTAAGCCTATCCTGACTTAATCCTTTTTACCTTAAATCTTAAAAAGCGGAAGAGTAGTATGTTTTTAGATATTCGGTAAATAGTTTATTTACCAAATAATGAAAACTTAGGCGATCAGAAACATCGATACCATCAATAATCACTCGGGAGGTCATTCCATATAATTGATAATCGGTGATTTTCGAAAGCTGATTTTGGGAAAATCCAGTGATACTAACCGTTGTGGCTCCCGATACTTTAGCAATATGAACCGGATTAATGATATTTTCGATTTCTCCACTGATGCTAAAAGCAATCACGACATCGTTTTTCGTTAGTTTTTTTGCAGCATGCCGCATCAAATGCGGATCAAGATAAATTTGGCTTTTTTTTCCTAAAACACTCAGATAATTATGAAGCTCTTCTGAAGGCAATCGGGATAATCCAACGCCCAAGATTAAAATTTGTTCTGCTTCAAAAATGACTTTGTTGATTTGAGCTAGGGTATCCAAATTTAATAATTGCTTTGTGCGGACAAGCTGATCATCAAGAGAAGTAAAATCAGAATAGCTTTGTTCCTCAATAGTGGTGATATAAAGAGCCTCTTTAAAATCGGAGTAACCAATAAAGCCCAATTTTTTACACATACGAGTAATTGTATTTGGTGCAGTAAAAAATTTTTTGGCAACATCACGAATCGTCAGCTGCTGTATAGTCGTTGCATGGTCTAAGAAGTAACTTAGCAACTGCTCTTCATTATCATTAAGAAGATGGCGATTTTTCTTTAAGAGTTCGTAAAAATACATGATTGACACACCTCAATTTTTTGAAATGAAAGGACATACTAAAATGAATCTAGAAACAGCAATCACTAGCCACTTAGAAAAGATCTATAGTGATCAGAAATTAGAAGCAGCAAAAAAGCTTTTTCAGGAATTACTTACAGAGTATAACAAAAAAGATTTCGAAGCAAAAGAACGTCTGTCGGAAAAAAATGTTTACCTGATTACCTATGGAGATAGTTTCTATGAAAAAGGCCAAGCACCATTACATGTATTGAACGAAATAGTATCTGAGACGTTATCAGATACTATCACTGATATTCACCTTTTACCGATGTTTCCCTATACTTCTGATGATGGTTTTTCAGTTGTGGATTACTTGAAGATCAACCCGGACCTAGGTGATTGGTCGAATATCGCTGAATTAGCGGCTTCAAAACGATTAATGTTTGATTTTGTAGCAAATCATATGTCCAAATCAAGTGAATGGTTCCAACATTTTCTGGAACATGATCCTGACTTTAAGGAAGCGTTCATCACTTTTGATCCTACCTTTGATAGCAAAAACGTCACAAGACCACGGACATCACCGTTGTTCCATGAATACGAGAACAAAGCAGGTGAACAAATTCAAGCATGGACAACATTTAGTGAGGATCAAGTCGATGTAAATGCGCAAGATCCTAAGATGCTTGTTCGTTTAACAAGAGTTTTATTAGAATATGCAAAAAAAGGTGCTGCCTCAATTCGACTAGATGCTATAGGTTTTTTATGGAAAGAAAGCGGAACAACCTCCATGCACTTGCCGCAAACCCATGAAATTATTCAATTATGGCGGACCATGTTAGATGAATTAGTGCCAAATATGCAAATTATTACAGAAACAAACGTGCCTCATCAGGACAATATCAGCTATTTTGGTAATGGAGAGGACGAAGCGAACCAAGTGTATCAATTTCCGTTACCACCTTTGACACTATTTAGTTTCATTACTGGAAATGCTGATAAACTAACTACTTGGGCAGAAAGTATTCATCGTGTATCTGATACAGGTACCTATTTCAATTTTCTGGCATCCCATGATGGTATTGGCTTAAGGCCAACAGAAGGTATTTTAACGGATGCAGAGAGACAACTGTTAGTAGATCGTGTCATTGAAAATGGTGGAAAGATTTCCTATAAAAATAATCCCGATGGAAGCCAATCCGTTTATGAAATGAATATCAATTATAGTGAAGCCTTGAGAGATAATTCGAATGTTGTATCAACCGAAAAAAGAATGATTGCAGCGCATCATATTTTATTATCAGTCATTGGCGTGCCTGCTATATACTACCATTCAATTTTTGGATCAAAAAATGATGCGGCTGCTGTCGAGCAGACAGGTATTAATCGACGAATCAATCGAGAAAAACTAGAAAAAGAAAAACTTTTAAAAGACTTAAATGAAGATAGCTATCGACAAGCCATCTATGAAGGGATTACTCAATTAATTAAAATTCGTGGAGAACAAGCAGCTTTTGATCCTTATGGTGAACAAAAGGTTATCAAATTGGATTCTCGGGTATTTGCCTTAAGACGGATAAATCAACAAGAATCGATTTTATCATTGACCAATGTCAGCAATACACCTGTTACTGTCAATCAAATCAGTGGTGTTGATTTGGTTAGTGGTAGACGAATTGAGGGAACGCTTGAATTAGATCCGTATGACTATGTTTGGATAAAAGAGGACGTGAAATAAATGAAAGTTGTAGCAGCGATTGATTCCTTCAAAGGGAGTGCATCTTCAGAAGAATTAAATAGGGCAGTTTTAAGTGCTTTGCCAGCTGATGTTTGGACCGAAAAACTGAATGTTCCGATTGCTGATGGGGGAGAAGGAACCATCGAAGCTCTTAGACACGCCTTGGGAGGAGAATTGATTTCTTTCACGAGTCTAGATCCGTTGGGTAGACCCGTGGTTAGTCGGTATTTAATGACAGACTTCAAAGGACAACAAACGGCTTTCATTGAATCTGCGGCAATCATTGGCATCCATCTTGTTCAACCTTCTGATAAAGCAGTAAGACAGGGCTCCACTTATGGCTTGGGTTTACTGATTAAAGATGCAATAGCGCACGGGGCTCAAGTAATTTATGTTTCCCTAGGTGGTAGCGGAACTTCTGACGGAGGATTGGGTCTTTTGCAGGGGTTGGGTGGAAAAATCAAGACGGCAAGTGAGGGTAATCCATTATTAACCATTTCAGATTTTGACTTAGAACCAGCTCGTCAGGAAGTTACAGGCATTACATTGATTGCATTGGCAGATGTGACGAATCCCTACGTGGGAGAAAATGGTTTTGCTGAAATTTTTGGCCCTCAAAAGGGTGCTGAAACTGAAACAATCAAGGAAATGAACAAACAGGCAAAAAAAGTATCAGAGAAAATTCTTGAAAAATATGGAATTGATTTAGCCAATGAAGCAGGAGCCGGAGCCGCCGGCGGTTTAGGCGGTGCAATTCTAGCGTTAGACGGAAAAATTCAACCAGGATTTACAACCATTAGTCGTTTAATAGGATTAGAAGAAAAAGTAAAAGATGCAACGCTTATTTTTACAGGAGAAGGACGATTGGATGCGCAAACGGCACAGGGAAAAGTTCCTTTTGGAGTAGCTACTTTGGCAACACGAGAACAAATTCCTGTGATTGGAGTATGTGGTAGTCGGGCAGAAGACATTGGTGAATTAGCAGAACTGTTCTTAGGCGTTTTTAGTATCCAACAATCGCCTGTTTCTCTTGAAGAGGCGATGAAAAAAGAAACAACGTTGAAAAATATCGGATTGACTGCGTCGTCCTTGGCGAATGTCTTTTATTGGGGGAAACAAAATGATTAAAGCAATCGCAGCAGATATGGACGGAACATTTTTAACAGATGAGAAAGAATATGATAAGCAACGATTTTTAAAGCAATATGAAAAGATGAAAGCAAACGGAATCGCTTTTATTGTTGCTTCGGGAAATCAATATTGGCATTTGAAAAAGTATTTTCCTGAAATTGCGGAGGAAATCACGTTTATCGCTGAAAATGGGGCTTGTATCATAGAAAAAGGGAAGGTCGTTTTTGAACGGGCACTTCCTAAAGTAGTAATCACCGATATATTGGATGTTTTAGAAAGAAACGAGGATTTAAAGGATTTTCGTCTAGTTATGTCTGGAAAAAAACATGCATATATCTATAAAGAATCTGCACCCGAATATATGAAAAAAGCCCAATTTTTTTACCAAGAATTACAAGCGATAAAAGATTATCGCACTGTAGAAGACACAATCTATAAATTTGCTTTGAATTTCCCTGCTGAAACAGTGGGTACCTGTGTGCAGACAATTCAGGAAAATCTATTTCAACGTGTTAAAGCAGTAACAAGCGGCCATGAGGCAGTTGATCTTATCGATCCTAGTGTGGGAAAAGAAGCGGGACTGACTTTCTTAATGAAAAGATGGCAGTTGGAAAAAGATCAAATTGCAGTTTTTGGAGATAATTTAAACGATCTAGGGATGTTTGAATTGGTGAATTATTCGTTCGCAATGGGAAATTCTCGAGAAGAACTAAAAGATGTTGCATATAAAATCATTGGAACAAACAATCAGCATGCTGTTTTAGATCAAATTGATGTATTATTAGAAGAAGAAAGAAGGAATTAAGATGTTTGGATTCAATAAGAAAAAAAGCGCACTATTTGCTCCAGTTACTGGGGACTTGATTAAAATTGATAAGGTCAAAGATCCTGTTTTCTCTCAAAAAATGATGGGAGACGGCTTTGGTGTTGAACCATCAGAAGGAGCAGTCTTTGCACCAGTGAGTGGAAAAGTTACGGCGATTTTTCCAACCAAGCATGCAATCACCATTTTGATGAAAGATGGTACTGAAGCGTTGGTTCATATGGGAATTGATACGGTAGAGCTTAAAGGACAAGGATTTGAAATCCTTGTTTCTGAAGGGCAAGCAGTCAGCGAAGCAGACCAGTTGGCAACCATTGATTTAGACTTTCTAGCCGAACAAGGGAAACCAAGTACGATTTTAGTTGTTTTTCCTGATGCAAAAGATAAAAAAATTCAAGTAACTGAAGGTAAGGTTACTCATAGTAGTGAAGTAGGACGTTTTGAGTAAGACGTTTTTAAAATGAATAACAGCAAAAACCAAGTGATTGATTCCATTTTTTAAGAATCAAATCACTTGGTTTTTTATATCCGCTTGATTAATGCCTGATTGGTTTTTTGTCTCATTTCATGAAAATAGCTGGTGTCTTGTTCGATAATATATTTTGTCAAGATGTCGATTAAATAAAGCTGGCTAATCGTTGCACTAAATGAGCCAGAATCCGACGAAAACTCTTTGGATGAAGCGACGAGGGAAATGTCAGCGACTTGAGAGATCGCAGATTTGAGATAATTAGTTATGCTGATGATGGTGGTTTCATTCTGCTTTGATAGTTGAACACACTGCAAAACATCTTTCGTGTTTCCCGAAGTACTGATAGCTAGTGCAATATCCTCTTTTTTTGTCAAAGCAGCATCAATACTTTGCAGATGACTGTCTTGAACATATTCCACCGTCATACCCAATCGTTTTAGTCGATTACTAATATGTTGTGCCGTAATCCCTGAAGTACCGACTGCAAAGATATAGATTTTTTTTGCGCAATAAAGTAATTGGGCGGCCTTGTCAATGTCTTCTGTATCGATGAATCCCTTGGTCTCTGTAAGACTTTTGAGGATGTGGCTATAGGTTATTTCTTTTGGTGTGTCATCAAGCTGATCATCAACCTTGGTTTGAATTGATTCAAACCGAATCAATTCTTTTTTGAAATCTTGAAAGCCGGCAAAACCAATTTTTCGAGTGAAACGAACAATCGTACTTTCGCCAACTTCAGATAATAATGCTAATTCGTTGATGGAAAGATTTACAACTTCATCTGAATTGCTCAGAATATACTGGGCTACTTTTTGTTCAGATTTGCTTAGGGAAGGGAGGTAGCTGCTGATAATCGCTAAAATATCCATGATTTGCCTCTTTTCTAAAAATGGTGAATCGATGTGCTAGTACCATTATAGCCTGTTTATCTTGAGGAAAGAAGTATTTTCCTGCTGGGTGGGTGAATTTTGAATTATGGCAAAACGAACCAAAATAAAAAATATAATGTAAAACATTTACAAAAAATAAAAAAAGGTGTAATATTATGCCATAAGAAGGATGTGAGCATATGAAAACAATTATGCTGGTTTGTTCGGCAGGCATGAGTACCAGTTTATTAGTGACAAAAATGCAAAAAGCCGCAGAAGAAAAAGGGATGGAAGCAGACATTTTCGCCGTTGCTGCCTCAGATGCAGACAATCATTTGGCAACAAAACCGGTGGATGTTTTACTGTTGGGTCCACAAGTACGCTTCATGAAAACCCAATTTGCTGAAAAATTAGCGCCAAAAGGAATTCCCTTTGATGTCATCAATATGGCAGATTATGGCATGATGGACGGTAAAAAGGTCTTAGCACAAGCAGAAAAATTGATTGAAGGGAAGTAAGACACATGGATGAAAAAAATCTAGAAGCCATCATGGGCTTGATTATGTACGGCGGTAATGCAAAAAGCGATGCGATGGAAGCAATCCAAGCTGCCAAAGCCGGCAATTTTGAGGAAGCGGAAGAAAAAATCAAAGACGCAGAAAAATCTTTGGTCGAAGCACATCATTCCCAAACCAATATGTTGACGCAAGAAGCGCAAGGCAATCACATGGAAGTTACACTGCTGACAGTCCATAGTCAAGACCATTTGATGACTGCCATTGCTTTTACCGACTTGGCGAAGGAAATCATTGATTTGTATAGAAAAATAGAAAAGTGAGGTGAGTCAGTATGCTGGAAAAACTAAAAGGTAAACTTATTGTGTCTTGCCAAGCCTTATCAGACGAACCATTGTACAGTTCATTTATTATGAGCAAAATGGCTTTAGCTGCTCAGCAGGGTGGTGCCGCAGGGATTCGAGCAAATTCTGTAGAGGATATCCAAGAAATCAAGAAAGAAATTGATTTACCTTTGATTGGTATAATCAAAAGAGATTATTCGGATTCAGAAGTTTATATCACTGCAACAAAAAAAGAAGTCTCTGAATTATTAACAACAAGTGCAGAAATCATTGCATTGGATGCCACAAAAAGGAAACGCCCTCATGACGAAAAAATCAGTGATTTAGTAAAACAAATTCACGATGCAGGACGATTAGCAATGGCGGATATTTCTACTTTTGAAGAAGCAATGGTTGCTGAAAAAACTGGCTTTGATCTTATTTCAACGACGATGGCAGGTTACACAGACTATTCAAAAAAAACAGAAACACCGGATTTTGAACTCTTGCAAAAAATTATTGCAAACAGCAAAGTGCCTGTAATTATGGAAGGGCATACGGATCAGCCAGAACAAGTAACCCAAGCACTAAAATTAGGTGCATTTGCGGTGGTAGTTGGGTCAATCATTACTCGTCCGCAACTAATCACAGCACGATATGTGGCAGCCGCAAAGAAAGCACAGGAGGAAGAAACTCTTTGAAATTAATGAAGAATCAATTATTGATCTGCGATTTAGATGGTACCTTATTGGATGCTAATGGAAAAGTAGATCATGATAGCTTGGAAAAAATAAAAAAATTTTGTGAAGACGGTGGACATTTCGTTATTTGTACCGGTCGAATGGACAGCGATATCCAATATGTTGAACAACAACTGGGATTTAAGGGCGAATTTCGTATTAGCCAAAATGGTGCTGTCATAAAAAACGCCAAAGAGGAAACGGTTTTCTTTGAAAGCATCCCAAGTGAGTATATCGCCTCTTTAAATCAAGCTATTTTTGGAATGAACTTGCGAACCGAGGTTTCAACATTGGAAAATCGATTATTTCCTAGCCCAAGAGATCCAGAAAATGTGGCGGAATTTATCGATACCTCTATCGTCATTAAAAATTTGCCTGATTATGTTTTACAACATGCCGGAAAAGCAACGATTTATCTGACTTTTGGAACAACAAATGAATTCACTACCATTAAGGAACGAATCGAAAAGAATTTGGGAAAAGACAAAGTGGGCATTGTGCAAACAAGTCCATCATCTTTGGAAGTTTTTTCTGCAAAGGTTTCAAAAGGAAATGCTGTTTCTTTTATCATGGAAAAATTGGCAGTTTCTAGAAAAAATGTTTATGTTGCCGGCGATGCGGAGAGTGATGTTTCCATGTTTCACTTAACAGACCATGCGTATGCAGTCAGAGAGGCACATTCAGATATTATTGAACAAGCAGGGCATTATCAAAAAACGGTGGGTCATATTGTCGATGAAATTTACGTAAACGTGAAGGGAGTGTAAAAAATTTGCGTATACTTTATGTTCCTTTAGATGAGCGACCATGCAATGCGGTTTACCCAATCAAAGCTGCTAAGGTTGCTCGTGATGTAGAGGTCATTTCTTTGCCGGCGGAAGAAATGGGCTATAAAAAAAACGCCGCTGATACAAATAGAATCTGGCAATTTATCCAAAAGGAAATCGCTCGTACTGATTATCTGATTATATCAGTAGAAATGCTATTATATGGAGGACTATTGCCTTCAAGGTTGCATCACTTGACACTTGCGGATTTAAAAGAATATGAATCCAATTTACGAACGTTGAAAAAAAACTATCCGGAAAAGAAACTATTCTTATCAAATTTAATTATGCGTACACCAAAATATAATAGTTCAGATGAAGAGCCTGACTATTATGAAGTTTATGGGGAAAGAATTTTTCGCTTCGGTTGGTTGTCTGATAAAGCAAACCGTGAAAATTTGATGGAAAGCGAACAGCAGGAATTAGAAGCTTTACAAAAAGAGCTGCCACAAGAAGTTATTTCAGATTATGAAACGAGACGGCATTTTAATGTAAACGCTAATTTAACCAATATTCAATTGGTAAAAGAGGGAATTATTGATTTCTTGAGTATTCCGCAAGACGATTCTGCCCCATATGGCTACACGGCAATTGATCAAAAAAAAGTTTATGGAACAATCCAGGAATTGGGATTAAAAGGCAAAGTCATGGTCTATCCTGGAGCAGACGAGGTAGGCTTCACGTTGCTAGCGCGGGCGTATAATGACTGGCGAAATACACAGCCAACGCTTTTTGTTCGGTATGCTTCTACATTAGGTCCAACCTTGGTTCCTTTGTATGAAGACCGAATAATCAATGAAAGTTTAAAAGCTCATGTCATGGCTGCAGGTATGCGTCTGATCGATAACGAATCGGAAGCCGATTTTATTCTAGCTTATAATGTTCCTGGAAAAAAAATGCAGGAATCTTGGGATCAGTTTAAGAATAAAGATGTCACTTACGACAGCTATCGGCATTTGTTAACCTTTGTTGATCAAATCGAAAGAGCACTTCAAAAAGGAAAAAAAGTGGGCATTTGTGACAGCGCTTTTGCCAATGGTGGAGATTTAGAGCTATTGCAGATGCTGGATCAGAAAAATTTAATCGAGCAATTGATCTGCTACAAAGCGTGGAATACGAATTGTAATTCATTGGGAAGCACTCTTTCTGCCCTGACTTTTGCTCAGAATGAAGTGGATGAAAAAGCAATGATGGATAATTTGATCTCAAATATTTTTGAAGATGGATTCTATCAAGCTGCTATTCGTATGGATCTGACAAAAACACTACTACCCAGTCTTGGCTTGAACTATTTTGATTTAAAAACTGAGGAAGCAAAAGTAATGGAACAGATTCATCAGAAGATGATGACAATGGCAGAAATCTATTTGCCGAATAGTTTTTCAAATCAATCTCTAGAAATACAGAAATTATCTTCACCATGGAATCGAATGTTTGAAATTTATTGTGATGTTAGAGTTTTTCAAAAGAAGGAGAGAAAAAAATGAACGATTCAAATCAATTTATCGGTAAAATGTTAACCTTTGCAAACAAATTTTCATCTCAACGTCATATCACTGCGATTCGTGATGGTTTTGTCACGTTGATTCCCGTAACGATTATTGCTTCTTTTTGGGTATTAATCAATAACCTAGTTTTAAGTCCTACAAATGGTCTACTGAAAAATTTTGCTGGCGCTGCAAAATGGATGGATCTAGGGAATCAAGTGTACAACTCGACGTTAGGTATTCTTGCTTTACTGATTGCTATGACGATTGGTTATAAATTAGCTGTCAGCTATCAAGAAGAAGGTCTCTTTGGTGGAGTTGTGGGTCTGATCTCTGCAGTGTTGGTTTTACCAGCACAAACGGCATTGACAGATATCAAAGGAAACACTGTGACAGCAGGTGCAGTGTTGACCCAAACTCAAACAAGTGCTACAGGAATGTTTTTGGCTATTATCGCTGCGCTTTTTTCAGTAACTTTACTTTGCAAATTCTCTAAATTAGATAAGCTAAAAATTAAAATGCCTGAAAGTGTACCGCCTTCCATTGCAAAATCATTTAACATTTTGATTCCAGCATTCTTAGTGACATTGATTTTTGGTCTGGTCGAAGTCTTGGTCGTTTGGGGAGCACATACTGACCTTCCAGCTTTGATTGCAAAATTTTTCCAAGCACCGTTAGTTGCATCTTTCCAATCGATTGGTGGTCTTTTACTCTATGTCTTTTTGAGTAATTTACTATGGGCTTTCGGTCTACACGGAACATTTATTTTAGGATCAGTTGGAGAACCAATCATGCTGACTGCCTTGCAACAAAATATGGACGCCTTAAAAAATGGTGCAGACATGCCCAATATCGTGACGAAACCTTTCTTAGATTCCTTTGGTTGGATGGGCGGAGGCGGCATGCTAATCTGTCTAGTAGTCGCAATCTACATCGGCTCAAAACGCGAAGATTATCGTTCAATTACCAAAGTAGGAACGATTCCAGCACTTTTCAATGTTAGTGAACCAATGATGTTTGGTATTCCTGTTGTTTTCAATCCATTACTAGGGATCCCGTTAGTCGTAGTACCATTAGTTACTACAACGATTGCGTATTATGCAACTTCTCTTGGACTCATCGCAAAAACATCTGTTTTGATTCCTTGGACCACTCCGCCAGTTATCTCTGGTTATCTTGCAACAAACGGCGATTGGAGAGCTTCTTTATTACAAGTTGTCTTGATTCTTATCGGTATTTTGATCTACCTACCATTTGTTAAGCTGACAAATAAAGAAAAGGTGTAAAAAACTTCTTTATCAAATCTTGATAGAAATCAATTTTTTTCAACGGAAAATCTTGTATGCTGTATTCAACAAGAAGAAAGAAGGAATCAGCATGACAAAACAAGAATTTATCGAAGAAGAATTTCCCAAATTAGCATTTTTTACTGATCGAATCCTTAAAGTTCATGGCGGACATCATCCTGAACTAGCGGAAGTGCGTGAACTTTTTGTCGCAATGAAAGACAAGACCCGTTTGAATCCTGAAGCTGACGTGACGAACGAGTTGACTCGATTGGCTCAAGTTACCAATAACTATGAAGTACCAGAAGATGCTTGTGAAGGGTATCGAACTACTTATCAATTGTTGCAGAATTTTCAGGAGCTATCTGTAGCTAATTAGATTTTCTCAATGATAACAACATCTGCTAGATTAAAGTGACTCTCGAACTAGAATAAAAACTAGTTTGGGTCGTCAATTTAATCTAGCTTTTTTTTACAGAAAAAGTCTACAACCTATCGTCAAAGCAGAACATATGATAAAATAATTTCAAGAGTTTGAAATGCGAACGGCTGTAATTATAATGTCGTTTTGAAGATAGAAAATTCAATGATTTAAAAACAAAAGCAGGTGACACCATGCCAACTTTAAAGGAAAAAATTATTGCAGAAAGTAAACGAATTGGAATCGATAAAATCGGTTTTGCTACGGCAGAACCATTTTATGAATTAGAGGCTTCGTTGCAGGAACAGCGAGCACGGGGGTATAATTCTGGGTTTGAGCATAAAGTTATTGAGGAACGAATTTATCTGGAAAAGACATTCGAAGATCCTCAGACAATCATTGCGATCGCATTAGCTTACCCAACAAAAATCAGAGAAGAGATACCCAATGATGAAAAACGAGGAATGTTTGCTCGAGCTTCATGGGGAATCGATTATCATGATATTTTGCGAGATCGCTTGCAAAAACTGATTGCTTTCATCCAAGAACAGGCAAAAGATTTAGAAGAAGCTGAAAATTGGCGTTTTGCACCGCAAGTAGATACCGGGGAACTTGTCGATGTTGCTGTTGCTCAACGAGCAGGATTAGGATTTATCGGGCGGAATGGCCTGTTGATTACAGAAGAATATGGTTCGTTTGTTTATTTGGGAGAAATTGTCACCAATATTCGTTTTGAAGCAGATGAACCGGTTCCTTTTGGTTGCGGAGAGTGTACCAGATGTGTGACTGCCTGTCCAACCAATGCTTTGTTAGGAGATGGTCGGATGAACGCCAAGCGCTGTCTATCCTACCAAACGCAAACAAAAGGCATGATGCCGGAAGAATACCGCAAGAAAATCCGAAATGTCGTTTACGGTTGTGATATTTGTCAGTTGGTATGTCCTTATAATCAGGGAAAAGACTTCCATTTTCACGAAGAGATGGAGCCAAAAGTTGACGAAGTTTATCCAAAATTAAAACCAATGTTGAATTTATCCAATAAAGAATTTAATCAACAGTTTGGTCATCTAGCCGGTTCTTGGCGAGGGAAAAAACCACTGCAACGAAATGCCCTGATTGCTTTGGCAAACCTTGGCGATCGCAGCGCATTACCAGAAATTTTGGTGTGTGCTCAAAAGGATGTTCGTCCGGTGATTCGCGGGACGGCGGCTTGGGCAATTGGAAGATTAGGCAATCGTGAACCAGAAGAATGGCTAACTCAGTTGGAAGTTTTGCGGTTGAAGGAAGAGGATCCTGAAGCACTTCAAGAAATAGAACAAGCAATCCAACAATTGCAAGCTGTAGCAGAAAAAAAGAATCGTAAAAAACCAAGGTAATTCGTTGAAAAAACGTTAAAAATTTATTGATAGAAAAGAGGAGCATCATGGCAACCCATCGTAAAATCTCTGCCGTTAATCACTTTATTGCAGAATTACCCGCAGCTACTAAAGAAATTGCTGTTTCATTACGAGAATTAATTTTTGAGTCATCACCAGAACTCATTGAGGAATTCAAATGGTCGATGCCCAATTATTCTTCCAATGGCTTGGTTTGTTTCATACAGGTTGCTAAAGCCCATGTCAGCCTCGGCTTTCATCGGGGAAGTGAGCTGGAGGCAGTGGATCAAGCTCATTTATTACAAGGGGAAGCAAAAACGATGCGTCATATTCGTATAAAAAAACTCGAAGAAATTCAGCCGCAAGCAATCAAATACTTGATTCAACAGGCTATTTCTTTAAATCAATAGGGGGGAAAGGGAATGAAACGAATTAACTACTTGGTATAGTTGAGTTTGGTAGGCACTATATCAAGATAAAACGATTTCCTATCAACATTGACTATATCATTTGCCGCGTTTTTATTAGGAGTAAACAAGGAGGATATTAGTCAAATGAATCAAATAGAAAATGAATGGCTTCAAAGCGAAAAAAATCAACAAAATTTTTCGGGGTGGGATTTTTCTTATCTTGAAAATAAATATGCTCAAGACGAAACACCTTGGAATTATTATGAGCTTGTAAAAAGGTATCTTCAACCTGAAATGCAG
Source organism: Enterococcus sp. JM9B (assembly GCF_009933265.1). Lineage (NCBI taxonomy): Bacteria > Bacillati > Bacillota > Bacilli > Lactobacillales > Enterococcaceae > Enterococcus > Enterococcus sp. JM9B. The sequence continues at coordinate 128,440 of NZ_MAEK01000028.1, read as the reverse complement.
TTGTTAGATATGGGGACCGGTGGCGGTGAATTATTGGAAACTTTCCATCATCCTTATAAACGCACATCTGTAACCGAAGGCTGGGGAAATAATTATCGCCTTTTATTGGAACGGCTACAACCTAAAGGAGTAGATGTTCGGTTTGTTCAGGACGGCGAATTGTTACCATTTAAGGATAAGCACTTTGATTTTGTGAGCAACTCGCATGCTTTTTTTAATTTTTCGGAGGTCAAGCGCGTATTGAAACCGGGAGGATATTTCATTACGCAACAAGTGGGGGATTTGAATGGCTTGCCATTATCGACAAAATTGATTGATGATTATACAAAACCGCGCTTTGATTTGCATTTATCAAAAGTTGTTCGATCATTAACGGAACAAGGGTTTGAGATTTTGTACGAAAATGAAGCTTATCCGGTACAAAAGTTTTTTGATATGGACGGATTGATTTATTATTGTCGAACGATTCCGTGGGAGTTTCCCAGATTTTCAGTGGCAACGCATAAAGAGCAACTGTATTTTCTTCGAGAAGAATTGAAACGAAACGGCTATATTTATAATCTGGAGCATCGGTTTATGATTGTTGCTAAATTAAGATAGACTAAAAAACTTGCTGACCACCATTTCACTAGGTGCGTCAGCAAGTTTTTTAGTCTAGTCGTTCTTGAATGGTTACATTTACTTGATCGCCAATATCTTTTCCGATTTTTTTTCGGATATCTTTTCGAATACCGATGATATAACAAATTGATCCATCGTCATTTTTTCGCCCCATATTTACGATACTGCCATCATAAGGTTCTCCATCAAACGTTGCGTGGACTTTAACGCGCCCCTTATTGAATTCCTCGCGAACATCGTATGGGAAAATTACATAGGCGCCACCTTTACCCACTTCTGAGAAATAAATCTGGGATTCAAAAGCATAATTTTTTTCGTCCATTGTTGCACCTCCAATGTGTTGGGTTTAGTAGAGAAATTTTTTTGATAAAATAATTGAAAGCAGGTACCTCAATGAGGGTGCCGCTGTAAGGTAAAGGGTCAAGATTTCTGCTCTTTTTTCTTGCGTTTTTTTACTGCTTCACTCAATAGATATTCAATTTGACCATTGACACTACGAAACTCGTCTTCAGCCCAAGCTGCAAGATCTTCGTACAGCTCAGCAGAAAGGCGCAACGGTACTTGCTTTTTACCTTTGCTTTTTTCCCCGCTCACAAGATACCGCTCCTTTCTTTTTGGGACTTGTGAATCTACTTGAAATTTTAGTACAATGAACCGCTATTTACAATGGGTTGTGCTTCGCGATTTCCACATAAGACGACCATAAGATTGCTGACCATTGCCGCTTTACGTTCTTCATCTAATTCCACAACACTTTGTTCGTTTAACTTTTCAATTGCCATTTCAACCATGCCAACCGCTCCTTCTACAATTAGTTGACGTGCATCAACAATGGCAGAGGCTTGTTGGCGCTGCAACATAGCTGCGGCGATTTCTGGTGCATAAGCTAAGTGAGTAATCTTGGCTTCCAAAATCTCGATTCCAGCAACGCTAACCTTGCTTTGAATTTCTTCCGTTAATTTTGCGCTTACTTCAAGACTAGATCCCCGAAGACTCTTTTCATTCGCATCTTCATCATCTGTTGCATCATAAGGATACAAACGAACAATATTCCGTAAAGCAGAATCCGATTGAATGGACAAATAGTCGACAAAATTATCAACATCAAACATTGCTTTAGCAGTATCGCGGATATGCCAAATAACTACAATACTGATGATGATTGGATTTCCTAATTTATCGTTGACCTTTTGTTTGTTGTTGCTTAATGCCATCGTTTTTAAGGATAACCGCTTTTTTGGAAGCTGTGAACTACTTTTTTTCGTTCCGGTGACAGGGTCAGTTTCATTGTCACGAACGGAAGCCAACTCTTGCATACTACCTCTTGGAACCGGTGCGGCTGTTGAAAAAGGATTAACAAAATAAATACCTGCACCTTTGATTGTTCCTACGTATTTCCCAAAAAGAGTCAGCACCAATGCTTCATTTGGATGGACAACTTTTAGTCCGGCAAAAAGTAACCAAACAGGAAATGCCCAATAAAAAATTGAGACACCCATAAGAAGACCGCCAAGAGTAGTATTTTCTCCACCCTCAATAAATAAAATGCCCATCACGAATAGTACAATTGATAAAACGATGCCTAATAGGTTTAAAACAAGAATGGGAAGACCATTGCGGGGGTTAAAAATAATTTCTTCCGTGGGAACCTTTACTTCAACTGCTTTATTTTCCATTTTCTTTCCTCCTGTGATATCTTTTTGATATCATTTTGAATTCAATGATAGTGTAGCACAGACTTGAAAAGCGAACAAGTAAAAGCCTAGGAACGCTTCTTTTATTTAGTAATGCTAAAAATAAATGATTATAATTGTAGGCAGCACTTAGTTTTTCGAAAAACAGAAAATTAGGGATTAAAAAAGTTCTTTCCTATATAAAAGGAAAAAATTCACACTTTCTTCCTAGATGTTTTAGGAAAAAATAGTTTATACTAAAGAAGAAGGAGGGAAATCATGGTAAAAAAATTAATTCAACACGTCGGAGAGTTTAAAAAAGCAACAATTATTACCCCTCTTTTTGTTACAGGGGAATGTTTGTTAGATATTATTATTCCATTAGTAATTGCAGCACTGATTGATCAAGGGATCGAAGAAAGAAATCAGCAGGCAATTATTTTTTATGGCGTGATCTTACTTGTTTGTGCGCTGGTAGCGCTATTTTTAGGTGCAATGTCGGGGCGTTTTGCTGCGATTGCATCTGCAGGATTTGCCAAAAATTTGCGGGGAGCCATGTTTAGAAAGATTCAAGGCTATTCATTCTCCAACATTGATCGTTTTTCAACTAATAGTCTGGTAACTCGTTTGACAACGGATGTAACAAACGTTCAAAATGCGTATCAAATGGTGATTCGCATGCTAATTCGCAGTCCGTTGATGTTGATTTTTTCATTAATCATGGCTTTTTCCATTAATGGTGAAATGGCTTCAACTTTTGTTGTTGTCTTGCCGATTCTTGCGATTGGTCTATTCGTCGTTGTGCGAATCGCTCATCCATTATTTGAAAAAGTTTTTCGGATTTACGACAAAATGAATAATGTTGTTCAGGAAAACCTGCAAGGCATTCGCGTGGTGAAATCTTATGTTCGGGAAGAACATGAAGGACAAAAATTCAACAAAGTTTCTGAGAAAATCTTCAAAACTTTCTCCAAAGCTGAAAGTACGGTGGCTTTCAATTCACCACTATTACAATTTTGTATGTACACGACAATGCTTTTGTTGTCATGGCTGGGTGCGCATTTGGTGGTAGCGAATCAAATGTCAACTGGAGAACTGGTAAGTATGTTTACCTATGCAATGCAAACCTTGATGAGTCTGAATATGCTTTCGATGATCTTTGTGATGGTCTTGATTGCCAGAGCAAGTGGTGAACGAATTGTAGAAGTTTTAGACGAAGAAAGTGATTTGGCGAATCCGATGCATGCGTTGACTCATGTTCCTGATGGGGAAGTTGAATTTAAAAATGTCAGCTTCAGTTATGGAAATGATCCAGAAAAGTTAGCTTTAAAACATATTAGCTTTAAAGCACAAACCGGTGAGGTTATTGGTATTATCGGTGGAACAGGTAGTTCGAAATCTTCCTTAGTCCAATTGATTCCTCGATTGTATGATGTGACTGACGGCGAAGTATTGGTCGGAGGTATCAATGTGAAAGAATACGACTTGGTTACATTGCGGGATAGTGTGTCAATGGTTCTTCAAAATAACGTCTTATTTTCTGGTACAATTGCTTCCAATCTACGCTGGGGAGATGAACAAGCCAAGGATGAAGAAGTTGAAAAAATGGCTAAAATTTCTCAGGCAGATTCTTTTATTCAAGAATTTCCAGAAAAATACCAAGCACCGATTTCTCAAGGTGGATCAAACGTTTCTGGAGGACAAAAGCAACGGTTAACAATTGCACGGGCACTATTAAAAAAACCGAAAATCTTGATTTTAGATGATTCAACTTCAGCGGTGGACACAAAAACAGATACACTGATTCGTCAAGGATTGAAGAAAGAGATTCCGGGAACGACGACATTTATTATTGCTCAACGTGTTTCTTCGGTAGAAGATGCGGATAAAATTATTGTTATGGATAAAGGCGAAATCAACGGAATCGGAACCCATAACGAATTGCTGCAGTCAAATGCCATTTATCAAGAAATCTACGAAACGCAGCAGAAAGGATTTGGAAGCTATGAAGCGAATTAAAACCCATACACGTCGTTCTGAACGGCCAGGCGCTACATTAAAGCGATTATTTGGTTATATGTGGCAAGATTATAAATTGGCTTTGCTAGTCGTAGTGGCTTGTATTTTGCTTTCAGCCTTTGCCAATGTTCGTGGTTCTTTATTCCTGCAAACGGTGATCGATGAGTACATTACACCGATTTTACAAGGAAATAGTCAAGATTTCTCTGGATTGATGACAGCGATTATTCAAATGGGCGCTATTTATTTGGTCGGAATTCTAGCAACCTGGGCATTTAATATTATCATGGTCAAGGTCTCCCAAGGAACTCAGAAAAAAATTCGTGATGACATGTTTTCTCATATGGAGACACTGCCGATTCGTTATTTCGATCAACGAACACAAGGTGACATTATGAGTTACTATACCAATGATATTGATACACTGCGTCAGATGATTTCGCAAAGTATTCCTAACCTATTTGCGGCATTTGTCACATTTATTTCGGTTTTTATTGCGATGTTTTCAGTTAGTGTACCGATGACATTTTTTGTGATTTTGTCGGTTTCACTGATGATGGCTACAATTCGGGTCATCTCAGGACGTGCAGGTCAATATTTTGGTGCTCAACAACATTCGTTGGGGAAATTAAATGGATATATCGAAGAAATGGTTCATGGACAAAAAGTCGTGAAAGTTTTCAACCATGAAGAAAAAGTAATCGAAGGTTTTGATTCTCTAAATGAGGAATTGCGAGACAATGCAACGAATGCGAATGTCCATGCCAACTCCCTCATGCCAATCATGATGAACTTGTTGAATATCCAATATTGTTTGATTGCGGTGGTTGGTGGATTACTTTCCGTTCGTGGAACGATTCAATTGACGATTGGACAATTGGCTTCCTTTTTACAACTAAGTCGATCTTTGAACAATCCAATCGCACAGATTTCCCAACAAATCAATTTTGTTATCATGGCATTAGCCGGAGCGGAACGAATTTTCCAATTACTGGATGAACAACCGGAAACAGACGAAGGGTATGTAACCTTGGTCAATGCAAAAGAGGACAACGGTGTTTTAGTGGAAACACCTCATCGAACCGGCCTTTGGGCTTGGAAACATCCTCATGAAGATGGCAGTATCACGTATACAGAAGTATCAGGGGATGTTGTGTTTGAATCCGTGAATTTCGGGTATGTGGATGATCAAATGATTTTGAAGGACATCAATCTGTTTGCCAAGCCTGGACAAAAGGTTGCTTTTGTGGGTGCAACAGGTGCTGGAAAGACTACGATTACGAATTTGATTAATCGTTTTTACGATATTCAAGAAGGAAAAATCCGTTATGACGGGATTAACATCAAAAAAATCAAAAAAGAATCTTTGCGCCATTCGTTGGGGATCGTTTTACAGGATACCCATTTATTTACTGGAACGGTTAGAGAAAATATTCGCTATGGAAAACTGGATGCAACAGACGAAGAGGTTATCAAAGCGGCAAAATTAGCTAATGCGGAGGATTTTATTGCGAATCTACCGAATGGCTATGAAACGATTATTACTGGTGATGGAGAAGGCTTATCGCAAGGACAACGACAATTGTTGGCAATTGCCAGAGCCGCGATTGCTGATCCGCCAGTCATGATTTTGGATGAAGCTACCAGCAGTATTGATACCCGAACAGAAGGAATCGTGCAACGAGGAATGGATTCCTTGATGCATGGACGAACTGTTTTCGTTATTGCCCATCGTTTATCAACTATCAAAAATTCAGATGTGATTATGGTTCTAGATCATGGACGAATCATTGAACGCGGAGATCACGATAGTTTACTTTCAGAAAAAGGTGTCTATTATCAACTCTACACTGGTGCACTGGAACTTGATTAATTCTAAAGCAATTGACTGCTACTTGGTCAGTTGCTTTTTTTGTGATTACAAATGAGCTAGGAGAAAATATGGGTCGTCAGTAAGTACATTAGTGATAAAATGAAGAAAAGAATTCAAGGAGCGACTGAAATGAAAAATCCATACGATAAGAAAGCTTTTTTTGAAAAATATCGTCAAATGACCAGAAGCCAAAAAGGTTTGGAAGGAGCCGGTGAATGGAAAACGTTAAAAAAACTTTTACAGACTTTGAAAAAAAGAGTGTTTTAGATTTGGGTTGCGGTTATGGTTGGCATTGTTTGTATGCTGCAGAGCATGGGGCAGAAAAAGTAATTGGCATTGATTTATCGAAAAAAATGTTAGCTGTTGCAAGAGAAAAAAACACAAGTGATAAAGTGACCTATCTGCAAGGGTCGATTGAGGATATTGACTTTCCGGCAGAACAGTTTGATGTCGTTATTAGTTCCCTTGCACTGCATTATGTAGCTTCTTTTGAAAACATTGCCAAAAAAGTTCAGCACATTCTAAAGAAGGAAGGTGAATTTATTTTCTCAGTCGAACATCCTGTGTTTACCGCTAGTGGTTCTCAGGAGTGGATAACTGACGAAGCGGGCAATATTTGCCATTTTCCAGTAGATAATTATTTTTATGAAGGGCCGCGACACACACATTTTTTAGGAGAACCGGTGACGAAATACCATAAAACTTTAATGATGGGGAAGGAACTGAGTTAGAAGTTTCTTTGAGCTATAGGTTGCGGGATTAAATTATGCCAAATCAGCCCTCAGAAAATAATCAATCTTTACAGAACAGAACTAGAAAAATCGTAAAAATTAGTAGTAAAAACCAAGATTCCAATATAAAAATTTCAAGACAAACAAAAGATCAAATCGATATTCTAATGAAATTGACAGATAATAAATTTGCTTATGAAAGATCAAAACTATGATTGACAATTACGTTGAAACTGTATTAGACGCAGATAAGAAGATAGCGTAAAATATTTTGTGTAAATAGAAGTTTAGGATAGGAAAAAAGAAAGTCCATTCTGTAAAATTAAAGTTACCACAACCGAAATTTTATAGGAGGACTTTCTCATGACTAATTTTACTACAGAAATAATGGAAACACTACTCAATAAAGGTGATTTGGATGATTTGTTTCGTCGTCACCTAGAATTGGCTATTAGCGCTTTATTACAAGCTGAATTAACGGTATTTCTTGACTATGAAAAGTATGATAGAGCTGGATTTAATTCAGGTAATTCCCGTAATGGGAATTATTCGCGCTCTTTTAAAACAGAGTACGGTGAATTGAATTTAGTAATACCTAGAGATAGGAATGGAGACTTTTCTCAACCAACCTTACCTGCTTACAAAAGAACGAACGACTCTTTGGAAACGACTATTATTCAGCTATTTCAAAAAGGAATTACTATGTCCGAAATCTCTGATCTAATCGAAAAAATGTATGGTCATTATTACACACCACAAACTATTTCAAATAGGAGTAAAATTGTGTCTGAAGATGTTTCGGCATTTAAAGAAAGAACTTTAGAAGCTAAATACTCAGTCATTTTTATGGATGCTACTCATATTCCCTTAAAAAGACAAACCGTATCAAAAGAAGCTGTCTATATAGTAATTGGTATCAGGTTGGATGGAACTAAAGAGGTTCTAGGATTTACTATAGCTCCAACTGAATCTGCTTATGTTTGGAAAGAGATACTTCAAGATCTAAAAGACCGTGGTTTAGAAGAGGTTTTATTAGTCGTAACAGATGGTTTAAGTGGTATTGACGATAGTATTCATAGTGTTTATCCAAATGCTCAATTTCAACAATGCTGTGTCCATGTCTCTAGAAATATTGCTCATAAAGTTCGCGTTAAGGATAGAAAAGAAATCTGCGATGACTTTAAAACCATTTATCAAGCGGCTTCAAAAGAAGAAGCGATTGTTCAAATAGCTTTTATGACAGATAAATGGAAAAAGCAGTATCCACGAGTCGTGAAATCACTCATGAATCCTGCTATATTAACTTTTTATAATTTTCCTCCATCAATTAGAAGAACTATTTATTCAACTAACTTGATTGAAGGATTTAACAAGCAACTAAAAAAATATACAAAGAGAAAAGAGCAATTTCCTAATGAAGAATCTCTGGAGAGATTCCTAGTTTCTCAATTCAATCAATATAACCAAAAGTTTTTAGGTAGAGTGCATAAAGGATTTAAGGAAATTCAAGATACATTAGAATCAATGTTTTAACTTAAATACTGGAATGGATTCTCCATTTACACATAATTCTTGACGCAACCCTATTTACTGAGAGAGGGAAATTTGATTTATATAAAGATGTATTACTACAATTGAAAGAACTCTCAACAGATTTAGTGTATATGTATGGTAGAATCTCGTATCTGATATTTTACAAAATATATATGGAAAAAGAATCGTTTACAATTAACTCCATCAAAAATGAATTAGATATCTTAGAATATTTAGGATATACACAACTAAGAAAAGATATTATTTTGACGGTGGAGAAATTATCTTTTTAGTTTTTTGAAAGACTTCTTATGACAGTAGAGTTATTGAGATATTAGCTATAGTAAAAAAAACTGCCAGGCGGCAGGGATTTTCTATCCAGTAAACGCCAAAAGTTTGTCGGAATCGTAGAATTGAGTTTCTTTTTTTATGGTATAATAACAAGAGTAGAAAGTTATGACGGTAGCTACTTCTGAAGGGTGGTGGTGCTTATGAGAATAAGTGCTAAAATCTATGAAAGGAGAAAGCCTTTTGTCCGCATTAGATACAATTCAATTGATTCTAAGTTTTGGCATGTTTACCATTGCTTTGATTAAATTGATTGTAGATATGCTGAAAAACAACTTACATGAAAAGGAAAGGCTTGTCTTTCCTTTTTTGTTTGCTCTAAATAATGGTGGTGACCTTACTACTAAATCTCTGACACGAAAATCGATTCGCTGCTTCCTATAGTCCGGTTTTACTCTTGCGATACTCTTAATCATTAATAAACTCACTTTCGTTTAACAACGTATACAGAAGGATTGCTAAAAAATGGTTTTCAAATTAAACATTTAGTGGAACCAATGCCTCCTAAAGAAATGCTGGATCAACCAGGAATGATGGAGGAAATGCGCCGACCAATGATGCTGATTTTTTCTGCAAAAAAAGTATAGGTTTTGTTTTTACTAAAAGGAGCTAAAGCTATGGCTGGAAGAATTATTCTTATTACTGGTGCACCTGGGACAGGAAAATCAACGATAGCCAAACTTGTTGCAGATTCAAGTACTTTGGATAAAAGTATTCATATGCACACGGATGATTTTTATCATTATTAAAAAACGGTACCAGATGAATTTGACTCTACCCATCCTTTTCAAGATGGAAACGGTCAAGTTGTTTACTATTGTTCAAAGAATGTTTGAGAAACAATATTATATTAATGAAGACCTAAAGTTGTTTTACTATCGTGGGTTAAAGGAATGGGAGATGGATAAGGAATATCTGATGGATACTTGCTTATCGGCTCAAGATAGGGTTAAAAAACAACTAGATTATTTCAGAATAGAATACCAGTAAAACAAGCTCAAGCAATTTAGCTGTCATATTTTTCTTAGGAATGTAGCGACCGGCTATTCAGATTTGCGAGGGTATTTGTTTTTTCTTTTTTTCAAACGTAGTATAATCAAACAAATAATAAATCTGGAGGGATTGAAGTGAGTAATTGTCCGAATTGCGGAAAAGAAGTGAGTGAGGGTGATAAGGTTTGTCGCTATTGTGGGTTTGATTTGACTAATTCCAAGGCAGAATTATCTCCGGTAATGAAAGAGAAATCAACCGTTTTACAAATGGAAGCAGCAAACAGTTTGGGGGTTACTCGAGCGGAGCTAAAACAAGAAGTGCAAAGAAAGCTGTCCGGTCGATACGGAGAATGGGTTCCGACCATTATTGGTTGCGGTATTGTGCTGGTCGTTCTTATTTTCTTGATGATTTTAGTAATGGGAAATTTCGGCGCAGAAAATGATTTTTACAGCGATTATTCGGGTTATTCTTATGTGGAATATGATCGGTCTAATTCCGGTTCTAATTTATTTATAGGTGGATTGCTGAGTCTGATTTTATTTGCGATTATTTTGTTATTTTCAAGTCAAATTGAACCAGTTCTTCAATGGAGCGGTATTTTCACTTTGAGAGGACAAAAAGCTGATGGTATAAAGATTTTCAAATACTTTGTGAAATCACAGAAAAATCGTGTGATCAAGGCCAATTTATTGATTACTCTGTATACTTTTTTATGGTCATTGCTGTTTGTGATTCCAGGGATTATCAAAAAAGCTTCTTATGCAATGACAAATTATCTGCTGGAAAAACGACCTGAATTATCTGCGAAGGAAGCAATCGCTTTGAGCCGGCAGATTATGAAGGGTTATAAATTGGAATATCTATTTTTACAAGCATCTTTTTATTTTTGGTTTTTCCTTTATGGGATGACCTATGGATTGGCTGGATTTTATGTCGTACCTTATTATTCCGTCACGACAATGGCTTTCTTAGAAGTTCTTTATCAAAAGTTTGAAGCTGAGCAAGCGGAAGAATGGGATTTTTAGAATGGAGCAAATTCTGAAAGGAGCGGGAAACCATGAACGAGGAAGTTTTTGAAGCTGATTTTGAAGAAAAAGATCCCTTTGGTGAAGAGGAATCAGAAGAGTTGGAAGAGTTTGTGCTTGCAGCAGAAGAAGACGACGAGGAAGATCAGCAATTTCAAAGCAATCAGGAAGAACAACTCTTTGAAGATTTCATGCAATGGAATTTTCTTGATGGGGAGTAAATAACAAATTGTTCTATTTAAAAGCCGAGAACCATTTCTCGGCTTTTTTGTTGTACTTGAATGTAAATTCAAGAGCTAAAAATCCGACTAAAGTCTTAGAAAAAAGTACTTTACCTGTCGGGGTAATCGTAGTATGCTAATTACAACGACAGATGAAGTACTTTTGGAGGGGAATCAAAATGATCTCAAGCGATGGAATACGCGGCTACAATGATGCGATTATTTTGTCAATCCTGAAAAAAAATGATTCCTATGGATACGAAATTTCAAAAACGATTCGTGAAATGACAAAGGAAAAATATGTAATCAAAGAAACCACGCTGTACTCCGTTTTTTCTCGATTGGAAAAAAATGAGCTTATTACCTCCTATCCTGGTGAGGTGACACATGGGAAAAAACGAACCTACTACAAGATCACTAAGGTTGGTTTGGATTATTTGAATGACAAAAAACAGGAATGGCAGTTGACAAAAGCAGTTGTTGATCAGTTTATGGAGGGAAATTAAATGGATACGATTCGCAATTATTTAGAAAGTCTTTTTATTGAAGTACCACGAAACAGAGAAACAGAAAAATTAAAGACTGATTTATTGGCAAATATGGAAGATCATTATCATGAACTAATTGAAGAAGGAAAAAATGAGCACGAAGCAATTGGTACGGTAATCGCAACATTTGGTTCCATCGATGAATTGCTGGATGAAATGAATTTGGAGAAAGAAAAGGTATTTGCGGAAACAGATGGTGAGAACAATATTAGCTTAGAAGAAGCAGAAGAATATTGGCGTCAAGCGAAGAAAACCAGTTTTCAAATTGCTAGTGGCGTGTTTATTAGTTGTTTAGCAATCGCCGGCTTCTTCTTTTTTGCCGGATTGGGTGGACTATCAATTGCTTTTGGGCTTTTATTTCTAGGAGCGGCTGTTGCTGTAGGTTTTTTCATCGTTGCCGGCATGAAAAATTCAGAATTGAATCGTTTTTTAGGCAATCGATTGATTTCGGGGAAGGTGATTCATGCAGCACAACTCAGAGAAGATGCTTATCGTAAAAGTTTTAGTTTCTCTTTGATTGGTGGAATCGGTTTGTGTGTATTCTCGTTGTTCCCAATTCTTGCATCAATGACGATGTATGCAGGTGGAACAATTGGTATTTCAGGATTTTTCATCACGGTGGGTGCGGGAGTCTTTTTACTTATCTACGGCAGCTGTGTTCGGCATTCCTATCGTCGGTTTACTCAAAACAATTATTCTTGGTAGAAAATAATTAATAGCAAAAACTTGCTCAGAATTTTTTGATTCTGAGTTTTTTTTTATGAAAAAACAAAAGCTTAACTGATAAACATTCTCAACTATAACAAAAAAAATTATAAATTACAACGTTGAATTATACGATATATAGTGTGATAATTATTCTCGAACACAAGATATTGTGCTGTTCGCGAATTTTTTTATTTAGGAGTGATTTTTGTGCCAAAAGCCTTGAGCTTTCAATATATTGAAAAATTAAATCAAACGATTCAACAATTTTCTGGTGTCTTCCCCGTCGAAAAAGAAATGACCATGACTTTTGAAGGGATTTCCCGTCTGATTATGCTGGATCGTTATGCCTTTAAAGATCCTAACGGTCAAACGATCACAAAAGGGGATTTGGTTGTTTTGACGACCCATCCAGATCCACAATATCCGGCAAGAGGAATCGGTGTGGTGCAGGATCAAACAGACGATCGATTAATCATCGAAGTGGAAGAAGAATTTCGCATGGCGTTGACGGATCCTCTCGAAGCAGCTTCTGGTCTGGTTGAACGTCACAAAAATGAAGTAGAAAAACCCATGGAAATTTATTTCGAACAAATTGCAAAACGTGTAGCGACAGGTATTGCAAAGATGGAAAATGGTAAAAAACAAGAAGAATTATTCCAAACTTTTTATCAACAACTAGTGGAACAAAATTTGATTCCAGCGGGTCGAGTGTTGTATGGTGCGGGAACAAATTCGGAAGTCACCTACTTTAATTGTTTTGTAATGCCATTCATCCATGATTCACGAGGCGGTTTGGCAACTCACCGACAAGAAGTGATGGAAATTATGAGTCGCGGGGGTGGTGTTGGAACCAATGGGTCAACCTTGCGTCCACGAGCAGCCATCGTTCATGGGGTCAATGGAAAATCATCCGGTTCAGTTTCGTGGCTGAACGACTTGGCAAATCTTACCCATTTAGTAGAGCAGGGTGGCAGTCGGCGAGGCGCACAAATGATTATGATGGCAGATTGGCATCCAGATATTTTTGAATTTATTATTTCAAAAATGCAAAATCCGGCTGTTTTGCAGCATTTGATTGCTACAACGAGAAGTCCTATTGTCAAAAAATTAGCCAGTGAAAAATTGTCCTTTACCCCTTTAGCAGAAGCAGAGAAAGAATTTTATACGGCAGTTATTGAGAGTCAAAAAGCCAGCGAATTCAATGACTCGCAGTACCTCAAAGAAATTAAACAAAAATTACAGCAAGGCGGCAGTTATTCTGTCAAAAATAGTGAATTTTTATCTGGGGCAAATATTTCTGTTTGTCTGACAAAAGATTTCATGGATGCAGTAGAAAACGATAATGAATATGCCCTGCGTTTCCCAGCAATTGAAGACTATAATGAAGAAGAGATGGCAGATTACGATGAAAACTGGGCGGAAATTGGCGATGTCAGAGAATGGGCGACAACAGGCAGACGGGTAAAAACTTATGAAACAATCCAAGCTCGGGAATTGTGGAATTTGATTACTTTTTGTGCGACTTACTCAGCAGAACCAGGAATCTTTTTTATAGACAATGCAAACGAAATGACGAACGCTTCTGCCTACGGACAAAAGGTCGTGGCAACAAATCCTTGTGGAGAACAACCACTAACCCCTTATGCCGTTTGTAATTTAGCTGCGATTAATTTAGCAAATATGGTGGATAAAAAAAATAGACAAGTAAACTTTGAAAAATTAGCAGAAGTTGTTCGTGCGAGCGTTCGTTTCCAAGACAACGTCATTGATGCTACCCCTTATTTTTTTGATAAAAATGAAACCCAAGCCAAAGGAGAACGTCGTGTTGGTTTAGGTGTGATGGGTCTTGCAGATTTATTGATTTACTGTGAAGAAACCTATGGATCAGAAACCGGGAACCAATTGGTGGATAACGTTTTTGAAAAAATTGCCACAACAGCCTATGCGACATCTATTGAATTGGCAAAAGAAAAAGGAAGCTTTCCATACTTAATTGGAAAAGACGAACAGGAAACTCGTGAATTACGGGAGAAATTTATTCAATCCGGTTATATGAAAAAAATGCCTGAAGCGCTTCGTCAAGGCGTTCTTAAATATGGTATTCGAAATTCTCATTTGTTGACGGTTGCTCCTACTGGTTCAACAGGAACTATGGCGGGGGTTTCGACTGGCTTGGAACCTTATTTTTCCTTCTCTTACTTTCGCAGTGGCAGACTTGGTAAATTTATTGAAGTGAATGCAGCAATCGTTGAAGAATATTTGGCCGATCATTCTGCTTATACCAAAGAACAATTACCGGAATTTTTTGTTTCTGCAATGAGTTTAACTCCGGAAGCCCATGTTGGCGTGCAATGTACCATTCAACGCTGGGTAGACAGCTCTATTTCTAAAACAGTCAATGCACCACGAGGTTATCGTGTGGATCAAGTAGCAGCAATTTACGAAGCACTTTATCGCGGCGGAGCAAAAGGTGGGACCGTTTATGTCGATGGCAGCCGAGAGAGTCAAGTGTTGACGCTGGAAGCGCAAGAGAATTATCAGGAAGCTACATTGGAAGATGAAAATGTAGTGACGGTGGATCAACAACCATTGGAAGGAGAAATCTGCCCAATCTGTCAAAAAGGAACGATCGAAGAAATCGGTGGTTGTAGTACGTGTACCAACTGCAAAGTCCAATTAAAATGTGGACTGTAATCCAGAAATAATGAACAAGGAATACTTTTTATTTATGGACCGATAGCTTGAAGGGAATGCGGTGAAAATCCGCAACAGCCCCTTTCTACTGTAACGTGGAGATTCTTAAACTCATTCAAAAAACTTGAATAGGAAGACAACACGAAGTCAGATAGCTTCAACTAACGGCACTGGACAACATATCAGGGTGAATTGTCCAGCATCCATTTCTTTGACATGGTTTTTTGCCATGCATCAATTAGTGGTTGCTGGACACTCTGTATTTTATGGAGTGTTTTTTGTGTGAAAGAAATGGGGAGAAAAATGAAAAAAACGGTGCAGATCTTTTTGACTCTGCTTTTGGTGAGTCAGTCTTTTTTTATGAGTCTGCCGGTGTTTGCGGTGGTAGTTGAAGCAAGTAGCGAAACAAGGGAAAGTCAAGAGACTTCTTTATCTTCAGAGCTGATAACGAAAACAGAAGCCACAACAACCGCTGAAACGATTAATTCCTCGACACATTCGAGTGAAACAACTACTTCAACAGAAGAAAGTACAACTGCGAGTGAAAGGAATTTACCACAATCTACAGCAGTGAGTGAAACAAAAGCAACGGAAGTAAAACAAACGAGCAAAACAATTACCGTTTCGGTGGAAAAATTTGTGTTAGGTCAAGGCTACATCATCGAGCCACAAGAAATAAATGTGACACAAAATTGGAACTATGCGCAAGTGCTGGATTCTATATTTAAAAAAGCCGGCTACGGGTATGAGCATTCTGGTACACTAGCCAATCAATTTTATTTAAAAAGTGTCAAAAACAGTATCGATGATCCATTAGCTATTCCACAAGAATTGCAGGATTTTGCGAAACAAGCGGGAATATCTTTGTCAAATACAGGAAAAAATGAAGCCAATCAAGATTTAGCAGAATTTTCCTACACTGCGACATCTGGTTGGATGTATTCCATAAATAATCAACTTTCTGGTCGGGGAATGAGTGATACTTATCCGCAAAATGGTGATGTTTTTCGAGTTCAGTTCTCTTTAATTGGTTATGGGACTGATTTGGGCGCAGCATACGCAGAGACAGACTATCTGCCAATTGCGGACAAAACAGCGTTGACGAAAAAAATAGCGCAAATCAATCAGAATAAAAACGCCTGGCTTAATCAAGGAAGCAGTTATCAAGAAGCCTATCAAAATGCTTTTGAAAAGCTTACTGGTCTAACGGTTTCTCAGACAGAGGTCAATCAAGCACTGGCTTGGTTGCAAGAACCTAATAAAAATAATGAAGCGGCTACAGCAGCATCAAAAGTTGAAACCCAAATCAAGCAACTAGGTGCAATTACGACCCTTGCTCAGGAAACCGAAGTGCGTGCTGTCCGCGAAGCTTATGATGCTTTATCTGGTGAAGAGAAAAAGCAAGTGGCTGCAGAGATTCTACAACAGTTAGTTCAAGCAGAAGTTAAAATCAATCAATTAAAAGAACAACAAAAAATTGATCAACTGATTAAACAAATTGAACAATTACCTGAAGTAAGTCAATTGACCGTGGCAGATAAGTCACAGGTATTTTCTGTCAAAAAAATTTTTGATGGGTTCTCTTCTGATCAGCAGAAAAAAGTGATTAATCGGAAAAAATTACAAGCTGCAATAGATAAACTAACTGCCGTTTCTCCGTCAGAAACAATTGCTGATTCATTGCATGGGGCAACCACCTACTTGACCACCCATCTTAAAACGTTGGATGAATGGTCAGCCCTAGCGTTGGCTCGTTCAGAGAATCCAGCAGACGAAGCAACACGAACGACTGCCTACAAAAAATTAGCAACCACGATTTTGAAGGCCGATTACGGCTCTGGTAGTGGGAAACGTCCGTGGACGGATGCGGAACGTCAAACAATCGGTGTGTTGGCTTTAGGCGGCGATCCCACAAATGTTGTGGGAAAAAATTTGATTCAATTGATTGCTGACAGCGACCTAAATGGAACTATTAATAGTCAAATCTTTGGTTTAATCGCTCTTTACTCAAAAGAGTACGCGGTTGAAAACCGTGAAGCTAAGATTCAACAGTTGGTTGATGCACTCACTCAACAACAGCTGAGTGATGGCGGCTGGGCACTATTTGGTAATGCAGGGGATATCGATATGACGGGAATGACCTTGACCGCATTGGCTCCTTTCAAAGATCAACCGGCAGTAAAAAAAGCTATTTCCAACGGTGTTTCTTTCTTTAAAAATTGTCTAAATGAGCAGGGACAATTTTTTATTGCAACTTATTATTCACCAGAACCCAACGCAAATAGTCAAGCGCAGGCAGTTTTAGGTCTGGCAGCGGTGGGAGAAGATTTGACCCGCGGTGATTATCAAAAATCGGTCACACCGATCGAAGCATTGCTTGCTTTTCAACTGGAAGATGGCGGCGTCCGTTGGTTGATGGAGGATACAAAACCAGATAGCATGGCAACGGCACAAACTGCCCATGCCTTAAGCCAAGTATTGTTTCAGCAAGCCAACAAGGGTGTGATTTATCAATTTACGAAAAATCCGGTGCCCACACTTCCGATTGAAAGTGAAGAAACGGCTGTTCAGCGAATGACGAAAGTAATCAATCAATTGCCGGATAGTCAAGTGTTGACCCTAAAGGAACAAGAAGAAGTCGAAACGGCGGTAATGGAATATAACTTGCTTTCAACGAAGGTAAAAGAAAAGATTTCCGCAGAAAATCGCGAAAAGTTAAACCAGTGTTCTGTAAGAATGACAGAAATTGTCGCCTCTGCAAAAAAAATTGCGGCAGTGGAAGAAAGTATCAGCTATTTACCAACACCGGAAAATATTTCTCTTTATTATCAAGGAATGGTAAAAAATACCCGGAACAAATATGAAAGTTTATCTACCCCGGAAAAAAAACAACTTTCTGCTAAATCTTTAGAAAAACTGCAAATGGCTGAAAAGAAAATTGCTGACTTAATTGCAGAAATAGAAAGTATTGCCAACGGTATAGAAAATTTACCGGAAAATCAGCAATTACGTTTAGAAAATTTGGCAGAAGTGAGTCGATTAACTACTGCCTTGGCACAGTTATCTGAAACTTCCAGAGAAGAAATTTCCTTAGAACTACAAGAAAAGCTGGCTCAAGCAAGGGATATTTTAGAAAAGCTGGTGGTGGATCAACAAAAGGCAGATCAACTCAAAGAGAAAATCGAGAACTTACCCCAGTGGGCGAAGTTGCAACTTTTTGATGAAGCAATGATTATCGATGTTCGTGCTGAATATAATCAGTTGTCGGCAAGCCAAAAAACAATGATATCTTCCGAGTCGCTGAAAAAATTAGAAGAACTGGAAGAACGATTAAATGAATTAAAAAAACAAGATATGGTTTATCAACAGGTGCTTGACCATACGCAAAACTATGTCTTATCATTATTTACAAGCTACGTGCCGACCTATTCCAATGAATGGCTGATTTTGGCACTGGCACGTAATGGGTATCCACAAAACTCTCCGTTAATGACGACTTACTATCAAAACGTAGTTCGTCGACTACAAGAGGTAAATGGGCAGCTGCATTCAGTAAAATACACGGAATATTCACGGTTGATTTTAGCGTTGACTGCGATTGGCAAAAAACCAGCCGAAGTGGCAGATTTTGATTTGTTTTTACCCTTGCAGGATTTTTCTAAAACCATCTATCAGGGAATCAATGGCGGTATTTTTGCTTTGCTTGCTTTAAATGCGGCTCCTCAGCAGAAAACCATGACAACCAGAAAAAAGTTGCTTGATTACCTTTTAGAAAAAGAAATAGTTGGCGGAGGATGGACTCTTTATGGGAAGACACCGACAATTGACATCACCGCGATGACTTTGCAGGCTTTAGCGCCATACCGCCAGCAGCCAGCAGTAAAAAAGGCGATTGATCGCGGACTTACCTTTTTATCTAAACAACAAAATTCTGCAGGAAGTTTTGGTAGTACCAAAACAGAAAATTCTGAAGAGATTGCGCAGGTAATTCTTGCATTGACGGCATTGGACGTTGATCCGACAAAAGATTCTCGATTTATCAAAAAGAAAAATCTGCTAGAAGCATTGGTAAAATTTCAGCTTAAAAATGGTGGCTTCATGCATGTTCTGCCAGGAGGAAACAGCAATGGTGGAGGTGCACCTGGTGAGGCAAATGGGATGGCAACCGAACAGGCGTTAAGTGCCCTTGTGGCTTACCAACGATTGGCAGACAAGAAGACAAGTTTTTATCAAATGTCAGATGTTGTTTCACTATCAGATCAAGAAACCGCCGCGCAAGTGAGTGAGCAAATTAAAAAATTAACTCAGCCAAATCGGCAACCAGAAGCAGTCAAGCTAGCGCGAGCAGCTTATGATGGACTAACTGAAAAACAAAAAAAATTAATCCCTGCAGAAGTTTATCAACTATTAGTTGCGTCAGAAGGAGCAATTCAAAAATCAGAGAAAACAACGGAGAATGAACCAGAAAATTTTCAACGTGAGTGGGGAGATAATGGTATTGCTTCTGTCACTGAATCCACTGCGGGTTTTCAACAATTTGTTAGCAAAAAACGACCTTCTGCTACTACGCAATACCTACAAAAACCCATGACACAAGCAGCCGAAACACAAACAACGAATACTATTCTTAATAATAGTCAATCTGGTTGGAATTTTGTTGGGGAAACCTATACTCCAAAAAAATCTGTCCCGCAAAAATACAAGAAAGCGAAGGCAGAAGAATTGCCAATTCCTGAAATTATAGGTGGAAGTGTCATTTGTATCCTACTGGTGGGTGCTGGCTTATACAGAGTAAAAAAATCAAGAAGGGAATTATTGAAATGAAGAAAAAATGGATAGCCTCCCTTCTAGTTTTTCTCTTGGTCTTAGGAGGCTGTACACCGCAGACAAAAGAAATGACCCCTTTAGCCAGTGTGACGAACCTAAATGAAAATGGAATCGTGAAAAAGGAACAGTTGGCAACAATCAGTGGAAAGAAAAAGGTTTACACATTTAAAGGAACCGCTGGCACGATCCAGTATCAGTGGCTGTATCAAGGGAAACAAATCCAAAATCCTGTCGATCAGCATCTTAAAGTTACTTTTCAGGAGGGGCTGCAGGAGATTAAGGAAGCAGCGAACCAAGCTAGTGAAGCATTGGGTGTGAAGATTGAAAAAATGACTTTAGCGGAAACACCAATTCTCGAAATCTATTTGCCTAAAAAATGGCAGGCAGACAAAGTTCTTCTTGTTCGTAAAATCAATGGTAAGCTGCAAACACTTAAAGAAAGTCAACCCCAAATTTCGTTTGCCGGAAAGCAAACCAAACTTTCCTTCACCGTACTGGAAAGCGGGGTGCAATATTACCTGATTGGCGGCAAGACTAAAGCAGAAATGGAAAAGGCCTCTGCAAAAACAACGAGTTCGTCGCTGGCAAAACAAATAACGCAATCATCTACAGCTCAGCAAGAAGTTGATCAGGATTCTACACAAGAAACAATCCATCCAGAAGCAGAAACGCTTAAGCAAGAAACTTCTTCTGTTGCCTCTTCACAGACGGATTCAAAGGAAGAACCAGAAAAAATGGTGACCGTTTCAATTTCTGCTTCTGCACTTCTAAAAAATCGAGAGAAACTAAAAAAAGAAAAGCAAGCCTTCCTGCCAAAGGATGGATGGATTTTAGTCCCAACACAGGTTGTATTAAAAGAAAATGATTCGGTATATGATATTTTAGTTCGTACAACGAAACAAGTAGGTATTCAAATGGAAGCCAGCTGGACACCGATGTACGACGCGTATTATGTTGAAGGAATCAATCAATTGTATGAATTTGATGCTGGAAACTTATCTGGCTGGATGTATCAAGTCAACGGGTGGGTGCCAAATTATGGGGCATCAAAGTATCGTGATTTGCAAGCAGGAGATCAAATTGATTGGTTATATACGATTGAATTAGGAACGGATCTTAATTCTGGAGGAGAATAACGATGAACCTACGAGAAAAAAGAGATGCCTTTTCTCAAAGCCATCCTGTAATTAATTTTCTCTATTTTCTTTTAGTCATTGGCAGCAGTATGTTTTGTCTGCAGCCGTTGATTTTGGGAATTTCCTTTCTATCCGCTGGCATTTATGCGAGTTATTTGAAAGGAAGTCGGCAGTTTTTTAGACGGTTACTCACTTTTTTGCTGCCGGGAATGGTCGTGGTGGCGCTGCTTAATCCCGCCTTTAATCATTATGGAGTGACACCGCTACTCATTTTAGAAAATGGGAACAGAATTACAATGGAAGCCATCGCCTATGGGGTTGTTCTAGCTGCGGTGCTGGGAATTACTTTAACCTGGTTTACTTGCTACAATGCAGTGATGACCACAGACAAATTTGTGTATTTATTTGGGAAAATTTTGCCTGCCAGTTCTTTGGTTCTATCCATGGTTTTTCGCTTTGTACCAAAATTTTCTCAACAATTGGCGGTGGTTCGTCAGGGACAAAAAAGTATCGGTCGAGATTTTTCACATGGGTCCATGATTCAAAAAATGAAGCATGCATTGACGATTTTTTCCATCATGATTACTTGGTCGCTAGAAAATGCGATTGAAACAGCAGATTCAATGAAGGCACGAGGCTATGGATTAAAAGGCCGTAGTGCATTTTCACTGTACCGTTTTGATCGCCGAGATGGTTTATTGCTCAGTAGTTTGCTTTTGTGTAGCGGTATATTTTTTTATTTTTGGCGCATGGGACAGTTTTACACCAGTTACAATCCGCAATTAATCATTTCTTTGCCTAAAACATTTAGAGAAAGTTTAGGATATCTCAGCTTTCTGATTCTTTGTAATCTCCCAATGATTCTAGCAGTATATGAAAAAATTCGGTGGCGACAAGCCAGAAAAATAGCGGGAGGTGCAGGAAGTGCCACTATTAACCATCAATGATTTTTCCTTTTATTATCCCGATGCAAAATCGGCGGCCGTTGCGAATTTTTCCGGAAAAATGGAAGAAGGCAGTTTTACCGTATTATTTGGAAAAAGCGGCAGCGGGAAAACTACGTTGCTACGACAGCTTAAACCAGTTTTAGCTCCTCATGGGGAAAAAACGGGGAAAATATTTTTTGAGAATCGTCCATTAGATACACTACCCCTTCGAGAGCAAACGACAGCAATCGGATATGTTCTGCAAAACCCAGAAAACCAGTTAGTCACCGATAAAGTCTGGCATGAATTAGCATTTGGTTTAGAAAGTTTAGGCTATGATTCGGCGACGATTCGTTTGCGGGTAGCTGAAATGGCCGCTTACTTCGGTCTTCAAAAATGGTTTCACAAAGAGGTAGCTGAATTGTCGGGAGGACAAAAGCAGTTATTAAATTTGGCAAGCGTTATGACCTTGCACCCTCGTTTACTAATTTTAGACGAACCGACTTCACAGCTGGATCCAATCGCTACGACAGAGTTTTTAGAAACGATTGCAAAAATCAATCGAGAGATCGGTACGACGATTTTGCTGACAGAGCATCGCTTACAGGAAGCGTTACCGATGGCGGATCAGGTGTGGTTGATGGAAGAAGGCCGATTGACTGTAGAGGGAACCCCACAAAAAGTCAGTCAGATTTTGTCAGACAGTCCTAATGATTTGTTTGCGGCAATGCCGGCACCTGTACAAATTTTTGCTCATGCATCACAACAAAATACCCCAATTCCTTTGACTGTCAGAGAAGGGCGGACATGGTTGGAAACTCTTTCTCTTCGGAAGTTTCCTGTTCAAGCAGATCAACCGATAAATAAAAGTAAGCAGCTGATCATTGAAGTGAAGAATGTTTGGTTTCGTTATCAAAGTGAAGCAGAGGATATTTTGAAAGATTTCTCTTTTCAAGTAAAAAAAGGCAGTTTTACCGGAATCGTTGGCGGGAATGGGGCAGGGAAAAGTACGATGCTTTCTTTACTTGCTGGGCTAAATCATCCTTATCGCGGTAAAATAAAAATTTTGGGGAAGAAAATTGAACGTTTTTCGGATCAGGAATTGCATGTGGATCTGCTGGGCGTCCTACCGCAAAATCCGCAAAGTTTGTTTGTGAAGAAAACAGTTGGTGCCGAGCTTGCGGACATGTTGCAGCCAAATCGAGTCACTAGTCAGATGACAACCCAACAACTTATTACCGGAATCGCTGAGACTGCCAAATTAGAAAATTTATTGGACCGCCATCCCTATGATTTAAGTGGTGGGGAACAACAACGATTGGCGCTAGCAAAGATTTTACTGTTGCGACCCAAAATTTTATTGTTGGATGAGCCAACGAAAGGGTTAGATGCTTTTTATAAAAATGAATTGGGACATTTGCTAAAGGAATTACAGGCGCAAGGTGTGACTATCGTGATGGTTTCCCACGATATCGAATTTATTGCTGAGCATGCAGATACCTGCGGATTATTTTTTGATGGACAGATTATTTCAACAAAAAATGCCAAAGCTTTTTTTGCTGGAAACCATTTTTATACGACTGCTGCCAACAGAATGGCACGAAAGTATTTTCCCAATGCAGTTACGATTGAGGATGTGAAGAAATGTCTAGACGAACAGAAGAATTTTTAAAAGCTTTTTATGCCGATCAACCTTCTCCTCATGAGACGATGAAAGAAAATGAGGAAGAGGAAATAGAGGAGTCAATTTTGCCTGTTGTTTCTCAAAAAAGACGACAATCTGTGTCTAAACGAACTTTCGTCAGCTTGGGAATCGTGTTTTTGGCGATACTGCTAGTCTTAGTCATTATGCCAAAACTAGGCAGTCGAAATTATTTGACAGCAAGTTTGCTTCTTTTAGGATTAGCAATGCTTCCTTTTTTCATTGTTTTTGAAAATCGTAAACCACAAGCGCGGGAATTAATCATTTTGGCAGTGCTGATTGCTTTAGCTGTTGCTGGTCGAGGGGCATTTTTCATGTTGCCACAAGTTAAACCTGTGGCTGCTATTGTGATTATCACTGGGATTGCTTTTGGTCCAGAATCTGGTTTTTTAGTGGGGTGCTTTTCGGCTTTGGTGTCGAATATTTTTTTCAGCCAGGGCCCTTGGACACCGTGGCAGATGTTTGCGTTTGGGATGATTGGTTTTATTGCCGGTTTGCTGTATCGTTGGGGACTATTGAAGAAAAATCGTTGGTCCTTAGCACTTTTCGGTTTTTTCAGCATTTTCTTCATCTATGGTGGGATCATGAATCCAGCATCTGTTTTATTGTTTATGCCGACCTTGAATAAAGATATTTTACTTGCCGCGTTTATCTCTGGCGCCCCCATGGATTTGATTCATGGAATATCAACCGCTGTTTTTTTACTTTTATTTGCGAATCCCTTTTTAGAAAAGTTACAACGAGTAAAACAAAAATATGGATTATTATAAGGAGTTAGTATGAAAAAAATTATTTCAACCACCCTGCTTTTTTTGAGTGTTCTTTTAATCAGTGCCTGTTCACCAAACAATAACGAACAAAAGGGCAACACGACAACAACGGAAGCTGTTTCACAAACAGTCACGATTGCGTTGAAGGAAGACGGGCAAGAACTAAGCAGTAAAAAAGTTACAATCAAAAAAAATGATACTTTGTTTGAGACGATGAAAAATAATTTTGAGATCAAAGACCAAGACGGATTTATTACGGAAATTGACAATCATGCTCAAGATGAAAAGGCCAATAAATATTGGACGTATACAATCAATAATCAGCCGGTTTTAAAGGGAGCCAAAGAAATTCAGTTAAAAGCCAAAGATCGGATTATTTTTGATTTGGCAGCACAATAATACTTTGTAGCGGAGAAAGAAAAATTTTCTCCGTTTTTCTAGTTTTTCTTAAGGACAGGCAAGATTGGTTCTTCTGATTGACACTCGTGATATACTATTCTCAGTTTGTAAATACATAATGAGGTGAAGATGCCTTGAATGAACGCATTAAAAATAAATTAGCGCTTTTACCAGATCAACCGGGCTGTTATCTGATGAAGGATAAAAATGGTACGATTATTTATGTAGGGAAAGCCAAGATTTTAAAAAATCGGGTACGCTCCTATTTTACCGGCAGTCACAATACAAAAACGGAACGGTTGGTTTCTGAAATTGATGATTTCGAGTACATCGTGACAGAATCTAATATCGAAGCCCTGTTGCTGGAAATCAATCTAATCAAAAAGAACGATCCTAAATACAATATTATGTTAAAGGATGATAAGACCTATCCCTTTATCAAAATTACCAATGAAAAGTATCCTCGATTGATGATTACGCGTAAAGTATTGAAGGACAAGGCCCTTTATTTTGGTCCATATCCCGATGTTGGTGCAGCAAATGAAACGAAAAAGATTTTGGACCGGTTGTTTCCTTTACGTAAATGCGGTACGCACCAAAAAGAACCCTGTTTGTACTATCATTTAGGGCAATGTTTGTGTCCATATGTGTTTCATGTTGATCCGCAAATTTTTAAAGACATGGTAGAAGAAATTAAAAGTTTTTTAAATGGTGGGCACACACAGATTCAAGAAGAAATTCAAGAAAAAATGAACGTAGCAGCACAAAATTTGGAATTTGAAAAAGCAGCCGAATATCGGGATCAGATTCGAGCAATCGAAACAGTCATGACACGGCAAAAAATGACTCAAACGGATTTCATGGATCGCGATGTTTTTGGTTATTCTGTAGATAAAGGGTGGATGTGTGTTCAGGTCTTTTTTGTCCGTCAAGGAAAGTTGATTGAGCGGGATGTCTCGATTTTTCCGTTTTACAATGAACCAACCGAAGATTTACTGACGTATATCGGACAATTTTATCAAGAAGCCGAGCACTTTATTCCGAAAGAAGTTTTGATCCCTAACGATATCGATCAAGAAGCTGTTGCTGCGGTACTAGATACAAAAGTATTGCAACCGCAACGGGGAGAAAAGAAAAAATTAGTTGAATTAGCTAACAAAAATGCTCGAGTGGCATTAAGTGAAAAATTTGACTTGATCCAACGAAAACAAGAACGAACGATCGGTGCAGTCGAAAAATTAGGTAATGCCATGAACATTCCAACACCAATTCGCATCGAAGCCTTCGATAACTCGAATATCATGGGAACAAATCCAGTTTCGGCAATGGTTGTATTTGTGGATGGAAAACCTTCGAAAAAAGATTACCGAAAATACAAAATTAAAACGGTTGTAGGACCGGATGACTATGCTTCTATGCGTGAAGTGATCTATCGCCGCTACTCCCGTGTGATCAAAGATGGGCTAACACCACCCGATCTGATTATCATTGATGGTGGGAAAGGACAAGTAGATGCCGCAAGAGAAGTTTTGGCGAATCAATTAGGAATGGATATTCCTATCGCTGGATTAGCAAAAGATGACAAGCATAAAACCAGCGAACTTCTTTTTGGTGCAAATTTAGAAACAATTGCATTGGAACGTAATTCACCAGAATTTTTCTTGTTGCAACGTATCCAAGATGAAGTCCATCGATTTGCCATTACCTTCCATCGTCAATTGCGCAGTAAAAATAGTTTTGCTTCAAAACTGGATGGAATTGAAGGGTTGGGTCCTAAACGCAAGAAATTACTATTGAAGGAATTTAAATCCTTAAAAAATATTCAAGCAGCCAGCGTTGCCGAAATTCAGGCAATCGGTATTCCGGAAAAAGTTGCTCAAAATGTTTTGCAGGAATTAGCGGCTCCAGAAAAAGCGAAGAGTTAGACGAAAGATTGAACCTGAAGTGTGTTTACGCACTTTAGGTTTTTTTGTATGGCAATACGGGTGTACTTCAAGAAATTTTTGCTTGAAAATGAGTTAAGAATTTTTGTGAAAAGACAGTGAGAAAATTTTGTTGAAAATATCACAATCGGGAAAGGAAGAGTTGCTTAATAACTCGTATTACTTGATGTTTCACCAATAAGTTCTATACTTACAGCATGGAAGCTGTTTTGTTTACTAGCTTGCAATCGATTAAAATATAGTGATTTTTATGAAAAAAGGGGTTCTTTCAAATGAATGAAAAAAAGCAAGCTTCTGGGGGAATTGAGAGCCTTCAAATAGATGAGGTTTATCACGAGCTTGGAAGTCGTCCGGAGGGATTAACAAATAAAGAGGTCTTACAGGCGAAAGAAAAATTTGGTACAAATAGAATTGAAGAAGCAAAAGGTGAATCGATTTTTATCAAGTTTATCAAAAATTTTGTCAGTCTTATGGCGATTTTATTGTGGGTTGGAGGTGCAGTGGCACTATTTTTCACGGACACACCACAACTAGGGGTGGCAATCTGGTTGGTAAACATTATCAATGGGTTGTTTAGTTTCTTTCAAGAAAATCGTGCAAGCAAAGCAACAGAAGCCTTAAAAAAAATGTTACCTTCATATGCTCGCGTAATTCGAAACGACAAAGAAGAACAAATTCTGACGGAAGACCTTGTTCCTGGAGATGTTTTGTTAATAGAAGAAGGCGATCGGATTTCTGCGGATGGTCGGTTGATTCAAACAACGGACTTACAAGTCAATCAATCAGCTCTGATGGGAGAATCGAATCCCGTTAGAAAAAATAGTGAGGCAATTATTGATACTCACGCTAGTAAACTAGAATTTAAGAATATTGTTTTTGCGGGAACCAGTGTTTCAAATGGCAGTGGAAAAGTTGTCGTCTCAACGATTGGGATGAACACCGAATTTGGAAAGATCGCTGGTCTGACACAATCACTCGGCGAAGAAAAAAGTCCTTTGCAGATTGAATTGGATCGTTTAACGAAACAAATCTCGATGATTGCTATCTCGGTAGGAGTGTTTTTCCTAGTGGCGGCAGTCTTTTTTGTCCATCAGCCAGTAGCAAAAGCATTTATTTTTTCTTTAGGGATGATCGTGGCATTTATTCCAGAAGGATTGTTACCGACAGTTACGCTGTCATTAGCAATGGCTGTTCAAAAAATGGCGAAAGAACACGCGCTAGTAAAAAAATTGTCCTCTGTTGAGACACTAGGTGCAACATCCGTAATTTGTTCGGACAAAACAGGAACTCTCACCCAAAATGAGATGACGGTTAATCATGTATGGCTGTTAGATCAGGAATACGAAGTGACAGGGTTAGGCTATGCTCCAAAAGGTAAACTAATGAAAAATGGTCAACCGATTACGGCATTTGACAATGAAACTTTGGAATGGGTTATTCGGGGAGGGAGCTTGTGCAGCAATGCGCGAGTATTACCACCAGACGATGAAAATCCTCGCTATACAGTACTGGGTGATCCCACTGAGGCCTGTTTGGATGTAGTTGCTGAAAAAGCCGGTATTGATTTAGTTGAAAATGAAGAATTAGCAAAACGAGTACGAGAATTACCCTTTGATTCAAATAGAAAACGAATGACAACCATCCATGCGATGAAAAAAAACTTTTTCGGAAGTAATCGGGTTTCTTTCACAAAGGGTGCACCAAAAGAAACAGTTGAATTGTGTAAGTATACGTTGAAAAATGGTGAAATCCAAGAAATCACAACGGACGAACAAGAAAAAATCATGATAGCAAATGACCAATATGCCCGTCAAGGATTGCGGGTTTTAGCAGTTGCCTGTCGTCTCTTGGATCAAGTAGATGGCTTACCCAAAGGACTTACTAGCTATACGCCAGAAATGATTGAACAAGAAATGATTTTTCTAGGGTTAGTTGTGATGGCTGATCCGCCAAGAGTTGAAGTTTCAGCAGCAGTTGAACAATGCCATCACGCAAGCATTCGTATCATTATGATTACGGGTGACTATGGTTTGACTGCGGTCAGTATTGCAAAACGAATCGGAATCGTCAAGGAAGAAAACCCACGTGTGGTAACAGGAATCGAACTAGAGTCTATGACGGAAGATGAGTTGAAAAAAGCATTATCTGATGAAGTCGTTTTTGCAAGAGTCGCACCAGAACAAAAATTTCGTGTCGTCACAAACTTACAAGAAATGGGCAATGTTGTTGCGGTCACCGGTGACGGTGTAAATGATGCATCTGCATTGAAAAAAGCAGATATTGGTGTTGCGATGGGGATAACCGGAACGGATGTCGCGAAAGAATCGGCAGATATGATTTTAACGGATGATAATTTTGCATCGATTGTTCGCGCGGTAGAAGAAGGAAGAGCTGTTTACACCAATATCCCAAAATTTTTGGCTTATATTTTTAACAGTAATACATCAGAAGCGGTTCCCTCTGCGGCATTCTTATTTTCACGGGGAGGGATTCCATTGCCCTTAACAGTTATGCAGATATTAGCTGTCGATCTTGGAACAGATATGCTTCCAGCTTTAGGTTTGGGTATTGAAGCGCCGGAAGAGGGAATTATGTCCCGTCCTCCACGTTCAAGAAAAGATCCTTTGCTAAATAAAAAACTTCTTGTTAAATCCTTTATTTGGTATGGATTGTTAGAAGCGACAGTTGCGATGGGTGCATTTTTCTTTTCCTACTGGCTGAATGGTGGTTTTGGGCAAGAACTCGCTGATTCGGGGTTGATTTATCGGCAAGCAACAACGATGACTCTAGGGGCAATCATTTTTTGCCAGATAGGTGCCGCGATGAATTGCCGAACCGAAAAACAATCGATTTTCAAAATTAAGTTGTTTTCAAATCGAACTATTAACTTTGGCTTGATTGTTGAAATTTTTCTATTTTGTCTATTAGCATATGTTCCAGTGTTTCATTCCTTGTTTAACACAGCACCAATTGCACTTGCTGAGTGGATTTATCTGATTCTTTGCCCAGTTCCAATTATTGGCTTGGAAGAAATCAGAAAAGCATGGCTACGAAAAAGAAGTATTTAGAAGGAGGAAGCAAGATGAAAATTATTGTTGTTGGCTGTGGTCGATTGGGTTCAGGTTTGGCGACTGAACTATCCCAAGATGGGAACGAGGTGACGGTTATCAGTTCAAAACCAGAACTGTTTAAAAATCTGGATGCTGATTTTGAAGGAGAAACATTGACAGGTATCGAATTTGATAAAGAACTTCTTGAAAAAGCTGGAATTGAAAAGACGGATAGCTTGATTGGTTGTACGGAAAGTGATGATATCAATGCCTTAGTTGCTCGTATCGCTAAAAATAAATATCGGGTTCCTAAAGTGATTGCCCGATTGTACGATCAAAGAAAAGTTGATGTGTATAATGCGCTAGGCATTCAAGTGATTGCTACGACAAAGTGGTCAATTGCCAGAACGAAAGAATTGCTGACATTCAGCACTCTTGACAGCGTCATGACGATTGGCAATACGCCTGTTGAAATTTTGCGTCTAGTCATCCCAAGCCTCTTAGATAATTCTGTTTTGATCGATGCATTTCCGTTAAATGAAATTCGTGTCGTGGCACTTGGACGAGGAAATGATACCTTCATTCCTTCCAATGGAACAGTGTTGAAACAAGGGGATCGGCTATATGTATCTGCGATGCCGGAATCGTTGAATAGAATCAAACAAATCATGGAGTTGTGAGAGGAGAATTTCTTATGAAAGTATTGATTATTGGCGGTGGGCAAGTTGGTACCTATGTTGGAAAAAAGCTGAGAGATTCTAACAATGAAGTGAAAATTATCGAAAAACGTTCAAAAGGTGTTACTCTGCTAAAAAATATTTTTCCAACAAATGATATTATTGAAGGCGATGGGACAGATCCTAAAATATTAGAACGTGCTGAAATCAATGATTCGGATGTGGTTGCTTTTGTTACTGGTGCAGATGAAACAAATGTCGTCGGAGCAACGATTGCAAAATTCGAATTTGGTATTCCAAAGGTTGTTGCACGGGTCAATAGTCCAAAAAACGAATGGCTTTTCAATGATGAAATGGGTGTAGACATAAAAGTCAGTCAAGCAGACATCTTATCCAGTATTATCATCGATCAAATCAATTTAGACGATATGGTCACTTTGGCGCATTTGAATCAGGGAAACAATGCGATTGTCGAGGTAATGATTCGAGAAAACGCAAAAGCTGATAAATGTTTTATTAAGGATCTTGAAATTCCTCTTGATACGGTAATGATTGCGATCACACGAAATAAAGAAACGATTATTCCTAAAGGCGATACGCAGTTACTTTCAGGAGATCGCTTGTTACTGTATACCGGAGAACAAGGAGAGAAAGATTTGTTGAAGCTGTTGCGGTAAGAGCGAAAAGATATAATAAAAATCTTTAGTAGCTTAACCCATTTATCTGGTGTATAATAGCACCAAGTTAGCCGAGTTGTTGAAGAAACACCGCCATTAGCGCAGTAGCATGCAGATGTTTTGTTCAGAAAGTCGATGGGTGCTGAGAATCGATCAAGTCTGTTTGTGTGAAGTACACTAATCGCTTTTATCCAGT
Organism: Enterococcus sp. JM9B; assembly: GCF_009933265.1. NCBI lineage: Bacteria > Bacillati > Bacillota > Bacilli > Lactobacillales > Enterococcaceae > Enterococcus > Enterococcus sp. JM9B. The sequence goes on along the minus strand of NZ_MAEK01000028.1, from coordinate 97,150 downwards.
TAAATAGAAGAGTGAAAAGTAGCAATACTTTTAAATAAGGTGGTACCGCGGAGAGATTCGTCCTTAAATTGAGGATGAGTCTCTTTTTGGTGTTTTCTGAGGCTTATTGATAAAAAAAGAGGAGAATGAATATGGAGAAAAAAGTTCAGCCATCGTTGATTGAAGCAAGTCTTATGTTGATTTTAATTGTGGTTAATATTGCGGTGGGGGTAATTGGTATTGGGATTTCCCCGAATGTTGCAATTTTATTTTCGATTGCGTTAGTGATGTTGTATGCGGCAATCAAAAAATATTCTTTTGATTTGTTGCATCAAGGAATCATTGAAGGAATTAAACCAGGAATTATTCCAATTATGATTTTTATTTTAGTGGGTGCTTTGATTGCCGTTTGGATTCAAGCGGGAATCATTCCAACTTTAATGGTGTATGGTTTTCGTTTAATCAGTGTGCAATGGTTTGTTCCATCGATCTTTGTCGTTTGTGCCATTGTTGGTAGCGCAGTGGGTAGTGCGTTTACTGTTATGTCTACGATCGGAATCGCATTTTTCGGAATTGGTGTTACGCTAGGACTGAATGAAGCATTGGTTGTTGGTGCCATCGTTTCGGGCTCTGTTTTTGGCGATAAAATGTCTCCACTGTCAGAATCCACCAATTTGGCCGCAGCAATTGTTGAAGCAGATTTATTCCAACATATCAAGCACATGATGTGGTCAACGGTTCCAGCTTTTGTACTTTCATTTATTCTGTATGTTGTTTTAGGGCAGAGCGATCATTCCGCCAGTTTAGAACAAGTAAAGACAGTGACAAAGGTTTTGGAAGAACAATTTGTTGTTTCGGGCTGGGCATTATTTCCGTTATTTTTGATGTTCTTTTGCGCGTGGAAGCGACTGCCGGCAATCGTGACGATTTTACTGAATATTGTCGTCGCAATTGTCATGGTGTTCATTCAAAATCCGCAAACAAGCATCCAAAAAATTGCGACAGTCATTGAATCGGGATTTACTTCCGATACGAAAAATCAACAGATTGATTTATTATTGAGTCGTGGAGGCATTGAAAGTATGATGCCAACTGTTTCATTGATTATTCTGACTCTGTCTTTGGGCGGGTTATTGATGAAATTCGGACTGATAACGACAGTAATGAATCATATTGCAGAAAAATTGAATAGTCCGGTCCGCTTGATGTTTACTACCTTAATGGCAAGTATTGGTGTCAATTTATTTATTGGTGAGCAATTCTTATCAGTGATTTTACCAGGAAATGCGTTTAAAGAAGTATACAAAAAGGCGGGATATGACCCGACTGTATTAGGCCGCGCATTAGAAGATGGCGGAACGGTCATCAACTATCTCATACCGTGGGGAATTGCGGGAAGTTTTGTTGCAGGAACCTTTGGCGTACCGACACTGACTTATTTACCGTTTGTTTTCTTCAGTCTATTGTCGCCACTGTTTTCACTAATTAGTTCAATTACCGGTTTTGGAATGAATCGTTTGGAAAAAAGCTAAATAAATTTTGAGAATCTTCGACTGATTATTGAAGAAGATTTGTGTTTGAATCAGGCACTTTGTTTTTTTCAGAGATGCCAGCTATCCAATAGAAAATGCCATTGATTTGCAGACGGAAAAAAATTTAGCTATTGGTTTTTTGTTGACGGTATTAGGAAAATTTTGCTACACTGTCACTAGTAAGGAACTTTCAGAGAGGGGGAAACGAATCAATGGTCTGCATGTCAAAAATAACGCCAAATGAATTTAGCCTTCGCTATTTCATCAGCTTTTGTCATGATCTTACCTTCAAAAATGCGAACAAGGGAGCAGTCTGCCAAAAAATCGCAAATAATGAAGGAAATCAGTGACCATGAGAAGCGTTTCAATCTTCTAATCGTTTATAAAATAACGAGGTCATGATGTTTATCATGACCTTTTTTTATGGTCTCTGATCTATAAGGAGAGAGACAACATGTTGATACAAGCAAACAAAGTTACAAAGAATTTTGGAACTACACCGCTTTTTAAAAAGTTGGATTTAACGATTCAAGCGGGAGATAAAATTGGTTTGGTAGGGATAAACGGCAGCGGAAAGAGTAGTTTATTGACTATTCTAACTGGAGCAGAAGGAATTCAAGAAGGTGTCGTTGCTCGGAAAAAAGGATTGAGAATTGGTTTTGTCCCACAAAAATTAACAAGAAATAAAGAAACAGTAAAAGAGTATTTATTGACCAGTTTCCATGAGCTGCAAAACTTAAGGCAAGAAATGCAACGAATAGAAATTCAAATGACAGATGTTGCGGCTGATATTGAGCGCATGCTAATTCAGTACGGGCGGTTACAAGACAGCTATGAAAAAAATGGCGGTTATACTTTGGAGGACCGCCTCAGTGGGACATTAAAAGGACTGGGAATCGGTCATAAAGCAGAAGCTTCACTTCTGCAGTTAAGTGGTGGAGAACGTGTCAGAGTTGAGCTGGCACGAATTTTAGTGGGCAATGCCGAGGTACTTTTGCTGGATGAGCCGACCAATCATCTGGATCTTGAAGGAATTCAGTGGTTGGAAAATTATTTGAGCCATACGAAACAAGCCTATTTGATTATATCCCATGACCGTGCATTTTTGGATAACGTTGTAAACCGCATTGTAGAGATAGAAGACGAGCAACTGGTCAGCTATCCTGGAAATTACAGCAAGTACGCTAGGTTGAAACGGGAACGCGTGGCGGCTCTCCAGAAAAATTTTGATCTGCAGCAAAAAGAGATTCAACGACTTGTTTTGATGGCACGACGTTATCGGCAGTGGGCAAACGAATCGGACAATGATGATTTTTATCGCAAAGCAAAGGAAGTTGAACGTCGTGCTGAAAAGCTTAAGACACAGCTAATCAAACCACCAGTACCGCCTAAGCAGCGACTGCAGCAAATATCCCAAGCAAATCGTTCAGGAAAAGAAGTAGTGATTGCTAAAAATGTCGGTAAATTTGCAGGGGAAAAATTGCTGTTTTCTGATAGTCAATTCACTCTTTATCGTCAGGAGCGAGTGGCTCTAATGGGACAAAATGGCAGTGGAAAAAGTACGTTGATTCGGTGTCTTTTAGGTGATACACCATTGGATGAAGGAGAGATTCGTTTAGGAGCGAATATTAAAGTTGGCTATTTACCACAGAAGCTTTCTTTTGAAAAACCTGAATTGCGCATTTTAGCCTACGTGAAAACAAAAATTTCTGACGAGCAGATTGCCCGCCAAACTCTTGCCCGTTTTGGTTTTTTTGCGGAAGATGTTAATAAACGAATCAAAGATCTTTCGGGTGGAGAACAGATGCGTTTGTATCTTTTGCATCTACTGCAAGATAAAATCAATTTTCTGATTCTCGATGAACCAACAAACCATTTAGATATCTATGGGAAAGAAGAATTGGAAGAAATTTTAGCCCAGTATAATGAAACGTTATTGGTGGTTTCCCACGATCGCTATTTTTTGAAAAAAGTGACAGAGAAACAACTATTGATTCAAGACACTCAAGTCGTGAAAATATAAGTCTTCCAGAGCCTATGCTATACTGAAATTAGAAAGATTCACATTTTGAGATAGAAGGGACGTTTTTTTATGGAAGAATCAATATTTTTCAATGCTGGCAATGCATTAGCTTCTAACTATGATACAAAGGAACTGATGCGTACCGCCCAAATTGAATATTCTAAGCGAAAACTCAACGGCCATCTTGTCATTGTGAAGGATCCGGAAAGCGGGGAGCAATTTCTCTTTGATATGGTAGATCAAGTGAAGCCGACAGAAGAAGGCAAACGATTTACTGAGAAGTATATTGTTGAGCGGTAAATTTTTTTGAGGGAAGCAGTTCTATTTCTTTTTTTAGAAATGGAGCTGCTTTTTTGTGATTTTAAAGGATAGAAAAAGACAAATCAGTTTAGCCTAAAAGGTTCTTTTGCTATAATTGAGGCAATTCAAATTTATTGAACAGTTTGTTCGAAAAAGGAGGCAGTTTGAGATGGACATCAAGGCGACAATCCAGTTCACAGATAAGCAAACGGTAATTGAACTACCAGAATTGGGTAAATTGATTTTGACGAAAGCTAATAAATTAAAGCTGGATCAACCAGCCGTTGTTGTTTGGTCAAAGGATCAAATCGTTTTTGCAATTGAAAAAATTGAAGAAAAGGCAGAGGAGAAGGAGGGCGAACGAGCAGTCGCAATTTTCCCCCCTGAAGAGATTGAACTTAGCTATCTTTCTGAAAAATTAACTCAAATCGCAGAGGAAAATGGCGTAAAATTAACAAAGCGGGACACACCTGCAAAAATTCCTTCAAATCATGAAAAATTGGTGATGAATTATCTTGATACAATTTTAGTTGTGTTAGATAGTTTTGGTGTGACTTTAAAACCAAAACCAAAGAAAAAACCAGCAAAAGCGCAACATCGCTGGAGCAAAGCTGTGAGTGAAAAAGAATTTTATGTGGAAGCTTATGAGGCAAAAGCCACTGTTATTTGGCAAAAACGGAATGAAATGTTGATTAAAGCTGGCGCTGTGATGAAGCCTGTTGCACCGCTTAATAAAGATGGTTCTGTGGGAATGTCTGCACGTTTTGGGGAAAAGATTCGTTCAGAGCATGCAGATAAATTCAAAAATTTTGTGACAACAGAAGATATCATTTTAAAAAGCGTCAATGAAGTGGGGCTGTTTCTTTATTTTGCAGGAACAAATAGCTGGCTGGAGCTAAAGGACGCTGAGGGTAAAACGATTGATGAATGGACGGTTGTGAAGTAGAGAAAAGGCAGGAGAATAGTAGTGAAAAAAATTTTCTTAGTAGAAGCAACTTCAAGCTACAAAAAAGAAATCGGGAATTTTAAAGCAGCATTTCCTGCGGATACGAATAAAATTGAAGGAAGCAGTGATTTAGCTGCTAGTCCATCGATTGATAAATGGTTGACTTCACTAGAACAATTACGTTCGCCTACTACACCAAGTGGAAAGGTTCCCGGCATTCAATTTCTGGCAATTGATGAGGATCAAAAGATTATTGGAATGCTAAATCTGCGCTTAAGATTAAATGACTATCTTCTGAATTTTGGCGGACACATCGGTTATGCCATCCGACCGGACGAACGGAAGCAAGGGTATGGAACAAAAGTTTTAGCACTCGGTCTACAGGAAGCAAAAAAAAATGGGATTAAACGAATTTTAGTGACCTGTAAAGAAACGAATCAGGCTTCAGCAAGAGTCATTGAAAAGAACTATGGACGATTAGAGGATAAACGGTTGAATCATGAAAAGCAGTTAATGAGAAGATATTGGATAGTACTGTAGAAGAAAGTTACCTTTTTCTAAAGGAAAATCCCATACTTTGACAAATAAAACGCTTTCGTGAGATGATATTTGCATAAAAGTGGAGGTGACAGAAATGGCAACAATGGTATTTGCAAACTTTCCAGTGAAAGACTTAGCAAAAGCAACAGAATTTTATACGAAGTTGGGATTTACTCAAAATAAAGAATTTTCCGATGAACGGGCAAGTGGGATGGTCTGGGATGATAATTTCTGGGTGATGCTGCTGACACGAGATTACTATAAAGAGTTCATTGGCGATAAAGAAGTCATGGACCCTCAAAAGATGAGTGGAGCTTTAGTTGCTTTTGGTTTAGAAAGTGCCGATGCGGTCCGTAAATTTGCGAAAACAGCAGAAGAAAATGGGGGCTCTTATTATAAATCAGCACCAAATGAAGCGATCCCTGAAGAGACGATGCTCGGATATGAAGTCAGTGATTTAGATGGCAACATTTTAGAACCAACATGGATGGCAATGCCATAAAATAAAATGAGAAAAAGGTGAAGCAGATTTTTCTGCCGCACCTTTTTTTGAATGAAGATTAATTTGCAACCTCATCAGATGTTTGAACAATCTTACCAACGATGCCATAATCTTTTGCTTCGTCAACGGTCATCCAGAAATTCCGATCAGTATCTTTTTGAACTTTTTCAATAGGTTGTCCAGTAGCTTCCGCAATCAAACGATTGATCCGTTCACGGGTTCGAATGATTTCTTTTGCTTCAATTTGAATTTCTGTCGATTGTCCTTGAACACCGCCAGCTGGTTGATGGATCATGTAACGGGTATTTGGTAAACTGTAGCGATTTTCTTTTTCAGCACCCAAATAAATTGTGATCCCAGCACTCGCTACCCAACCAGTACCGATTACATTTACTTTTGGTTTGATAAATTGAATGACGTCATGGATCGTATCACCGGATTCCACATGACCACCAGGAGAATTGATGTAGACATTGATGGGGTCATCTGCTAAAGCTGCCAACAAAAGTAATTGTGAAGTGACATCTTTCGCTAATTCTTGAGTGATCTCACCATAAATCAATACAGTTCGTTGTTCCAATAATTTTTTCCGGTAAATACTGGAAAGATCATTGCTTTGTTTTTCTTTTTCGTCTTCTTCATCTAAATAAAACATGAAGCCACCTCTTTCTTTCGCTATCACTAAAATGATAGAACAAAAAAGGAATAAACACAATCAATAGCTATTATTTCTGTCCTTTCAAAAAAGAATGGAAAAAAACGCCCTCAAAGTGGACTTTTTACCTTTGAGGGCGTTAGCCTTTAGAACCTATTCAAACATTTTCTTAGCAGCCCGAGCCAAGGTTTTTAAATCTTTGTCGTAGCGTGGCGTTGGTACCAAGCGGGACATTGGAATACCGGCAAAATGGTAAGCGGCAATCTCGCCAGAACGGACAGCACTTTGTTCGGTAAAAATCATTTGATAAGGTTGTTCTACAAATTCACCGGTAAAGGCCAGATTGGTTGAATGTTGTGGAATGACTTTTGGACGATCCATTTTTGCTCGATTATTGAACAATGCGGAAGCATACGGCATGTAAACGGGAATATTATTGATGACACTTTCCATGATTTCTGCTTCTTTGTCACGAATATTTCCAGGACCGGGATCGACTTTTGACAGTTGCCCGATTAATTCTTGCAACATTTCTTTTCCGTTCATCTTGATGTATTGTTTGTCCACGAATTCACCACGACGGCGAGGATACAAGAAGTAACCCCAGATAACCGTTTCGTTTGGTTGTTGCGTTGTAAAGTGTGGTTGGTGGTGGACAACGATCGACATGTTGACGTCTTTTTGACCAAGAGGCGTAATTGGCGTCGTTGAAACAAATGAGTTTAAAGCATTTCCGGGTACTTGGGTCGTAATACGAGTGATTTCATTTAAAAGAACATGATTTTTTGTGGTCAAAGTAAAGCTGACCCATTCACTGGCATTGCGATCGGCAAAGAATTTATCGGGATTACCTAAATTGTAGAAACGGTCGCTGGCTTTTTTCCATAAACTTGAGGCAGCACCGTAATCCATATTTTCAGGAGCTGCATGCTCAAAATCACCCAGTGTTGCGGAATCGGTGATTGAACCGTTTGTAAAGATAACTGCTGTGTCTTCATCAACAGGAACATATTCTTCTTCATTCGTTTTGGTATTCAGCATCTTCAAACCAGTCACCGTAATTTCATCTTGCATCGTCGTTTCCTTGAAATCCCAATCAGTAACTAAGCGATCCAAAACAATTTTACAGCCTTGTTCTTTCAAATAATTGATTAAAGGCAGCATAATACTTTCATATTGATTGTAGCGAGTCCGATTGACACCAACTAAATGTTCAATTTGAGTGAATTCATAAATCATTTGATGCATGTAGCGTCGTAATTCTTGTGCAGAGCTTTGCAAACGAAAGGCAAAAGTTGTTTCCCACATAAACCAAAAATTAGTTTCAAAAAAGTGAGGATCATCTTTAAAATATTCAGCAATGGATAGGTTATCCAGCTTTTCTTCTTCGGAATCAGGCATAGCAATCAATTTCGTCAATAGAATCCGATCTTTATTGTTTAAACCAAGATGTCCACCATCAATGATGCCTTTGTCGCCTTCCAATAGACGTGCTTTATCAAAGGTGCGGTGTTTTGCATCAAAATCGCGAGTGTCTTCTGCCGCTGTCATATCTGATTCGGTTGCAGAAGGAATCCGATCCAAAAGATCCATTAAGTCCACATAGGTCCGGTAATTCAGCATCCGACCGCCACGGGCAACATAACCCTTTTGGTTTTCCATCGGATGATTCTTATTCCAATATTCATCTGTAACTGTTTCTGTTGGTGCTCCGTCGTTTGAACCATGATCATCTAAAGAATAAAAGGTGATTTGTTCGCCATTCCATCTGCCTTCTTGAATCAAGTAAACAGCTGCTGCCATATTTGATAAACCGGCACCAATCATTATAGCTTTATTTTTTTTCATCACTAATTCCTCCATCATTGTTAACTTCCGACATTCTTAGAAACTAGATAGACTCATATTCATCGTATAAGTGACTATCATCTTCGAAAAAGCCTGTTTTTTTAGCAAGGTAAGCTGCACCTAATGCTAAGATACCTACTGTTAAGCCAATGCCAAATAATTTCTTTTTCATGATGAATTGCTCCTCTCCAAAATAAAAAATTGATGAAACCTGGGTGTTGCATGAATCGTTACTCATTCCTTCTTTCTATAAAACAAGCATAGACCTGCTTAAAAACGAATGCAAAACATATGGGCTGAAGGACAGGGGCTATTTAGACAGTTGGTGTTGTTTGTCTAAAAAAGGAATCAATGAAGCAAAATAGAGGGTTTCTTTCCGAAGGCATAGTAAAATAAAAGAAAGATTAGCGACAGGAAAATAGAAAGGGTGATGAGGAATGTGCGGAAGATATTTTTTTGACAAACACTCCGAGAAACTCAAGGCATATTGGGATTCGGCAATGAAACGTAGAAAAAAGGATGTAGAGGTATCTTTAGCAGAAATCTATCCTTCTAATCACGTCGTTACATTAGGGGCGAATAAGCAAGGAGAGGTTGTTGCTGGAATTACCCGATGGGGATTTGAAGGCTTTCGCAAAGGGCAACTATTGATCAATGCGCGATCAGAAACAGTGGAAGAAAAGAAAACTTTTGCAAAACATTTTCGAGAAAATCGCTGTATTTTTCCCATGAGCGGCTTCTATGAGTGGAAAGAGAAAGAAAAATTTTTCTTTTCAAAAGGAGAAACGCTGTATGTAGCCGGTTTTTATCGGATTCATAAGAAGGAAGCAGGCTTTAAGACTGAATCGATTATCCTGACGACTGAAGCAAATGCATCAGTAGAACAAATCCATGACCGGATGCCGCTAGTGATCGAAGAGGAACAGATCAATCAATGGATTACTGATATCGACTTCGCACGGGAAATAATTTCCCAATCAATGCCACTTTTAGAAGTGAAATTAATTGAGGATAAAAAAGAAAATTCTCGCAAATAACTGCTTCAAAAAGTAAATCCGATGACCGTTGCTCTTATTGATAAGAGAAGCAGTCATCGGATTTGTTTATGGATGAAAGTTATTGCTGATTTTTTGAAAAGAATAGGCCGTGCAAACTTTCTAAAAGAAAATTTTTCGTTGTTGGATTTTTTGAATGGTTGTAAAGAAAATTCTCATACTGCTTGGTTGCCGTTTGCCAACTGCCATTTAGTTTCCATGCTGCTTCTGTTCGTTGGCTGTAAACAGTTAGAGTTTCTGCTGGTTGTCGAGGAAGTCTTTTTGAAAATAAAAAGAGCAGCAACCGGTAGCTACGGTCAAAGGAAAGTAGTTGAATTGCAACGGACAAAAGATAATATAGCCAAAATTTGGCGGTAATCAAAAGCACCAAGACCACTAGGATGAGTACAAGACGTAGATAATTTCGTCCATTTGAAGGCGTCTCTTGGGTAAAATCGCTGCTGCTTATTTGAGTCGTTTCCGTTGTTGTCGTACTTTCGGGGTTCGACTCCGAAGCAGAGGCGTCTGCAGTCGGAAGTGTTGAATCGGCTGACTGATTCTGAGAAAAGACGTCAGAAAACGCCGGTGTCGGTTCAAACGGCAGCCAACCATAATTTGTAAAATAAACTTCCGGCCAAGAATGAGCATCGGCATTTCGAATCGTGATTTCAGCGCCATCTTCTGTTTCCACGATATTTCCACTATTGAAGCCCTTTGCCCAACGTGTTGGAATCTCTAAACTGCGTAACAAAACAATCATAGCTGTCGAAAAATTATCACAGTAACCAACCTTTGTATCAAAAAGAAAGTAATCTACGTAATCACGATTTTCTGGCGTGTATTCTGCATCAATTTTGGAATAACGTAATTCTCCTCCGGCACGAAGATATCTTTGGACAGCCTCAACTTTTTCTAATTGACCTTGAGTCCCCTCCGTAATTTCTACCGCTAACTCCTTTACACGATCCGGTAATGAATCAGGCAACTGGGTATACATCTGCATACCATCGGGAAGGGATGCTTCTTGAATGGTTTCCGGTCTTTCAAGAGGACGAAAGGACAACTGTTGTTCCGTTTTCGTTGGTGAAAAAGAGATTCGTTCCGTTTCACGTTGGTAACGAACATCGGTTAATGAATCCGGAATATTCCATTGACTATTTCCATATGGCAGAGGTAAATAAGACAATGTTTCTTGCGGAAGGATATTGATGGTTTCACTGTCCTTCACCAATGTTTCTGGATAGGAAAAAAGTGAGAAGGGATCAGCCGGAATTCCTCTGTCACTCCCAGCATCTGTCCAGCCTTTTCCACTGTAATTTGTTTTAGTCTCAACGCGCCAATAGCTGGGCTCAGTCATTTTTGTCGTAAACAAAACCGTAAAATCATCTGCCAGTGGACCACCAAGATTAGTATCGTCTTCTGAAAATCCACTTCGTTTCAGTGTATTCAATCCACTTCCATAGTCAGCAATCGCGTCAAAAATACCCGCTTGATTGATACGATTTCGCAAAGGCTGTCCCCAGAAAAAAACTTCTTTTTGTACTTGTGGCAAACCAATCGGAAAAGTAAAAGCCAACACCCCGATAAGACTTAAAAAGAGCAGCAATCGGAAATTTTTTCTTTGGCTATTTTTTTCTGTCAGCAAAAAGCCGCAACTGCTGATGGAAACCAAGACACCTTCGAGTAATAGAGTTTGATGATTGAAAATCGTCAATAAAATCAAGTAGCTGATTGTAGCGAATACGGCAAAACGCCAACGATAAAACCGTAAGATCAATAAACTTAACAAAAGTAAGAAACTGACCATAAACAAAAGGGCTAAATCAACATGTAAGTAGGAAGCATTTCCTTGGTAAATCAACTGTAAGTGACTCTGAATACGCCGAATAAAGGCAGAAAGCCACGCTTGAAAAGCTAATTGAGGGGCTACAGGAATCGCAAATCGCAAGAACCACAGAGTCAGCACAAGTGTCCCGGCGATACGTAAAAGTCGCCAGGGAAGAGAGAGCAAAAGTTGCAGTAAAAATAAAAAGAGATATAAACTCCATGTTGGAGAAAATTCATTAGCTTTAGCAAAAGGAGTTATCATAGTAGCTAACAGCAAAAAAGAAAAAAGTGAAAAAAGCCAACGTTTTCCTCTCGACTCAGTCATCGCCAGCCACCACCTTTGGTAAAGTCCACCTTTGTTTCTTCCCATGAATCTGAAGGTTTTCTTTTTGTTCGATTCGAGTCACTGAATTATTTTGCTGTAACCAGTCAATGATCGAATTGGTTGACTCCTTTTGTTCGCTGAAAAGCAAAATACTTCGATTTTTTGGCATAGCTTCAGGTGGATCTCCACGATGATAATCTGCCCATTCTTTGGCGGGGATGTTTTGAGAAAGGACTCCTTTTTGAGACCAAAGGACAAAGTGGAAATCGTTTTTATGCTGCTGATAAAGGGAATAATATAAACCAAGCAACTCTTCTGAATCGGACCACAAAAGCGCAAGAATTGGTTGATTTTTTTCCGGAAGTAATTCTCGAGTCACAAGGTCTTCCATCCGGGCAGAAAGCTTCCAATTGATTTGATTCAACGGGTCTCCATAGTGATAACTCCGATGGTCAGCAATTTCTGAGGAAAATTCATCTTTTCCATGAAGTAGTCCTTTTTTGAGTAAAAATGCATAAAGATTCTGACTGTACTCAAGGTTTAGTTTGGGCAAGATAAGTAGCTCAGTGTTTAACAAATATCGTTTTCTTCGACGTAATTTGCCAGTGAGATCACGAATTTCTAACGAGAGGGGTAGAGTATCGACTGTACCTCTATATTTGAAAAAAACAGACAAATAGAAAATTTCCTGTTTGTCGGGAACGATATTTTCGCCATTGATTGTTATATGTGGGTACAGATGCCGTTTTTGATTGAAATGGATAGGTAATTTTTCTTTGGTTTGAACGTGAGTAATTGTTTGGTTCAAAGAAAATAAGAGAAAACGACTGAGGAGGAGCCATAGTACCCAGTTAACGAAACAAAATAAACCGTAGAAATAAAAGAGATACCAGCCAAGAGAATAATTAAATCCAAAGGCATAGAGTCCCAAGATGAATAGAACCACTACTTGTAGAAAAAAATGGAAAATCGTTTTTATCATTTTGCTACCTCACTGGAACGGGTGTCTGAGCAATGATTTCATGGATGATTTGATCGACTTGTTTTTGAGAGAAATCTTTTAAAATTAAGCGATGATGAAAAACTGCCGGTACAACTGCTTGTAGGTCGTCCGGTATTACATAGGATCGCCCCCAAGTTAATGCGTAAGCTTTTGCAGCCTGGATGAAAGCGACACCGGCACGAGGAGAAATGCCTAAAATCAATTCAGGATGAACCCGAGTTGCTTGAATCAACTGAAGCGCATAGTGTAAAAGCTCTGGAGCAACATGGACCTGCTGAACATTTTGTTTTAGAACAGTCAATTGTTCTAGGGATAAAACGGGAGCAACAGTACGTGTAGCAGTCGTTCCCGCTAACATTTGCAATTCAAAATTTGCCGCTGGGTAACCTAATTTCAAGCGAAATAAAAAGCGATCCAGTTGTGCCTCAGGAAGAGGATAGGTACCTTCGTTTTCCAATGGGTTTTGGGTAGCAATCACAAAAAAATGCGGATTCAACGGCATGGAAGTTGATTCGATCGTCACCTGCTTTTCTGACATGGCTTCCAGTAGCGCTGCTTGTGTTCGAGGTGTCGTTCGATTCAATTCATCTGCTAAAAGAATCGTTGTGAAGATCGGTCCTTGATGGAATTCAAATTGATTGGTTTGCCGATTAAAAATGGAAACACCTAAAAGATCACTGGGCAATAAATCAGGTGTAAACTGAATTCGTTTGAAATCGGCTTGAATGGCTTGAGTCAGCGTTTTTGCCAGCAATGTTTTTCCAACACCAGGTACATCTTCAAACAGCACATGCCCATCAGCCAATAATGCCGTAATCGTCAGACGTAAAATTTCTGGTTTACCAAGAATATTTTGTTCTAAAACAGCCATTAATTCATTGATTTTTGCTTCTGCATGTTTAAAAGATTTCTCCATAAGTAACACCACTTTCATCTTTGGTTGGGGTGTGAAAATAAAGAATAGCAAAAGGCTATCACTTTATTAATAGATAGGTTTAATTTATTATCCCAAACTTTTTGTGATACCACAAAGACTTTCTCTAATTTATTTCCAATAAAAATAATTTTATTAATAAGTAAAGTTGACTTTACAAAAGAGAAGCTTTATACTTTGATCAAAGTAAAGTTAACTTTACAATTCGGCGTAGAATATTAGGAGTTGAGAATGTGCCAATCCGTAATACAGTAAGGGAGCAACGAAAAAAACAAGGGCTGACACAAGCAGAGTTGGCTGATAAAGTTCAAGTCTCGAGGCAAACGATTATATCTATGGAAAAGGGTTCTTACGTACCATCTCTAGAGCTTGCATTGGACTTGGCGGTAGTTTTTGATTTAAAAATTGAAGATTTGTTTGAAAAGAGGGGAAACTGATGGAGACAATTAAGGGAATACAACGGAAAAATTTATTTTTAGTAGTTTTTTTCTGGGTAGTTGGGGGATCATGGGTTCTTTTGAACAAACTAGAAAGTATCGATAACTATCTTTCATTCCCACAGGTTATGGGTCTTATGGTAGGTATCGCAGCTATTTTGTTAGTCCTGTTGATTTTTGCTATTTTATTGTTACTAAAAGGAGTGAAGGATGCTCGAAAACTTAATCCTGACTACACGTTTATCAATTTTTTATTTTCCGAGTTGCGAGTGACAGAAGAGTTCGAGGATGAACGAACGACCAAAATCAGTCAAAAGGCAAGCCTACGTTCATCCGCTTATACCGAAGCATTTATTAGCTTTCTTCTTTTTTTATTAATAATCACTGGTGGCAAGCAAGTTTCTACCGAAATCTTATTGTTGCTGGGTCTTTTGGCAATAAGTATCAAACAGCTTTCCTATATCTATGTGTGGCGAAAAGAATACTTTCGGTAAGAAAAGAGATCGAATTACTTCTCTAGATCCAATAAATACCATGCATTCATCGCTGAATGCTCGCTACCTTTTAACGGCCCATTCAATAACTGAAAACCATATTTTTCATATAAGCGACAAGCGGTTGCTAAATCCGTGTGGGTTTCAAGATAGCACTGACGATAATGCTTCTTGGCAAAGTTAAGGGCTGCTACCATTAGTTTTTTTGATAAGCCAAGGCCTTGAAATTTCTCCGCTAGATATAATTTTTGTAGTTCACAAATGCCACTTGCTTCTGAAAAAGGTGCAATTCCAACGCCACCGATAATTTGGTGCTCTTGCTCAATGACCCAATATTGTCCGGGAGAATGGGTTCGATAGTAATTGAATAAATCATCCAATTGGGGATCAAAATATGCGGTGCCGGGAATATCATAGCCAAGCGTTTTTAAGGAGTCTTGGACAAGTTTTTTGATGGCAGGATTGTCTGCTTTTGTCATTTTTCGTAGTTTCATAGGTATCAGGCTCTTTCTTCATATAAAAGTTTAAATTATCTTAGAGAAAAATGGTTGGATTGTCAATAGAGACGAAAAAATGAAAGAATCGAAAGAAGGAATTTTAATGAAACCCGTCGCAGATGCACTACTGGTTATCGATTTACAGAATGGTGTTTGCTATGATGAAACACCAATTCATAACTTAACAAAGGTAGTTAAAGAAACAAATCAGAGAATTGACGACTACGATAGGGCAGGAAAAACAATTATTTTTATCCAACATGAGGATGAAGAATTGATTCCGGAAACTGAAATGTGGGAACTTCTTCCAGAATTATTTCTTCCTGCAAAAAGTTATTTTGTCAGAAAAATCCATGCAAACTCTTTTTATCACACAAATTTACAAGAACTATTGGCAAAAAATGAGTGTCGCTCTCTTGAAATCTGTGGTGCTCAGACCGAGTATTGTATTGACACCACCGTTAAATTTGCTCATGGGTTAGGGTATGTGCTGTGGATGAGAAGAGGGGGAACGACGACGTATAGTAATGACTATATGACAGCAGAAACAACGATTAACTTCTATGAGAAAATTTGGAATCGGAGATTTTTAACGTTTATTGAATAAAAACATTTGATATAAATGTAAAATCTTTCTGTGACTAATAAAATTAACTAACATTTAGTTCTCATCATTCAATGGGTCAAGGGGACAGAAAAAACCATGTCCGATAAAATTCAGGACATGGTTTCTAAATTATTCAATAATCAACATATCATTTTGATCAAATTTCCATGCACTAGAATAGGCGACTTCCCAGAAATATCCGTTGATATCTTTAAAGTAGCCACTATACCCACCCCAATCGCCCCAAGTTAATGGTTTTACTAGCATGCCGCCATTTTTGAGGGCATTTTCAAATGTTTGTTCGGCTTCTTTCTCACTTTTGGTATTGAAAGCCAAAGTCATCCCATTAAAAGACTGTGGCATCGGATGATCTGTTTCTGAAATTCCAATATCTTTTAGCAATTCTTTGTAAGGAAAAAGTTCAAGTTTAGTGCCAAAATTATTATAAAAAACAATCGTTTCAGAATTTTTGTCATTTGGTTCCTCAAAGCCTAGTGCTTTATAAAATTTTCTAGATGTTGAAAGATCTTTTACGCCCAGACAAATTAAATGGATACTGTTCATTCGTTTACACCTCATTTCATTTATATACTCAGGATACCATATTTGTATATGCAGGGCTTGATTTTTAGACTTATGGTTTCCTGTAAGGAAAAAGTTGACGTTTTTCTGATTTTTAGTATAATAGTCGTAATATTTAAACGCCGCCGGGCGAGACAATTACCTTCCTCTTTAGGTCTAGTAGAGGAGGCGTAGTTGTCTTTTTTAGTTTAGGAGGAAGAGAAAATGGCATGGATGTATTTAATAATCGCAGGAGTTTTTGAAGTGGTTTGGGCGACCACCATGAAATTGAGTGTGGGTTTCTCTAAATTTGGTTTTTCAATGGCGACCGTTGTAGGAATGATTTTGAGTTTCTTTTTCTTAGCAAAAGCAACAAAGTTATTGCCTTTAAGTTTGGCGTATCCAATCTGGACAGGAGTTGGTGCCGTGGGATCGATTCTTGTCGGCGTTCTTTTGTTCAAGGATCATCTTTCATTATCGACGTGGCTTTTTATCGGTTTATTGATTACCGGAATTATTGGGATTAAAGTAACGAGCGGGCATTAGCACTTTAACCAGTAATTAAATAACGAAAAAATATTTACTTTTATTGATAGGAGGCGTATACTTCTAAAAATTGGAACAAAAGCATAGGAGAACTATCTAAATGAAGAAAAAAATTTTGATTTGTTTATGCCTTATAAGTTTTGCATTACTGCTTTTTTTTGTAGCTCCACAAGAAACATTTGCTAGATTTGGCGGAAGCCATGGAGGAGGAAGCTTTCATGGAGGGAGTTCTTTTTCTAGAGGGGGGAGCTATTCAAATACACATAGCTATTTTTACCAACATCCAATTCGTTCTTGGGGAATGCGTGGTTGGTCTTCGTTCTTTTTCAATAATATCCTGTTGATTCTTCTTCCTGCCTTTGGTCTTTATAAATTTCTTTTCAACAAAGGAATCGGAAGAGGTCCACGAGTTTCAAAGGAGATAAATAAAACATTTCGCGGATTGTTCATGAATTTTCAAGAGGCATGGTCAATGAACAATCTTACACCGATAAAAGACAAAATGTCCACATCATTGTATAAAAAGAATTCCCAAATAATTGAGGAATATAAAAAAGACCATAAATATAATAAATTGGAAGATATAAAAATTTTTAGTGTTACTGAGGTACGAAGTTTTTCTGATACCATGCTTGTTCTGCGTGTAGATGCTGCTATGAAGGATTATTTTATTTCCGACTCTGATCCAACAGAACAAATTGAAGAGGCTAAAAAGCAAGCAAAAAGAGAGCGGTTTTCTGAAGAGTGGACCTTAGCAAAAGAAGCTGGGAATTGGATTGTATTGGATATCCACTAATAATCTCTCTTTTTGTTTGGTAAAAGAGAGAAAGCTGGGATATAATAAAAAAAATTAATAGATAAATATCCGTAGTTCAAAAACTTTTTTTGAGGAGAATCACAATGAGCAGAATCTATAAAGTTTCGTTTGCTAGTGTTTACCCAATGTACATTCAGAAGCTCGAAAAAAAAGGGCGTACGAAAGCTGAGCTTGACGAAGCCATCGAATGGCTGACAGGATTTGATGCAGCCACCCAGCAAAAATTAATTGATGATGAGGTAACTTTTGAAGAATACTTTGATCAAGCCCAAATCAATCCGAATGCTGCATTAATCAAAGGTGTCGTTTGTGGCGTTCGTGTTGAAACGATTGAAGAACCATTGATGCAAAAAATTCGTTACCTAGATAAACTAGTAGATGAATTAGCCAAGGGAAAATCTATGGAAAAAGTTCTACGTAGTTGATTAGGTACCAATCAAAAAGCACCACTTCTATTTTCCAAAAAAATTGGAAGAGAGAAGTGGTGCTTTATTTCATTCAACAGGAAACACTTTAGGCTTCTGCTTTCATACGACGAACTTCTTGGATTTGTGCCAATTTTACAAATGGCAGGTAAATCAAGATAGAAATGACTAAGTTTACTGCAGCAAGAACACCGCCAGCTAAACTTTGTGTAGACAGGATACCGCCGATAATAGGTGGAGTCGTCCAAGGTGCGATGATTGAACAGGCTGGAACCAATCCAGTTGCAGTAGCAACATATGCGACAGTCACTAGAACAAGTGGAGTGAAGACATATGGAATGAACAAGATTGGGTTTAATACAACTGGTAACCCGAACATAACGGGTTCATTAATCATGAAAATACCTGGGGCAATGGATAATTTTGCTACTGTCATGTAAGCTTTGTGTTTACGAGCGACTAAGAAAATAGCAATTAAAAGACCCAAAGTTGCACCAGTACCACCTAAGTTAACAAAGGAGTCAAAGAAAGGTTTGTTAACAATAAAAGGCATTTTTTCGCCAGATTGTAGTGCTTTTACATTTGCTTCAATTGCAGGAATATTGATTGTTTGCATAAATGGATCGATGATATTTGCACCATGCAAACCAAAGAACCATAAGAATGCAGAAATAAAACCAAGTAAAAGAGCGGCAGGATACGAGTTGGCCAAGCCCATAAATGGTTCTTGAACCAATTCATAAAAAGCTGTCACGATACTAGTTACACCTGCTGCTTGGAATAATGCAGTAATAAAAGCAAAAATCGCTACTGTAATCATTGCGGGGAAGAGAGCAGCAAATGAACGAGAAACTGCAGGTGGCACACCATCAGGCATCTTGATTACTAATCGTTGATTGCCGATAAGTCTTCTGAAAATCTCAGTAGAGCAGACTGCAACGATCAATGCTAAAAATAATCCTTGTGAGCCTAGTCCAGCATTACTCAAATTTCCATCGGCATCAACTGGTAATGCACCTAGAGCGAAGAAACTAGAAACTGAAATTGCACCTGCAGCTAAAGCATCTTTGCCATAGCTTTTTGCCAAATTATAGGCAACAGTGAAAGCAATCAGTAACGCCAAAATTGAAAAGGTACCTGAAGATAAATTATTTCCGAAAGCTTGCCATTTTCCTTCACCGAAAAGGTTGTTCATAAATGTGATATATGGTGGGATAGGTAAATTATTTATTAATACCCCGAATGATCCTAAAATCATTAATGGCATCGTGACGATAAACCCATCACGAATAGCAACTAAATGGCGTTGTGCCCCAATTTTAGAAGCAACCGGAATAAAATATTTTTCCATAAATGCAACAAAATTATCCATGATTATCTCCTTAATAAAAGTATTCATGTTCTAGAACGGTTGAAGCTGAAATCGATTTCTCATTTATAGTAGCACCAAAAAAGATAAATGACTTGTTCGACTTCTAAAACCGGATCATCTCTTTTGCAGCGAAGATATTCTTGATCAAAGAAATCGCTTTTTGCAGCGGAAATGGTTCGGTAGGCACCCGCAAAATGATGCCCCAAAGTTTGCAGCAGATAGTCATACACCGAGTGATGCAAAATCTCCAATGTTAATCCCGGAACCAGACTGACCGGCATAAAGGAGTGTTCAAGGACATAGGGCTTTTCATCTAAGATTCGTAAACGCATGATTTCATAGACCGGATCTTTTTCCGAGATCATTAACTTTTCCTGAATTTTTTCATCGGGAAATTTTACTTCAAAAGTGATTACTTGACTTTCAATCGGCCGATTTTGTCGTTTCATTTGATAACTGAGTCCAGCGTATTCATTAATAGGAGAAGTTTCTTTTCCCAAAAAAGGATGATTTAAAACAGTTGTTCCTGCTCCGCGTTTTGAAAAAAGCAAGCCTTCCATAATCAGAATACTGACTGCTTTTTTGATTGTTGTTCGACTGACATGAAATTCTCTAACAAGATCTGTCTGATTTGGAAGTAAGCTTCCCTTGGCATAAATTTCGTTTTCAATGCGTTCTCTTAGAATATTTGCGATCTCGATATATTTTGGCAACGTATTCACCTCAAAAAAAGTATAACGACTTGTCGGAAAAGAAGCAAATAAAAGTTGAATCTGAGGGTTTCTAATGTTTCTTTTGTGGAAATACTATATAATACAGGAAAAAATAAAAAGGTAGAGAAACATGAAAAAATATTTGTTTATTGGTTTAGGTTCATTGACGTTTATCATCGGCACGGCGGGAATCTTCCTACCCGTGTTGCCAACAACTGGTTTTTATTTATTAACGGGCTTCTTTTGGATGAGAAGTTCTCCGAAACTTTATCATCGATTGACTGGTTTGAATGCGTATCAAAAATATGTGACACCATTTTTGGAAAAGAAAATGACGAGAAAAGCAAAGCAAAGGATGTTTCTCATGATGGGAGTGGTCTTTCTTTTGTCCGGTATTCTAGTCCATTCCACATTTGTTCGTTGGTTGTTGGCAATTATCTATTTTTCTTTAGTTAGTGGATTAAGTTTGTACTTGCGAGGAGCAAAGATGGAGGAAAGAATCCCAGAAAAAGAAACGCTTCGCTAGGATTAGTTAATCAGATAAAAGAGAATTACCGTAAATATTTACGCTATCAATCGGATAATATGCTATAATTTATTTTAGAGAATACTTTCAGGAGGTAGAAAGAGTGAAGAATATCAAACTCACAAAAAAAGAAATGCAGATCATGACGGTTCTGTGGAATACGGAAAAAGCCCTATCGGCGAGTGACATCGAACGAAACGACCCATCATTGAATAAAAATACTATCCAAGCTGTTTTGCGTAAACTGTTGAAGTATCAATTAATAGCTGTTGATGATATTGGTTACAGTGGAACGGTGCTTACTCGATTATTCAGACCGACCATTGCGCAAGAAGAATTTGTTACCAGCCAGCTTTCCTCCTTTTCAATGAAGTCACTTGTATCAAATTTTATTGAGACCAATGACGATGAAGTTGTTCTTGATGAATTAGAGCAAATGATTCAACGGAAAAAGGATGAGCTGAACGAAGGGAAATAATTTATGAATCTTTCTTTTTCTTCATTGCTTATTTCATTGTTGGCAGTTTGTTTATTGGTAATTTTGCTTCAGTTTCTGCTAACTTCTAAAAAAGCCTATCGGTTGATTCGTACAGACTTATTGTTGATTTTGGCGTTTTTTGTTTCAATGCGGTTGGTTTTTCCTGTTGAATTAGCCAATACAGTGACGGTTCCTTCAAAAACGGTATTACCAAAAATATATAGTTTTTTTGAAACGAACCTTACATTATCTGGAACGTCTGGTTCACTATTTCGTTTCTTTGCAATCATTTGGATTATAGGTGCAATTATTTCTTATATTTTGTTCTTTTTTAAATGGCTGCGACTAAAAAAATTGACCAGTGTCATCGAAGAGAGTGCCCAATCACAAGATATTCAACAACTGATTGATTCGAGTCTTTTAAAAGATACTTCTAAGAAAACGTTGGTCTATCAGTCATCATTCGTTTCTACTCCATTTATGTTAGGAATTTTTCATCCAAGAATATTTATTCCAGATAAAAGTTATTCTGCAGAGGAACGTCAAAATATTTTGCTTCATGAATACCAGCACATCAAAAATAAAGATCCTCTAAAAAAATTTTTATTGCAGTTGATTGTCAGCAGCTATTGGTGGTTCCTCCCACTATATCTCTTCCGTAATCAAGTCCATTTTATTATTGAGTTACGTGTGGATCATCAAGTAACTTCTTCTATGACAAAAGAGGGTTATTTTAGCTATGTAGAATCTCTCGTGTCGGTAAAAAAGAAGGAGAAAAAAACGGACCCCAAACTGGCGAACAGATTGGTGACGAATTTTACTTTTTCCGATTCAAATATCCTTTCTAGACGAATCGAATTTCTTTTGGCAGGTTTTAAAAATAAGCGAACGAAACGGTACCTATTGACTTTAGCATTTATCCTGCCGTTTATCGTTACTTCCTTTATCTTTGAACCTTACCGCTACAAAGAAGCCGATATTCAAGACACTCAAAAAATTGAATCCAATCAACCGGCAACATATATTTTACAAAAGGGTAATGTTTTTCGACTAATCATTGAAGGAAATGATATGGGAACTATTTCAGATTTGGATGATCCTTCCATTGAGGGAATCCCAATTATAAAAAAATAATCGAAAGAAGGTTATGACGTGAAAAAAAGAGTACTCGTTGGATTAATTGTAGGAATTATTGGGGTAAGCAGCTTTCCGCTCGTTTCATCTGCAGAAGAAGTGCCTCAGACAGAACCTCAAATTTCAGCAAGAGCGAATATTATTGGCTGGCGTTTTAAAAATATCAACGGAAAAGCGTATAAACGACAATACGATTATACTGCGGCTAAATGGTTAGGCGAATGGGTTCCAGTTTAAAAAGTAAGGAAAAAAGAATCTAATTGATTCTTTTTTCCTTACACTTATAGTATATTTTTTTACATTAAGCATAAATTGAGAATGGACTATTCAAATAAATAAAATTATAGCAAGAGCAAATGAATCGAGATTAACTGTGGGGGTGTCGAAGTGGGATTTTTGTTATTATTTTTCTTAATAGGATCAGGTGTTATCACACTGCAAAAAATCGCAATCGATCCCGAAAAGAAAACCAATAAAGTCATTTTGTCTTTTATAGTTACTGGCATCATTTATTTGATGTCAGTGTTGATATGAAATATTTCTAGCCGCATAAGATTACCTTGCAACGAGTAGTTGACGAAATGCAACTTTTTAGTTCTTGCCTTTTTTATTCAAATGAACAAGAATGGATGAGAAGGGTTGTAAATAGATGTTTAGTGAAAAATTGAAAGAGTTAAGAAAAGAAAAAGGTGTTTCTCAGGAAGCATTATCAGAATTATTAAATGTTTCCAGACAATCAATTTCAAAATATAAAAATGGGACAGCACAACCAGACTTTGAAAAACTAGCGCTTATTGCAAATTATTTTGAAGTCTCATTTGATTACCTTTTAGGAAATTTAGATAAAAAATCATTTACGAAAAAACCAATCAATGAAGGAACTCATCGAATTTCAATCATGAGCAAGATTAACGGACAGCTTTCTTCATTTTATAAATTTCAACTTGCTAATGTTTTCGGTAAAAAGAAGGGACAACCTGCTGTTCAAATGCTTGGAATTGATGCAACTACTTTTTGGGGAGAGAATATGGTTCCATTGCTTGGTATGAGTCAATGGAAGATGGACAAAAAGAGTTACAGGAGATTTACGCTGCGTTATCTGAAGGTCAAATGAGCTATCAATTAAAATATGATGTTCCTGTCAAAAGAAAAGGTTGGTTCGATTTTGTGATTAATCGCTGAAGTTAAAATAATCCAATCTTTTAAAAGACTCTAAAAAAACTTTAGAAAAAGCGTTGTATTTTTTTGTTTCTGTGCTATGATTTTGGAAAATAAAACGGAAAGGATGATTCACATGTTTATACATTCCATGATAAATTGGCAAAACTGGCAAAGATGAAGTTGTGTGTATGCAGGTAAAGGCATAGATGCAACTTTTAGAGTATGTTCTAAAAAGCATCTATGTCGGTGAATAATCCTTTAGATTGATGACCGGCTAGCGTTTTTCGCTATTCGGTCTTTTTTCTTTTTAGAGCATACTTTGGTGACAAAAAACTAAAATAGACCTAAGGAGAAAGTGACTATGACAATGAATGAAAAAGGATTTTATGGTGAATTTGGCGGACAATTTGTTCCTAATGAGGTAAAAGTGGCTTTGGATCAAGTTGCAGTAGCATACGAACAATATAAAGATGATCCGGAATTTTTGGCGGAATATCAGCATTATTTAAAAGATTATTCAGGGCGGGAAACGCCATTGTATTTTGCAGAATCTTTGACGAAAAAATTGGGAGGAGCAAAAATTTATCTGAAGCGTGAAGATTTGAATCATCTTGGCGCACATAAACTAAATAATGTTTTAGGACAAATTCTACTTGCAAAACGAATGGGAAAGACCAAAATCATTGCTGAAACTGGAGCTGGCCAGCACGGAGTAGCCACTGCTGCAGCTGCGGCAAAATTCGGTATGGCGTGTGAAGTATTTATGGGTGCAGAAGATGTGGCTCGTCAAAAGCTGAATGTTTTTCGAATGGAGATGTTAGGCGCCAAAGTTCATTCTGTGACCCAAGGAACTCAAACTTTAAAGGATGCGGTGGATGCCACTTTCGGCTATTTCATTGAACATTTAGAGGATACATTTTATGTTCTCGGCTCGGCTGTGGGCCCTCATCCTTATCCGACGATGGTAAAAGATTTTCAAAAAATTATCAGTGAGGAAGCAAAGAGACAAATTTTAGAAAAAGAAGGTCGCTTGCCAGATTACATTTTTGCCTGTGTAGGAGGCGGATCAAATGCAATCGGTGCATTTGCTGCGTTTATTCCTGAGCCGTCAGTAAAATTGATTGGTGTGGAAGCAGCAGGAAAGGGTGTTGATACTCCTTATCATGCCGCAACGATGACGAAAGGAGAAATTGGTATTATCGATGGCATGAATACGTATGGTCTTTTTGATAAACAAGGTGGTATTTTACCGGTTTATTCCATTTCTGCAGGACTAGATTATCCTGGTGTAGGGCCTGAACATGCGTTTTTAAAAGAAACTGGCCGGGCAGAATATGTCGCTGTGACTGACAAAGAGGCAGTAGATGGATTTTTGACACTTTCAAAAACAGAGGGAATCATTCCAGCGATTGAGAGCTCACATGCAATTGCAGAAGCAATCAAGCGAGTTCCCACTCTGTCAAAAGGAGAACTGGTCATTATCAATATATCCGGACGTGGAGACAAAGACGTAGAACAGGTAGCTAAGTACCTGAATATTACTCTTTAGAAAAAAAGGCCTTAACGAAGTTGTAATCAATCAATAGTCCAAACAATAGTAAAAACAGTAAGAATCATTAGGTGCGACAAACAGCAACAGGATTCTCTGGTCTTGACTATTGTTTGGGCTTTTTTTGATTTTCATTCACCGATAGGACGATTTTTTTAGCAAAAAATAGCAAATAAATTATTAAATTTTCTTAATAAAACAACAAAAAAACTGGTTCCGTTTATTTTTATTCATATTTCAATAAAAAATTGAACGAATGTCATAAATTCGTGTGAATAGGTTAAAAATTGACATTTTTTTTACTGGAAAATATGGCAAAATTAGGTAGATACGAAATAGAGATACATTATTGGGTAAATCAATGCTATTAAAAAAGTAGAAATAAAGGAGAAGAAAATGAAAAAAATTTTGATGACTGTCAGCTTTGCTGCATTGTTTCTCGCGGGTTGTCAGCAAGGACCAAATTATACAAAGAAAGATTTACAACGGTATTATGATGATATTGCAGAGACGACTTATGAACCCATTGAACAGCTTGTCAACGGAGAAATCGATGTAACAGATGAAGATAGTTTGGCAGATTTGGAAGATGAGTTTAAAGAGGCTAAAGATGATTTAACTGATATTAAAGAATCTTTGGAAAGCAATAATTCAGAGAAAAAAATAACCAATGCTTTAATCAAGCTAAATGATAAAGCATTAGATATTTATAAGAGTACGGATGATTTGGAAGCGGATGAGTATGATGTAGCTATCAAGATGCTTGATTTTCTGAAATCGTTAGAAGATGTTGGTGATGATTATTTTGATGGCGAGATTCCAGATACCTTTAAGGAAATTACTGAGAGCCTTGAGGAAAGTGAAGAATCTGGTAGTGGGTTAGAAGGACTTTTTGGTGGGGAAAGTGACGATGACTATGAAGAAGATGAAGAATACGAAGATGATGAAGAATACTATTATTCAAATGAGGATGTCGCCATCAAAGGAATGACCATTACCACTGAAGATTTTGAATTAACACTAAAAAGTGCGAAAATCGTTCCTGATTATGATGACGGTGATGCGGCTTTAATTACCTATGAAGTAAAAAATTTGAGTGATTCGGATGATCTCGATCTTGACCTGCTTTACTATTTGGGTACTTTTTATCAAACAACGGATAAAGGTCATGTGGCATTAGATGAAAGCGACCCAAGTGAAGAATATCTTGAGAGCAATGAGAAAGATCAAACTTTAAATGATAATTATTACCTTGAAATTGTAGCCCCAGGGGAAACAATGCAGGCAGCCGCTGCGTATAAATTGGCTGATAGTAAACAAAAGATTGAGTTTGAGGTAAATCCTGACTGGGACAACGAACCTGTGGGTACGATTAAGATGGATTTAGCAACGAAATAATAGAATTGTTGTTAAAATAGTATGCATCTCTTACAAATCAAGAAGGAGGAAGCAAATGGTACCTGTATTTCACAAGAAAATTTCTTATTTTAGCAATGTTCTGCTGATGATTGGCTGTCTTGTGCTTCTTGCAGGCTGCCAAGGAAATGAAACCAGAAGTTATTCAAAAAAAGAATTATACGGTTACTATGAAAAAATCAGTACGATCGTTTATGAACCAGTAGAAAAAGTTTTTGCAGACGGCTCTTCCCCAAAGAATGCGATCACGAAAAATGAAGCTCAGGAAATAGACAATAAATTAAAAATCCTCTCTGCTGATTTGGTTCACAATGCGACTCAAAAAGAATTGACCAAAGAATTATTACGCTTAAATGAACGAGGCATAGAATTCTATCAGGCAATAAAAAATGCCAAAACGACGGATTATGATCAGATGATTCAACTTTTTAGTTTTCTAAAAGCTGCACAAGATATTGGGGATACTTATTATGATGAAGAGGTTCCAGATAGCATCGTTCAGCCTTTAAAACGAATCACTGGAGGAAGTATCTTTAGTTTTACAGATGAGTGGTCAGAGGATGATTATGATTTTGAAGAAGACGATGAGAGTTATGAGGAAGCAGAAACACTTTACAAGAATAAACAAATTTCTATTCAAGACAAAATAATCCACACCCCAGGGTTTGAATTAACTGTTAATGCTGCAAAAGTTGTTTCTGATGAAGAAGGTGATCCTGCTGTCTTTATCGTTTTCAAAATGGAGAATATCAGTGAAGAGGACTATTTTAGCGCAGATTCATTCTATTCACTAGGAACAATCAGTCAAGTGACAGATAAAGAAGAGCTTGCATTGGAGGAAGTTTGGTTAGATGAAAATTATTTGGCGGAGCATCCAGAAGAAGATCAGCTCTTGTATAATTTTTATGATTTTATTTTAGGTCCCGGAGAAACAATGCAATTTGCTGTTTCCTACGGTTTGGAAGATGACCAACAAGAAATTCAATTTGTCATCAATCCAGATCAGGCAGAACAACCAGTGGGCATCATCAAGCTGAGCATTAATCCAACTCTTTGATGATTAGAAAAAGATCAGTCAAGTAAAAAAACGATAGAAGTGATGTCTATTCGTTAAAAAGAACTGCCAATTTGTAGCACGATACTTCTCTTCCCCGAGAAATCAGCGTTTCTTTAGAAAATGCTGATGCGAAGGTCGTGGCTCAGTAAATAAAATCTTTTTCAGATTGATTGAAAAACCTGTTGCAGATGATGAGCCTTCAAGGTTATATAAAACTTGTTGGTGGTGAAGGAAGTGCTATAGAAGACACTAATAACTTCATGCTCTTCAATAAATCCAGTTGATTGAGGGAGAGAAAGCTGAAAATTATTTTGAT
Source organism: Enterococcus sp. JM9B (assembly GCF_009933265.1). Lineage (NCBI taxonomy): Bacteria > Bacillati > Bacillota > Bacilli > Lactobacillales > Enterococcaceae > Enterococcus > Enterococcus sp. JM9B. Next base: position 69,596 of record NZ_MAEK01000028.1, on the reverse strand, counting down.
AAAGCTATGGAGATTCCAAGTTATAGGAATAATGCTAGAAATACCTTTTCAATAGGTCGTAATTTATCTAATAATTTTTTAGTAGATAAATATGCAGACTTTACTCCACTTCCTTTTAGTTCTATGTTCATCGTTATTGGTTATTCCAGGAGTCATAAAATCATAGTTGTATTCTCAAAACTATTTTATTTATTTCGATGGAATACAAGAAACCGGTGGCCCCTCCCTCCAAAAAAATAGACACAATCACGGCAGTCACCTAATGGATAGTCATAATGGGTGACTGTTTTGGTTAAAAGCCGAAAAATATAAACAGGTCTTTAAATATTATGGTATAATGACATATATATAAATCAAAGTTTATATTATCCACGTTAAGAGATAAATATAAAACAAACTTTATATTTTCAAGTGAGGTACTTATTACAAATTGACGAGGTGAGAAGTATGTTTAATAGACCTTTTTATCTAGATCAAATTCTCAAGTTCAAAGATTCTGATTTTATAAAAATATTGACTGGGGTTCGAAGATCTGGAAAATCTTTTTTGATGAAATTATATAAACAACATCTTGAAGATTTGGGGGTCAAAGATGAAAATATAATCTATATTAATTTTGAGAGCTATGAATCTCTTTCAATAAATAGTGAAAAGAAGTTTAGAGCAGAAATAGATAAACGACTTCCTGACAATCAGGATAAACTATATTTTATGTTTGATGAAATTCAAATGATTGAAGGTTGGCAGAGAGTTGTTAATGGATTAAAAACGAGCTTCGATAGTGACATTACTATTACGGGATCTAATGCTGATATGCTGTCGGGCGAGCTGGCAACATTGTTAAGCGGTAGATACGTTGAGATTTTGGTTTATCCTTTATCATTTAGTGAATTTCTTCAGGTAAAGGAAATTAATTCAGATTCCAGACACGTAGATCAAGCCTATCTTGAATATGAGAAATATGGTGGTTTTCCATCAGTTGTCTTGGCAGATGAAGAAATAAAAGATGTAATCCTACAAGGAATATTCGACACAATAGTTCTCAATGATATCGCATTTAGAGCTGGCGTTAAAGACCCAGCAACGTTAAAAGCACTCATTAGCTTTCTTTCAGATAATGTAGGACAGCTAGTTAATTCTGCTAGACTTGCTAATACATTAACGAGTGAGGGAGTTCCTACAACAATTCCTACAATTAAGAAATACCTTGATCTCTTGGAAACTGGTTATTTATTCTACCGAGGGAAACAGTATGATATTCGTGGTCGTGAATACTTACGAACCAATGGAAAATACTTTATTGTTGATTCTGGATTAAGAAGAAATGCGGTTGGGAGAAAAGATGGGAATTACAGCAACCGTTTAGAGAACATAGTATTTATTGAATTAAAGAGAAGAGGATATCAAGTAGATATTGGCCGATTAGGAACTAAGGAAATTGACTTCATCGCTAGAAAATTAGATGAAATTCTTTATGTTCAAGTTACTTATGATCTTCCTAATAATACTCACGAGACAGATAATCTAAATAATATTATTGATAATTATAGAAAGATTCTAGTCACTGGTAGATACCAAGATATTAATCAAATAGATGGAATTGAAGTTAAATATATTGTGGATTGGTTGCTTGAAAAATAGAAAAATCTAAGTAGACAATTTACACCGTATTCATTGCTAAGTAGAATAGGGAGATAATATTATTTAAAAAGGGAAAGAGAAAAATGAAAAGAACCATGGTTTTAATGTTGGCAAGCTTTTTTGGGGCGGTTGTTCGACAAATACATCAGATAAGAGTAATAGCACTTCTAAACCTAGTTCTTCATCAACCAATACATCTACGACTGAAAAACAAGTTAATAAATTATCCGAAGATGGAAAATATGTCGCATCAGATGACTGATTTTTAGGCTCTATACTTTTTGATGTTGGTGAATCTCACTGGCATCTTTTTTATTTTCAAAAACAATAGAAAAGACAACCTGAAATCCTTTAGAATTAATTTGGCGAACCAACCCAAAAGGAGGAATCAAGATGTCCTACACTTAGCTTATCAAAGAAAGATTGGATATTCTAGATCAATCGGCTACATTTAACGAAATTTGTCTAACAAAGGAAAAATACAAAGGTCAAATCTGAAATATTCATCATGGAAAATTGCTCTATACAGCCAAAGAATCCAATCACAGTAAGAATGACGTTGTTTCAAAATACTGTACCTACCTTGAACTCACGAAACACCGTTTTAAATATAGAAGCTTGTCGGCGGACGTTTGTTGCAGTACCTCTGTAGCGAAAAAACACTGCTTTATCAATGAAAAAGTCCGTTGGTCGCCAATAATTCTAAGATTACTCTTCACCAACATCATTGGACAAAGAACCAATATTTCATCTACAACAGTTTTTTTTGACTTACTTTATATTTTTTATATCCTTTAATTGATAACCTTCGTGGTGTTTTAAAAAGAACAGTTTGGAATGAACAATAGTTTGTGACGTGTAAATTCCTTGATGACCGGAGACGAGATAACTGACGAAAGCCGCGATTACATAGTAGGGAATAGCTTCTGTTCCAAAAAGGTCAATGCCTAACATAATGGTCGTTAATGGCGCATTGGCTGCACAACCAAATACAGCAATCAGGCCTAAAGCAGCTAAGAAGGAGGGGGAAATTCCTGTGAAGCCTCCCAGCGCACTTCCCAGGCTAGAGCCAATATCAAATAATGGGGTCACTTCTCCACCTTGAAAACCCGCCCCTAATGTCAAACCTGTAAAAAATAATTTTAATATCGGATCGAAAAAGGAAGAACCACCTGCAAATGCTTCATCAATAATTCCCAAGCTCAACCCTTCATATTTTTGACCATTAAAAATAAAAATGAATGCAACAAAAATAACCGAAGCAATAAAGGCACGAAGCAGATAATTGTTCATCTTTTCTTGGTAGATTCTTTTTAACGTGTGTACCCACCAAGCAAATAAATAGCCGAAAATACCAAACAAAACAGATGCGAGCACAACAATCAAAAGAATAGATACGCTGAATTGGGGAATATCTTTGATTTGATGTAGTTCATGAGTCGTTCCCATCTGAATAGAAATAAAATTAGCTAAATATGAAGCGAGAAAGCAGGGAATCAAAGAGTTTCGTTCTAGTTTTCCAATAAAGACCATTTCCATTCCAAAAAATGCACCAGCTAAAGGAGTACCAAAGATGGAAGAAAATCCTGCGCTTATGCCAGCATGAATTAATTGTTTTCTTTTCTCTTTCTCTAATTTGAAGAAGGTCCCAGTTTTGTTCGATAAAACGCCACCGATTTGCACCGCAGATCCTTCACGACCAGCAGATCCTCCGAATAAATGGGTCAAGATGGTAAAGATAAAGGTAAATACTGCCATCCGTAATGGAACCAGTCCTTCTTTTTGAGTACTTTCAATAATTAAATTATTGCCTTTTTGTGCGCCTTTTCCATAATTTTGATAGACGTAGGCAGTCAGCACTCCGATAAATGGCAAGAAAAAAAGGAAAAAGTTATTATTTTCTCGCAACGTAGAAACAAAGTGCAAAACGCTTAATAAGTAGTGGGAAATAATTCCCATCATACTAGCAACAAAAATAACCGAGCCATAAAGCGCGCCTTCTTGTTTTAAAAAATATTTTTTTGTCTGTTCCATCGCTTTTTCCCTTTCTAAAAATCATAAAAAAAGCCGAGAAATCTACAAATAAGTTCACTTGTAGAAGTCATCAGCTCTTTTGCGGTTTTGGTTTATACCAAGGGAGACATTCATTCCCTTATTTATAGTCTATTTTTAGCATAGACTATTTGCAAAGTCAAAATATTTTCAATAAATAGATGAAAATATTTTGAAAAATCCTAAAATAAACTTGACTTAAAGTCCAGTTTAAGGTGTACACTAACCCAGAATGAAGGAGGAATACTATGATTTTAGAAACAATCAAAGGTCCAGAGGATGTAAAAAAATTATCCTCTGCACAGTTACAACTATTAGTTGATGAAGCACGACAAGCACTGCTAGAAAAGGTCAGCCATCATGGAGGACATAACGGTCCCAATCTTGGTGTTGTGGAAATGACCGTTGCAATGCACTATGTTTTTCAATCACCAGTAGATAAATTTATTTTTGATGTCTCCCATCAAAGTTATATTCATAAAATGCTGACCGGACGTGTGCAAGCATTTATTGATTCAGTACATTATGACGATGTCTCGGGTTATACAAATCCAAAAGAAAGTGAACATGATCTTTTCACGGTAGGTCACACATCAACGTCTCTTTCTTTAGCCAATGGTGTCGCAAAAGCGCGGGATTTAAAAGAGGAAACTAGTAATGTCGTTGCTGTTATCGGAGACGGATCACTTTCCGGTGGATTAGCTTATGAGGGGCTTAATAACATTATTGAGCAAGGAACAAATACAATCGTGATTGTGAATGATAACGATCAATCCATTGCCGAAAACCATGGGGGTATCTATCAAAACCTGCGCGGATTACGAGAAACAAACGGTGCGGCAGAAAATAATTTCTTTAAAGCGTTGGGCTTTGATTATCGTTATCTTGATAATGGGAATGATTTAAACGCATTGATTGCTCTGTTTGAACAGGTAAAAGATTCTGATCATCCGATTTTGCTGCATATTCATACAATCAAAGGTAAAGGGTTTAGATTTGCTGAAGAAAATCGAGAAAAATTCCATGCTGGCGGTCCATTTAGTTTGGAAACCGGGGAATACACTCGAAGAAACAGCGGGAATTCTTATGGAAGTGTCACGACCGATTTCTTAATGAAAAAAATGGCCAGTGATCCTAAAGTCGTGGCAATCAATGCTGGAACACCCATGGTTGTTTTTAATCAGGAACAGCGAAGAAAAGTCGGCAAACAGTTTGTGGATGTGGGTATTGCAGAACAGCACGCAGCAAGTATGACGGCGGGCTTAGCAAAGAATGGCGTTAAACCCATTTGGGCAGTCACATCAACTTTTATGCAACGAAGCTATGACCAAATTTCTCATGATTTAGCCTTAAACGATTTACCAGGAACAATTTTGGTTTATGGTGCCTCTGTCAATGGAATGAATGATGAGAGTCACTTGGGAATTTTTGATATTTCTTATTTGAGTCATATTCCAAACATCGTCTATCTTGCACCTACTAATATGGAAGAATACCTTGCCATGCTTGACTGGTCTATTGACCAAACGAATCATCCGGTTGCTATTCGTGTACCTGTTGGTCCGCTAAAAGAAACAGGTATTCCAGATACGACCGATTATTCTCAACTTTTCAAGAATCAAGTGATCCAAGAAGGAAAACAAGTGGCTCTTCTCGGACTTGGTAATTTTTATCAGTTGGCTGAAGAAGTAGCAGTAGGGTTGGAAGAAAAGCATGGAATCAAAGCAACCTTGATCAATCCAAGATTTATTTCGGGGTTAGATACGGAATTACTTAATCATTTGAGTGCTGACCATCAACTCGTTGTGACAATGGAAGATGGGATCATCGATGGCGGGTACGGACAAACGGTTGCCGACTATTTTGGAAACACCAAGATTAAAGTCCAAACCTATGGGCTAGAAAAAGCCTTTCATGATCGTTACAACGCAGCAGAATTACTTACTGAAAATGGCGTGACAGTGGAGAATATTCTTCAAAAGATTGTTGAAGCGTTATAAGTGGAAATTTCACACAAATACTAAAACGGGCAGAAAGAAGGTTTTCCTTTTTCTGCTCTTTTTAGTTAAGGAACAATTTGAAAATGGAAAGGATTTTTGAATACTTTCTCTATAATATTGAGGAAGCTATAGGATGTGAAATAAATTAGTCGAATCACAAAAATTACGCTATAATTTAAAAAAAAAGGAGATTTCTTATGTCTAAGAACCTAACTGCTACGCAATTTTTAGATGAATTAGAGGACCTTCAATCTGAGGACGAGCTGGATAAATATCAGCACTTTTTTACATTTGAAAAAGAAAAACAGTCGGTGCAAGATTATTTTATCGGTGTACGGATGGGGAATGTCTTCAAATTAGCCAAGAAGTTCATTCAGCTTCCACTTTCAGAAATTGAAAAGGTCTTAGAAAGCCCAATCCATGAAGCACGTGTTGGAGCTGTGAGTGTTATGGATTGGCAGGCACGAAGCAAGAAAATTACAGAAGATCAGCGTAAGCAATTATTTGAGCTTTATTTGCGCCGTCATGATCGCATTAATAATTGGGATATCGTTGATCGTAGTGCACCATGGGTGGTGGGAAGATACTTAATCGATAAACCTCGGGATGTTCTTCATGATTTAGCAAAATCACAAAATATTTGGGAACGACGAACTGCTATTGTCACCACAGGCTTTTTTATTAAGCAAGGAGAAATAAAAGATACGTTTGAAATTGCGAAGCTACTGATAAAAGATCAGGAAGATCTGATTCATAAAGCTTCTGGCTGGATGTTACGGGCAGCAGGTGATGTAGATGAGACACAGTTACTCGCATTTCTTGAAAAATATGCGCATGATATGCCACGCGTTCAATTGAGATATGCAATGGAGCATTTGAACAAAGAGCAGAAGGAACACTTTCGCACTTTATAAAAAATAATTTTTGAAGCAAGCTTATTAAAAGAGACAAGAAAGCAGAGAGGCAAATTCCAAAATTGGAAAAGTTTCTCTGTTTTTTTGGAGATAAGAATGAATTTCGTTTTTTGCCTGGATAAAAGCTTTACTTTTCAGAATATAGTTAGTAAACTAACCATATTAGGAGATGATTGAATGGGTAACACGGGCTATTTATTAATGAGCGTGTCTAAAAAATTGAGATATAAACTAAATTATGCGCTACATCCTTTAGATATTACGGTGCAGCAGTGGGCAGTGATCCAGCAGTTGAGTCATTATGACCATGCTAAGTTAATGACCGCTAATGAATTGGCAAAAATTCTTGATATGGATAAACCGACTATCTCGGCAATTATTAAACGGTTAGAAAATAAAAAACTCATATACAAACGAAAAAATAAAGCGGATAGTCGGGCTTTTGATTTATTTTTAAGTCAAGAGGGTATGGATATTTGCACAAAAGCTGTGAAAATCAGCAATCAAATTTTAGAGGAATTTACCGCCAAGCTTTCTCAAAATGAGAGTGAACGATTAAATCAAATTTTACAAAAATTAGATAGTGGGGAAGTAGTCTAATGGAAAAAATATTAGTTATCGGTGGAACAGGAAATATTGGATTTCCGCTAATAAAAGAGTTATCAAAAAATAAAAATGTTCAAGTTATTGCTGGCATTTTTCATCCTGAGAGTGCAACCACTCGCTTTGCGAACTTTGCCAATGTAGAACTGATTAAATTTGATTTTCTGAACCCAGCGACTTTTTCAAAAGCATTAGAAAATGTTGATCGAGTATTTTTTATTCGTCCTCCACAACTAGCAGATCCAAAAAAAGATATGTTTCCTTTTTTAGAGGAAGTCAAAGCAAGAAAGATAAAACAAGTCGTGTTTGTCTCCTTGATTGGCGTTGAAAAGAATCCAGTTACCCCGCATCATAAAATTGAAAAGAAAATTCTTGAATTAGGTATTCCTCATACGTTTATCCGACCAAGCTTCTTTATGCAAAATCTAAACACCACACATGTAGCAGATATTCGTGATCATCATGAATTGTACATTCCAGCCGGTAACTCAAGAACCAGTTTCATTGATACAAGAGATATTGCCGCAGTCAGTGCAAAATGCCTGTTATCGAACGATTACATAAACAAAGAACTGGAAATAACTGGAGAAAAAGCATGGACGTATAATGAAATTGCAGCGATTATGACCAATATTTTAGGGAAAACAATTAGTTACAGCAAACCAAGCTTATTGGGCTTTCGTAGGACCATGCTGCAAAGAGGAATAAAAAAAGACTACGTGAATGTGATGGTGATGCTTTACCTCATCACCCAACTTGGGAATGCAAAGAAGGTAACAGCGACAGTTGAACAAGTTTTAGGGCGAAAAGCGACTTCTTTCGAGGAATATGTGAGAGATTATCAACAAGATTTTTTGCAGAAAGAAAATAATTTTTGATTATCGTTACAAAAAAAGTTGCCAAATAAGCAACTTTGCAGTTAGAGTACCTATCATGATTTTGTATATTCCATGTACAGATAAAAATTAAAACCACTACGCTTAGCGTGACGTTCCGCAACGGATTTAAAGACGTGATAACCAAGTTTTTCGTAAAGCTTGAGTGCTTTGGTATTTGTGTCGGCTACTTCTAAAACATACGTAGTATAGGGAGTAGTCTCATGAATATAGCGGATAATTTGTGTTGCTACGCCTCTGCCTCGATGTTGACTATCTGTAGCAACAAACTCCACCGCACCCATATCTGGCAAAATTTCAAAAGGGTACGGTTTTTCCTCAAATTCGCGTCTCAAAACACGATAGGCGATCGTTCCTTTGATGAATCCAAGGTGTTTTCTAAATTCTTGCTGTTTTAATTGAACCGATGGATTTGTGCCATCACTACAGGCTGCAAAACCCAAAACGATATCATTTTCTACCGCGGCATAAAAAACTTCTGGATTAAAAATATGTGTAAAGGTTTGGGCTAATTTTTCTTTATCTTTGGAGAAAAATTTTAACCATTCATAGAAACCTTCAACAAATATCTTGCTGATTGCGGGACGAAGGTCATGGGAAGCGGTGCTGACTTTGATGATTTTCATAACGGTGAGCTCCTTTTTAGTAAGAATAGGGACTTTAAGAAAATAGCTTATTTGGAAAATGGTTAGTCAGTTGACGCAAGAGAAGATAATTAGTTATTTTTTAAGAAATAATAATCATAGGATATCTTAAATTGCTGAATAGATTACGTACAATTCATAGTATCATTTTTAAATAGGAACACTCAACTATTTATTTTATATGGGTTATTTTTGAGTCATAAATTAGTAGTAAATAAAGAAATCGTTTAATGCAAACTACAGGAAAGAAAATAGTAACTTTCATTAAGACTATACTCGATATTCTAGCATTTTTGCGGTATAACTTGATGTATGAAGACCTAAAAATTTTTTTCTCGTGTAACGCATTTATTTTCGAAAAAGTAAATAATTTTAAATACAGAAAAAACACAGATTGTCCTAGTAAAATTTCTAATGGGAGGGGAAAATATGGTTGTACGGATTTTGCTTGTCGAAGATGATGAGAATATTTGCAATACAGTAAAAACTTTTTTGACTTAAGCTGGGTATGAGGTGGATGCCTGTTCAGATGGAAATGATGCGTATGAAAAAATGTATGAAACCATCTATCAGTTGGTGATTCTGGATATCATGCTGCCGGGAATGAATGGACATGAGCTTTTACGGGAATTACGGAAGCTTAACGATACCCCTGTTTTAATGATGACAGCTCTATCTGATGATGAAAATGAGCTAAAAGCCTTTGATGAAGAGGCCGATGATTATGTAACGAAACCATTTAAAATTCAATTATTACTAAAACGGGTAGAAGCTCTGCTTCGCCGAACAGGTGCTTTATCAAAGGAGCTTCATCGGGGGAAACTGACACTTTTTCCAGAAAGTTTCAACGGAACTTATGACGGAGAAGAGTTAGGACTTACATTAAAAGAATTTGAGATTTTAATGCTGATGATTCAAAGCAAAGGGAAGACGCTCACCCACGAATTTATTTTGTCTCGTGTTTGGGGCTATGAATTTGAGGGAGACGAAAGTACAATTCATACCCACATCAAAAATTTAAGAAATAAACTGCCGGAAAATATTATTAAAACAGTACGCGGCGTGGGTTATTATTTAGAGGAGAAACCATGAGGAAAAATGGGATTTTTCTAAAAATATTCAGCTATACGATTCTTGCCATGCTGTTTTTAGTTCTTGTCACGGCGGGATTATTTTATAATCAGTTTTTCACCTTGTATCGGTCGGTGGAAAAAGAGCAAATTTTTACTTCTTATCAGCCATTAGTAAATCGAGTAAAAAACAGTGATTATGACAACATCCCGGAGGTAGCTGAAAAATTTTATAACGAGAATCAATCTTTTGAATTTGCGATTGCTAGTGGTAGAAATCAGGAAATTTACGCCACTCCTGAAGCAGATATTACAGCTGATGCACAAAAGGACTTTTATTATGTCGTTTATAAAGATGATTCCTTGGGGTATTCCATTATTGCCCAAACTCGTCCAGTTCTGACGGAATTTCATCGGGAAATGCTCTTGCGGGGATTACTTATTTTTATCTTTATTGTGATTTTGTGCTTAGTGATTGCGTATGTTTTTACAAAGCAAATTGCTGATCCCATAAAAAGGCTGGCAGAAGATACAAAGAAAATGTCTAAGCTTGAAGATATGACCCAAAGTTTGCCGAATCGTAAAGATGAATTGGGGGATTTATCCCGAGATATTCATTCAATGTATCATAAACTAAAAGAGACAATTGCCCACCAACAAAATGAGATTATCCGCGAGCGGGAGATGGAAGAAGCTCAAAGAGATTTCTTTTCAGCGGCTTCTCATGAATTGAAAACACCGATTGCTGCCACGAGTATTTTATTAGAGGGGATGCTGGCAAACATCGGAGAATATAAAAATCATCCTAAATATTTGCGGGAATGTTTGAAATTAATGGATAGGCAAAGTGAGCTGGTTTCTGAGATATTGGAATTAGTTAAACTGAACGATGGAAAAATAATTGCATCACCTGAAAAAGTAGATTTACTTTCGTCTGTCAATGAAGCTCTACTGCCATACCAGTCGTTGCTTGAAGAATCAAGACAGGTTATCAAGATAACTATTCCAGCAGAAACATTTATTCTTGCTGATGTGAACATGTTAAGAAAAGTCTTGTCCAATGTCCTAGCCAATGCGCTACAAAATTCTCCGAATGAAGCGACAATTTGTATTTGGAGTGAAGAGTATTCTGACAGTTATCGACTAAACGTCTTGAATGCACAGGCGCAAATCGATAATAAAATTTTGACAAAGATTTTTGACCCATTTTATCGAGGTGACAAAGCACGAACGGGAAAAGAACATCGCAGTGGACTAGGTCTGACCATCGTGCAAAGACTACTGAATGAAATGAATACCGAATTTAAATTAGAAAACACGGAAGAAGGCGTATTGTTTCAGGCTACTTTTCCCAAAAGTATCTAAATAAATGTAGAAACGACCATGAAATTGGTCGTTTTTTTTGTCTCTACAGAAAAACTACAGGAAATATCCAGTTTAGATACAGATAGCTTTGCCATAATAATGACCGTAGAACAAAGTTATTACTTTTAGAGGAGAAATCATATGAAAAAAGCAACTATTGAAAAAATAATCATTACCATATTACTGGTCGTTTATCTACTGATTGTTCTCAAACTATCTCTTTTTCAAGTTGAAAATTTAGGTGGACGAAGCATCAATATCATTCCATTTAGGGGCGGAGCTTCTCTAGCTGGAGCCAGTAGGTTGTTAGGAAAAGCTCTTTTATTTGTCCCATTTGGATATATGGTTACGGTCCTATCATCAAAACATCGCCATTTGCTACGCATTTTGGCAGGATCATTTTTTCTGAGTCTGACGCTTGAACTAGCGCAATATATCTTGGCTCAAGATATTTCTGATGTCGATGATTTACTTTTAAATACGGTTGGTGGTCTAGGTGGATTTTTTATCTATACTTTTGGAAGTCGATTTTTCAAAACGAAAAAAGGGTGGCGAACCACCGGCAGCTTCCTTTTGGTACTTGTAGCAGGGCTGGTTTATTTCATTGGTATACCAGAGAATAAACATGACTTTTTTGAGGAATCCGTGCTTGGTTTTGCTACGACAGATGCGCAGTCTACAATAAAAACGACTACTGATTCATCTGACTGGGCTCTTATTCTTGTTAATAAATGGCACACAATACCTAACAACTATTCGGTAGAATTAAAAGAACTATCGAATGGGCAATTAATTGATCAGCGAATTTATCCTTTTCTGCAAAAAATGTTTGATGCAGCAAGAGCAGAGAACGTTTATCCGGTAGTTGTGTCTGGATATCGAAGTACAAAAGAGCAACAGAAATTGCTGGATGAAAAAATTGCTGAGTATCAGTCTGAGGGGTACGGTAAAAATCAAGCAGAAGAAAAAGCGGAACAATGGGTTGCACTTCCTGGAACGAGTGAGCACCAATTAGGAATTGCCGTAGATATCAATGAAGATCAGCTGCGTTCTTCCTCTGAGGAGGTGTATGGCTGGTTAAAAATAAACGCCCATAAATTTGGGTTCATCAATCGTTATCCCGCAAATAAAACAACCATAACTGGAGTAATCAATGAGCCGTGGCATTATCGATATGTGGGGGTTGCTGCTGCTACAAAAATTTACGATCAAGCAATCTGTTTAGAAGAATATTTAGCGCAATAATAAACTAATTTTAGAAGGGGAAATCAGTATGAGTAAGTTAAACATCGTCATTTTATTTGGAGGAGCTTCAGAGGAACATGAAGTTTCTGTAAAATCCGCAAGAGAAATTGCCGAGCATATCAATACAGAAAAATTTCAACCAATTTATATTGGAATCACCAAAGAAGGTGCCTGGCGATTATGCGGTAGGCCAAAAATTGGCTGGGAGCAGGAGAGTTGTCAGCCAGCAATCCTTTCACCGGACAAAGCGATTCACGGATTGATTGTCTTAAAAGAAAAAGAATATCAGCTTATTCCTATTGATGTAGCTTTTTCAGCGCTTCACGGAAAAACCGGAGAGGATGGAGCAATCCAAGGATTATCTGAATTATCCGGTATTCCTTATGTAGGGTGCGGAATTGAAAGCTCCGTTATCTGTATGGATAAAGCATTGACTTACACCGTTGCCAGAAACGCCGGATTTTTAACTCCGAATTTTTCAGTCATTAATGAAGAGACAAACATTGCAGAAAAGAACTTTTCCTATCCTGTTTTTGTCAAACCTGCACGATCAGGCTCCTCCTTTGGCGTGACAAAAGTGAAAAAACAAGCAGAGTTATGGGCTGCGATTGAAGCGGCTAGGAAATATGACACCAAAATCCTGATTGAAGAAGCGGTTATCGGAGCGGAAGTTGGTTGTGCTGTCTTAGGAAACCGCGACAATCTTGTCGTTGGTGAAGTTGATCAAATTACCTTATCCCACGGTATTTTTCGTATTCATCAAGAAGAAACACCGGAAAATGGTTCAGAAAATTCTTTTTTTACCGTCCCAGCTGATATACCGGCTGAAAAAAGAAAAGAAATTCAACATACTGCTAAAGAAATTTTTCGAAGTTTAGGTTGTGAAGGACTTGCCCGTATCGATTTATTTTTGCGTGAAGACGGGCAGTTGGTAATCAATGAAATCAATACTTTACCAGGGTTCACCTCTTACAGTCGATACCCCAGAATGATGGCCGCAGCAGGTAACTCTCTTTCTCAACTGATTGAGTCCTGTATTGAGCTGGCCTTGGGGAATAGACTGAAAGTATAAATAGTTTTTTACCTATCTATGAAGAATTATGATTAATGAGGATCATAATTCTTTTTTTTGCTTTCAATGCAACCTTTTTTGTTCTTTAATTGTCTAATAGATGTAAGGAAAAAAATCATACATAGTAAAGCTGGGAGGATAGATACTTTTGACTGATGAATTGTTAGTAAAGAGAGCAAAACAGGGAGATGGTGAAGCTTTTGTCTTACTTGTTAGAAAGCAGGAAAACCGCCTTTTCAACATTGCCTACAAAATTCTTGGTAATGACCAAGATTGTGCCGACGTATTGCAGGAAACAATGTTAAAAGCATATCTACAGATCAATACGCTTAAAAATGAAGCTTATTTTCAAACTTGGCTTTGTCGTATTTTGATTAATGAATGTAAGAATCTCCTTGAAAAAAATAAACGATTTTCCACCATTGACATAGAAAAAATCAACCAAGATAAATATTATTCTCAAAATAAAATCGATGAATCAGAATTTTTGATGGAATTTATCACCAAAACATTGAATCCGATTTATAGTATTCCACTCATTTTATATTATCAAAGCGGGTTTAGCATTAAAGAAATAGGTTTGATTTTGAATGAACCGATTGGCACGATAAAGTCGAAGCTAGCTAGAGGAAAAATACTGCTTAAAAGAACATTGAAAGACTTGAAGGAGGATGAATAATTTGGATAATTTTGATGAGAAAATTAGACAAGCCATGAATACATCTAAAGAAATGCCAAGGGTTGTCCGGCAATCACTTGATGAAGTTTATTCTGAAATCGAAAATGGAATACAGAAAAAATCAACCAAAAAAACTAAAAGTAAGCACATAAACTACTTTTTCTTGTTCTCTGCAGCAATTTGTATTTTTTCCGTAATAGTATTTTCTGCTCCCATTGGTAATGCTTTGAGAAATTTTTTAAATTTTGACCAATTTACCTCTGAAAAACTTGTTCAGTCAAATTTTGTCCAATCACAAGATTATTTTGTTGAGGATCAGGGAATTATCATGCGATTAAACGAGATATATTTCGATCAAAACGAAATCGGATTGTCCTTATCTGCCGAACTTTCAGAAAAATCAAAGCTACTGAAGGATAAATATAATCAATATGTGATTAACTTTGCGATTCTTGACAAGCAAGATCATGTTTTATTCGATTTCAACAGCGGTCTAACCGAAAAGGACTATTTGCCCAAGATCAAAGGAAACTATACAGAGAATAGTAGGATAGATAAGAATAATCATACTATTGATTTTACTGTGACACAAACGCTGGAAAATACTGACTTAAGAAAAGAACTGCAGCAAGCAAAAGTAATCGTTACAAAAATATCAACGAGTGTGGGGGGAAGTACTAAAAATTCTGACTCTGATTTTCATACTGAAAAGGTCAGAGAGGATTTTGTTCAAGAGACCGGACGTTGGGAATTGCCTATTCAAAACGTGACGAAACAAGCCATGCCTTCTTTAAGGATGGAAGCTGAGAACACGGACCTTCAGTCGGATATATTTGCAAAAGTAACCCCTACAACACTTGTCCTTAATTTGAAAATTGGTGATGATGCTAAAATCACTGAAAAAGCTGCAGAAATTATTTTAAGTAATGACAGCAATGGAAAAAATTCATACAAGCAAAAAAATGGAAAACGGGTTATTTTAAACGGACAAGAATATTATCAGGCAACTTACAGTTACCCTGAATATGATGTCTATCATTCAGTATTTGTCCATATTGGTGATACAACTATTGAATTGGCCTTAAAATAAACTTCCCAACTAAATGAATTATCAATTACACCCGAATCTCTTGATAAATGAATGATTATCAGGAATATCCTACAGAATGAATAAGTAAATGTAACGACTATTGATACGCAAAAATAAATTTTTTCTAACAACTCTATTTTTCGCCAAATTTCATGATATTTTTTATAACTTGTCATAAATTGTTCACTTGAGGTTAAAGATTGACACGTTTTTGTTTTTAAATTCTTATATAATAAAACAAATGAGGCGCAATTCTACAGAACATTTTCTAATGACAAGAACGCATTACAAGTACAAATTTTAGAAAACTCTATAGGTAAAAAGTGCTCAGAATTTCTCAAGAAAAATTTAGTAAGAATAGAGTGGAAGTAATATGATTATTTGGCGAGAAAAAGGTGGATTAGTGCTGTTAGCACTTATTATCGGGAGCGTTCTAGGTTACTGGTTTATTAATCGTCTGCCATTAGGTGATTCAAATCCTATAATTTTCTTTATAGAAGGTTTGTTTACTACGCTATTAACTGCGGGAATAAATTATTTTCTGACGAAACGCTATATTTCAGATGAAGTCCAAACCCATGTGAATGAGCAGACAGGCGAACGGGTTCAAGTAAAAGATCGATCCTCACTGTTTTTCATACCAAATAAATATTGGACATGGATTTTCTTGATTTTTGGACTTGTTTTGAATGTAGCAGTTACCTTACGCATGTAGTTGTTAGATAACCAAGTGTGGTTTCCGTGAAAAAATGAACAGAAAGAAGTGACACAAATGGATCACAACAAAATGACCATCGCAGACTATTTACAATTTTTAAAAGATGAAATTCAGTATACCGTCTTTTCAACAGTAGATAAAAATGGCATGCCTGAATCTCGTATTATTGATGTGATGCTCATAAAGGGAAATAAGTTATTCTTTTTAACCGCAAATACTAAACCATTTTATACTCAACTATTAACTCACCCATACGTTGCGATTACGGGAATAAAGGGAGAAGATACCATGTCTTCAATCTCAATCACAGTCAAAGGAAAAGTGGAAGAAATTGGGACAAAATATTTAGATGAAATTTTTGAAAAAAATGCATATCTAAATCAGATTTATCCAACACCAACGAGTAAAGAAGTGCTACGGGTCTTTGAACTAGCAAAGGGCTCTTTGGGCGTATACGATTTGCGTACGAAACCACTCTACCAAAATTTATTAGAGATTAAATAGGCATACCCGCATTTATTAGGGATAAGATCATCCAGTCGAAACCATCAAACGTTTGGGCTAGTTTCAAAAGTTGACTAGCCTCTAAAAATTTAGCCTTATAAAAACAATATATAATAGCAGGGACTGATTGCCAAAAAATTGGGTAATTTTCTCTGCTTTTTTATTTATAAAGGAAATCCAAACAATGAATTAAAAAGCCACATAGTGATATTTTTTGCACCTAATTTTTGTTACTATTAGATTACGTAGGAACCTAATTAGAATTATTTGGTGTCGTTTAGCAGCTTTAAACAGGAGGATCAGAAATATGCTATATAAAAGTGACTATTTATCACCGCTAGGTAAGCTAGATATTTTGTGTGATGAAAAAACAGTTAAAGGTATTTGGTTTGAAAATCAATCGTATCATGGTTCACAATATGATTTATCAGTCATAAACAGCGGAAGCAATCAGGTCACCAAATGGGTAAAAAAGTGGTTAGAACAGTATTTTGCAGGGAAAAATCCAGAAGTAGACCAATCATTCCTTGCACCCGAAGTAACAGAATTTCGAAAAAAAGTATTGGAAATTTTAGAAGGCGTACCTTATGGTCAAACAATTACTTATAAAGAAATTGCTGATAAGATATTTAACCGAGAAAATGGCAAAAAAAGTTCTGCCCGCGCTGTTGGGGGAGCTGTTGGACACAATCCAATAACTATCTTAATTCCCTGTCATAGAGTGGTGGGAACGGATGGCTCTTTGACGGGCTATGCCGGTGGAATGAATCGCAAAATTGCATTGTTGGCTTTAGAAGGAGTAGAAAGAAAAAAATTGGAAAATATACGCATTTAAAGGAGGCATAAAATGGTCACTAACAAAGAATGGCAAGCAATTGTGGAAAATGATGAAACCTATGATGACCTGTTTCGTTACGCAGTAAAAACAACCAAGATTTTTTGCCGACCATCTTGTCATTCACGTATCCCGAATAAAGAAAATATAGAAATATATTACGATTTGAGTGAACCAGAAAAACAAGGCTATCGCCCCTGTAAAAGATGCCGACCAACAGATGAAGTAATCGATGATGTGCTGTGGGCAAAGGAGATAGAAACAATTTTACAGAAAAATTATCAATTGAATCTGACATTAGAGGAGTTATCTTATTTGGCTCGCGGATCAGAATCTCATTTGCGGCATGTTTTTAAGAAAGTAACCAACCAAACGCCGCAGCAAAGATTAATGGCTATTCGGATGGACCATGCAAAAAGAGAATTACTGAATTCAACTAAGACAATAAAAGAAATTGCTGCTGACATAGGATTACCTAATGTTTCTTATTTCATTCGAAAATTTGGCGAATATTATGGTCAATCTCCGAAACAATTTAGGTTACACAATGAGCAGAGTTAATATTCGTTTCTTATTTCAAATCCTTTTGAAGGACATGGGGCATGATGGTGATATAGTCGGCAGACGTATTGTCAGTCCTATTTATTTCACTAATCTGAGTTGGTCGCGAATACATAAGCAAAATGTCTATTGATGTTATAGTATCTTTAGGAGAATAATAAATGAAAAAAAGAGTAGTTATATTGTCGTTGTTAGCAATACTGACCATCTTCGCCGTTCTTTTCTTTACTAGAGTAAATAATGCCAATCAAACAGCACTAGATGGTACCATTCTCAACATAGAAAAAACGGATGACAGGTGTTCACTTATCCTGCTAGCAACAACTAATCCTGAAATAGAAAGAGTAGAATTAGCAGTTACTACTAAAAATTATCTGGAATTTGCTAAAGACTAAAAATCAATACATCCGTGGTCATTACCTTTGAAGGTGAATCAGCTGTTAATACTGTATCACCAGTTACTATTAACGCAACTATTCTTTCAGTCGCTTCAAAAAACTGAGGAAGTTGAATTTTAACCTGGTTGACAAGCAACTGGGCAATACACGATAATTGAATGTTTTCTATGGAAGTATCATGTTATTTCAACAAAAAAGCAGAGAAATAAACGCCAAAATGAAAATGGCGGATTTTCTCTGCTTTTTTGTTGTTGAAATATAAAGTTCATTTTTCACAAGTTATTCAGTGCATCCTTGGTATCATCGTTGGCAATACTTGTATAAAGAGTAGTGGTAGAGGTATCCTTATGGCCCAGTTGTTTTGCTGTGAGCATAAGATCCAACGTATTGAGATACAGGCGAGTTGCCATGGTATGCCGCATTTTGTGAGGAGAAATGCGAATTTTGAACATCTCAGAATATTTACCAACCATTTTTTCGATGGCAGAACCAGTCATTCTTTTGGCTTGTTTACTGCTTCTAGAAAGAAAAAATGCAGGTTCATCCTCATCTGGTTTATAACGACTTGCTCTAATTTCGATATATGCTGCGAGATATTCCATTGCTTTTGCACCAATATAAACGGCATCATCTTTAGCACCTTTACGGACAACTCGAACCCGATTTTTTTCAAAGGATAAGTCTTCTAAATCAATATTGACGACTTCTGAAAGTCGCAAACCGGAGTAGAGAATCAATGCATTGATGGCGAGGTCTCGTTCTTTGTCACGATCATAAAATTTTTTTGCCTGAGCAGAAATTTTTGTCGGATAAATTGTTTCAATAAAGTCCAGATATTCCTGCGTTTGCTCTCCTAAAAAAAGATAGTCAGAAATTTTATCTGCCCGAGCTTGTAGCGTCATTTTGACGGCAACACTTTTTACTTCATTCATCGGATTATGCTCGAGATAGGGTTTATGCCATTTATTCGCAGAACTTTCAGTCAAAAATTTAAAGAGAACCTTTAAGGCAGTGATTGCTCGTTGCACGGTCACCGTTGATAACTTAGCTTTTCTAGCTTTTTTCTTTGGTGAACTAGTCGCAACTTTTGCTTGAGCAGCGGGGGAGCGATGTGGTTTTCTCGTTTGTAAAAATGCTTTATAATCATTTAATTCCAGAACAGTCAACTTTTGCATCGATGCAATCGAGATATCAGCCGGCTTTGTTTCAGCAACCAAATGATGTTGTGTCAGATATTCAAAGAAGGGACGATAATTTTTTAGATACTCGTAAATTGTAAGAGGAGAGTACTGTCCGACTGTTTTTATCTTTACAAATTCAGAAACAAACTCGGGCATGTTTTTTAATTCATCTTGAATACATTCATAAATACGTTCTTCATCCATTCTTTTTCATTCCTTTCAATTATAGGGTAGGGAAGAGCCTATAATAATTATAATTGGTATATACCAAAAAGTCAACAAAAAAACTCATAATCTTTGATAACGCAATGATATTTTCCGATAAATAAGCAAGTACGCAAAAATAGGTCTATATGAAATTGTAAAAATATTCTAGTAAATCAAAGTCTATCTAATTTTCGGAAAAGAACCGTTTTTTAAGAAAGATTGTTATTTTATAAATAAAAAAGAGAACAAGTAAGTAAATGAATAAATCTTTGGTTTTTACTTTGCTAGGAAAAAGTTTTCCCAATAATTGTCTTAAAGAAAATCGTCAGTATTCACGAACTAGAATATTATTTTAGAATTTTCAATTCCTTATATGACTTAAAAAATTCAAACCAATTGCTAAAGGTTCATATGAAAAAAACAACCGCTATACATTAAAAATCTAATTCCTAGTTTACATAATTTTTATACAGTTGATTCGTTTCTTTTATTGCCTAAACAAAACAATTTTTATCGCTGAAAGCTATGGAAAAGAATAATTTTTTCAATAATTAACCATATTAGCAACCTGTATCTAAAAGATTAAGTATTATCATAGGTTAAGTTGCTTCATTTTCATTGAATAGCACTCGTTTTGTATGGAGGTATTTGTCTTTCTATCCATCTTTCCTGAAAATCTGTATTTTTCTGAAAGATGGATTGTTAATCGACAGAGCCTTTATACCTATAGCTAACCCCTAACTGCTTCGTATATATTCATGAAACAAAATAAATTTAGGAATACGTCATTGATTAGCTATAATTCCTGAACCAATTTTCTAAATTACTATCTAAGAAAAAATTTTTGCGGATAGTCATTTAGAAAAACAGCAGGGAAATCCTATAATTTATAGGAGAGATAAAGCAGAAAATTCCAATTTTATCCACTAAATTTTCCAATATAGCCCTGAATTCGTTCCTGTAATTTCTTTTCAACCATATCAGGAATTTCCAGAATCTTACACTCCTCACCAAGAAACAACAACCAATTGATGGCCTCTTGAATTTTTTTAGAATCATTTAAATCAATAAATCCTTTTACAATGGCTGTTGACTGAAACGGTGAAGTATAAGCCAGCAGTAAATGAATTGGATGGTATTTTTTAAATTGTGAGATGGCAGTACCACTAAGCTGCAACTTGAAATTGTTTACAGGTGCTTGTTGCGTCAATAACATACGAATCTTTTTTTCTGTCCATGTGTTCTTTGAGGGTGCCAAATTAATCTCCAGAATATCTTTAACAAAAATTATTTTCTCTTCTTTTTTGTCGAGATCAAAGCCATCAATTAACCATGCTCCATTTTCTTGATAAAGGTGAAGAAGATAGATGAAGGAAGTTTCCTGTCTGTTCCCCTCTTCCACCACTATATTCAGATAAACATCTTTCAAAGCTAAACGGATGACTTTCTCTACCATAGGTGAAGGCTGATCGCTGAGTTCGAGCAGCTCCGGATTTTTAGCATTAGTGCTCGCAAACTGAATCAACTGATTCAAAATAATCAATTCCTCCTGCTGACTTTCAGAAAGCAGTCCTAATAATTTTTCGGTCAAAGACTGGCGACTTTTTAAATAAGGAAGCTGCTGATTGCGTGTAGCCATAAAAGCAAGAAAAAGCGCCTTTACCTCATCGTCTTTGAACCGAATCGCAGGTAAAAGAGAATTTTGGATAACGGAATAGCCGCCATCTCGACCAACTTCTGAGACCAAGGGCATACCACTGGCCTCAATTTCTCGCACATCGCGAATAGCTGTCGCGCGGGAAACTTGAAACTCGGTCATTAATTCAGAAATTGTAAAATGACCACGATTGTTGATATAGCGCATCATTGTATTGATTCGTTCTACTTTTTTCATCCCGACTCCTTAAACAGTATCACTTTTTGATATGATTAAGGTTTATTATAACCTTGTCAGCAAGAATGGCAATAAAAACAAAGGTGGAATTAAAATGACAGACTATAAATTACAATCAAAAGCAAGTTTCAACGTTGCCGGAACAGGCGTAGAATTAAAAAGCCATTACACAGATTTTATGGGGATCAATCAAGAAAAAGCAGATTTTTATAAAAAAATTCAAACAAACGGAACTTTTGATAAATTGAAATCAGTAGCAAAAACACCAGAATTATTTCTAGTAAATGAAGCTTATGACGATAAAATGATGTATTACTTCGGAGTACAGACGGATGAAACATTGCCGGAAGTCACTCGGAACATTGAATTTCCTGCAAGCGAATATCTTATTATCTCTGGAACTTCTTCTGATATTGAATCTTTGGCTATGCAATTGACAGGCAGTGCTTTTGGAGACGTTCTGATGAATCTTTCTGACTATGCCTATGTAGGTGGTCCTAATACTGTCGTTGTGAATGAACAAAAAGAAAATCAGGTAACGGGTGAAATTTGGATTCCAGTGGTAAAACAATAATCAAAAAAAGTGTATCTGGACTTGAAAATCCGGATACACTTTTTAGGTTAATCAATTAATCGTTCTGGCATCATATTGATTAAAAATTCCCAGACACCATCATGTAAAAGCAGTTCCTCACGGTCATACTGGCTAAGACGGGTGCGTAATAGTTCTTCTTGATTATTCAAGACCTTACTTGGCCAATGAGGATCAATCAAGATTGCCCGTCCAATCGCAACAAAATCTGCTTGTTTTAAGACATTTTCTGCATCCTTTTTGGTTCGGACATTCCCTACACCAATCAAAGGTAGCCGATGATCAATTTTCTCTGCCACATAATCCATCATTGCTTTGTCTTGGTAGTTTTCACTAACAGAGACTTTCGCAAAATCGTTAAGAGAAAGATGTAGGTAATCCAGTTTTTTATTTGCTAATTGATCGATAAGGAACAAAGTATCATCAAATCGAATCCCTGGCGTTTCATATTCTTCTGGAGAAAAACGATACCCCACAATAAAGTCTTCCGCGTCGCTTTTATCCACTGTTTCCAAGACCTTATCTACCAATAAATCAATAAAATGAAATCTTTTATCTAACGTACCGCCCCATTCGTCTTCCCTACGGTTGGAATGAGGAGAAAAGAATTGCTGAATTAAATAAGTGTTGGCTCCATGCAGCTCAACCCCGTCAAACCCTGCTTTAATGGCTCTTTCAGTAGCCTTTGCAAAATTATCAATCAAGGTGTAAATTTCTTCTGAAGTCATTTCACGAGGTGTTTCTGCCTTTGGACGTTCAGCGGCAACCGCGCTGGGTGCGATAGTTTGGGTTCCCCGCAAAATCGCTGAGTTTGTCATTCGTCCTCCATGAAAAATTTGCAGAATGGCTTTCGTACCATTTTCTTTGATGGTTGAAGCCAATTTTGCTAACCCGGGAATAAAACGGTCATCATACACGCCTAACTCCCCTTCCCAGCCTTTTCCATCTTCTTGAACGTTTGCTGCACCAGTAATTACTATGCCAGCTTCACCAGAGCGCAAGCCATAATATTCCCGTTCATCTTGCGTTACTACCCCATCATAAAAAGACATTTTTGTAGTCATTGGTGCCATAACGATCCGATTTTTTACTGACAATCCTCTTGGAAACGTAAACGTTCCGTCTATTTTTGTCATTCTTATCCATCCTTTTATTTTTCATTACTCTAGTTATAACATTCTTTCCTCACTTTTTAAAAGAATGTTGTTTTTGGAAGAGATTTCACCTAAGTAAGGTGTATTTTAAAATTAGTTAATATCTATCAGTCACAGAAAGATTTTATCTTGTTTACTATGCCGAAATTAAAAGCCGCTTCTCCTAAAAAAAGGAAAAACGACCCAAGTTGTCTATTTTTGATTATCTGCCTTTAACCAATGGTTCTGCTTGTTGGTTTTTCTTTCGTTGGATATAAACGAGATCCAACAATAGTCCCACAACAGCTAGTACAATTGCTGTGTAGAAGGCTTGGGTAAAGTCACCATTGTGGTTCGCTGCCATCCCGGTTGCAACTTTTGGTCCAAAAAAGGCTGCCGTCGAATACCCGATAAAAACGATACCGTAGTTGACACCTTGATTGACAGGACCGTAGTTTTCCATAACCATTGATGGAAAAACTCCCATCACGCCACCAAAACATAGACCTAAGCCGATAATACCGATAGCAAAAGCTGCCGTTCCCGAAAGCAAAGCTAATACTAATAGTGAACAAGCCACCACAGTATAGATAATCAGCAACGTTTTTGTCCGCCCAAGACGATCAGAGACGGTTCCCCAAAGAACGCGACCCAAGCAATTGCTTAGAGAATAAAGACTTACGTAAAACGCAGCAGCTGCCGCAGTTAAACCAAACATTTCTTGTCCAATGACTGCAGCATTTGATGCAATCATCAATCCGGAGAATGCACCGACGCCCAGCATAAAAATAATTAAATAAAATTCTGGTGTTTGCAACATCTTTTTCCAATTTTTATTAATTGAACTATTGCCACTTTTTACAACCGGCGCTGTCCATCCCTTTGGCTTGAAGTCAGTCGGTGCATTTTTAATAAAGAAATTGGCAACGACAACGACAAGTATATAGGCGATTCCTAACATCCGAAATGCGTACAACGCATCCTGTGATTCAATCAGACTATTGGCAATTGGTGCAGCAATAATTGCAGCCCCCCCCATTCCTGCTGTGATTAGTCCGGATGCTAAGCCACGTTTGTCTGGAAACAAGCGTAAGGTGTTGCTTAGGCAAGCAGAATAAGCAAATCCTTGCCCCAAACCAGCTAAAATACCATAAGTAAGATAAAGCATCCCTGGCGAATTTACTAGTCCAGTCAAGAAAAATCCTACGCCGAAAAGAATCCCACCAAAGAAAATCGTCCATTTGGCTAACCCTCTATCTGTTAGAAACCCACCAAGAATCATAGTGATTGGTCCAACAGCGGCATTAATAGTAAACGCCAACATAATTTCTGACATGCTCCAACCCTTTAATTGACTTAGTGGACCTGCAAAAACGCTAAACGCATACACTGCACCAGTACACAGCAAGACTGCTGTTGAAGCAATTAGAACTGGCCAGCGATTCAATGATTTATTTTCCATTTTCTTCCTCCATTGCTATTATTGTTACAAAATTCACATGGATTTTTAAAACCGCTAAACGAACAATCCATTTACTAAATCAATGAGCATTTTTCTACTCACTGATTTAGCAAATTTTTTCCTACACTATGGATGAATCATTTATTCAAAAAAATCTTTGATTGCCGTTTTCCCAGCGATTCGTCCAAAGGTAAAGATATCCGTTAAGGAATTTCCTCCCAAACGATTTCCTGCGTGAATTCCACCGGCAACTTCCCCGGCAGCATATAATCCAGAAATTTGTTTTCCATTTTTGTCTAAAACATGTGTCTGCGTATCAATCTTCAATCCACCCATAGTGTGGTGAACAGCTGGTTTTCTTGGTGTTGCATAGAATGGTGCTTTCGTAACTTTTAGATCGAAAACATCTTTGCCAAACTCAGGATCATTTCCTGCATCTACATAAGAGTTATATTTTTCAATCGTGTCTTTCAGAGTTGCTGGGTCCATTCCAAGTTGCTCTGCTAACCCTTCAATCGTTTCTGATCGGAATAAGGTTCCTGCAGCAACTTGTTTGTCTAATTTTTCTTGATTTGTATTGTAAGCTGTTTTTTTAATTTCATCATCGGCAATCAAGTAAAACAGACTGCCGTTATCAATGGCCGCTTGAGTCAGAACATCCCGACTTTCATACTCATTAACGAACCGTTTGCCTTTTTGATTAACCATAACAAAGTTTGCTGGCGGTACCTGTAACCCGCTGAATAGTGCTCCGGTATTCGGATCAGAAACAGGCATCATTTGTGAAAAGCCCATACCTACTAAATCCGCTCCCGCACTTTCACCTAGTTTGATTCCGTCACCGGTAATCGCAGGTGAATTCGATGTTTTAATGTCGTCATCAATTTGTGTCCAGTAAGTATTGTATTGTTTCAACATTTTCGTGTTGGCACCAAAACCACCTGAAGCCAAAACCACTGCTTTTGCATGAATCGTGACTTTTTGATTATTAATGCCTCGACCAATAAGACCTACTACCTTGCCATCTTCAATCAGTAATTCTTTGACTGGTGTATCGGTCAGAATTGTGCCGCCATTTTTCTCAACGAACTCTTTCAATGCAGAGATAAAGGCAAAGCCTTCACTTTTAAGAGGTTTGTGTCCCCGACGCCATTTTGCACCAACAGGCATATCCACGTGATTTTTATCGAACGCTACGCCAACTTCTTCCAACCATTCGACTGATTCCAATGCATGATCCGTTAAGATTTTTACAAGATCGTATTGACCATAAATGACATTTCCTTTTAAGTCTGTCCGTTTTCCTCCAAGATACGTTTGGATTCGATGCCAAATTGAGGAGTCAAAAAGATATTCTTTCGTGTCCGTAGTTTCCTTCAAATAAGCATTGATTTGTTGTTTCAATGTTTTAAAATCGGCTAAATATTCTGGATCGATCGTACTTTCATCTAGATGCAGCATTTCTTCCAATGTTGCACTTTCACCCGGCAAAGCATCAAAGCTATTTTGCCAAGCAGGATCCGCTGCATTCATTGGTCCTCCAGCTCGAACTGTATTTCCGCCAAGTGCAGGGAATTTTTCGACGAGGATTACTTTTTTTCCAGCCTGTAAAACACTGGCTGCCGCACTTAAACCTGCGCCACCACCACCGACAACAACAACATCTGTTGTGTATTCTACCGCTTTTGTTTGAGGAATGAAGCCGGTTTTGGGGCGCTTTCTTAAAGCATCCGGATTTGCTCCGGCAAGTTGTACCGCCTTTGCCACGCCATCAACTACCCCGTGACTGGTGACTGATGCCCCAGAAACGGCATCGACATTCAGGGTTTGCCCATCAATGATTTCTTGGGGAATTCGAGTAAAGACAATATCTGCAATTCCTTCTGATTCACCTGATGTATCGATATCGATTGCTTCGATTCGATCATCGCTTAAAGTGACAGTCATTGGTAGATTTCCGTTATGTCCCACCGCCGTCACTTCATATTTTCCTGGTTCAAAGGTGATATTTTCTGGAACATTCAATAAATTGGCAATTTCTGTAAAACGGATGAATTTTCGGAAACAGCTTTCTAGAAATTCAATCGTTCTAACATCCTTCAAATTACCATCTTCATCAAAGGCTTGTTGCGCACGACCTAGTAAAAATTCGCTCCCTGGCATAACCGAAGCATTTACTCCCGGTGCGTCCAAAATTTGCCGTAAATGCAATTGTGCGCGGGATGATCCTTGAACATCATAAGAAGCTCCAACAATCATAACTGGTTTACCATCGAAAGGATGGATATTGAAGGACAACCATTCTAAAACGCTCTTTAATGCAGAAGGAACGGAATGATTGTGTTCAGGTGTCGCAATGATGACTCCATCGGCTTCGCTGATTTTTTGGTTGAGGGTTTGGATGACTGGGCTTTCTGTTTGATCGTCTGTTTCATTAAACATTGGTACATTTTTGATTTCTAAAATTTCAATTTCAGCAGAATCTGCGAAATGTTTTTTCATGAATTGCACAAGTGTTCGATTATACGAATGATTGGCATTTGTTCCGATAAGTGCTGCATATTTCATTTTACTTCCTCCTCACTAGACTTCCCATGAAAATGGTTTGGTTTGTTTTTTACTGCGATCCTTTAACAATTGGTTGGTCAAGGTCACAAAATGCAAAAACTCATTAAAATCTTCTTCCAGTTCCGCAACCTTCTCTTGATCCTTCAGGTTTCCTTCTTCATCAAAGGCTTGTTCCGAATGACCTAATAAAAATTCGGCACTTGGCATAAGACGGGCTTTCAATTCTGGCGCATCTAAAATTTGACGCAAATGTGCTTGAGCCCGAGAAGACCCCAACGAACCCAATGAAGCCCCCGTTACCATCACAGGTTTATCAATTAATGGTTGTGTCGTATAAGATAGCCATTCCAAAACACTTTTTAAAGCAGCAGGAATTGTGTGATCATATTCTGGTGTACTGATAATCACACCATCAGCTTTGGTAATCTTATTTGATAGTTCTTGGACTGCTACTGGTGGTGTTTTATCTTCCGGCTCATCAAAAGCTGGGATATCTTTGATCTCACAAAGTTCGATGGTTGCTTGATCAGAAAAATGTCTTTGGATAAACTGTAATAATTTTCGATTGGTGGAACGATCCGAGTTTGTTCCAACGATTCCGATAAGTTTCATTTAAAAACTTCCTTTCAAAATTAAATGTGATATATTTAACAATATTGAAGAAAAAAATTTATGTTGCTCAAAAAATGCGCAAATAACTTTTTTATTTTTCTTCTGTTTTGTAGTAAATATCGTTTCCATTTACTTAAGGTCAGTCTAATCCTTACACAACTGTTTGTGAAATATTTATTTAACTATCATGCTATAAGTATTTTGTTATAATGAAAAGAAACTGGAGGGATACTCATGGCTCTAAAAGACTCACCGGTGATGCTGCATTATTTAGATATTCTTCTAAAGCACGGAAATTACACCAAAGCAGCCAAAGATTTATTTATTTCGCAGCCTTATTTAACCCAAGCGATTCAAAAAGTAGAACAAGAATTAGGAACAGAGATTATTAATCGTCATACCGGTCACCTGCAATTGACAGAGGCTGGCAAGGTTTACTATCAATATTTAGAAACCCTCGAAATGGAGGCCTCTCAACTTCAAAAGAAATTGGAGCTATATACTGATCCCGATCAAACAAAAATTCGAGTCGGCATCTTGTCTAGCTTAGGGATTTTTCTCCTGCCGCTTTTTCTGCCGGAATACCAGCAAAATAATCCAACAGTAAAATTGTTGTTGGATGAGAAGTTGCCAAAAACCAATGAAAGTAAGGTGTTGAAAGGCGAAACGAATTTTTACATCGGTCAAAATCCCGAGACCGTTTCCCCAAATCTAAAGGTTTACGAGTGTTCAAAAGAAAATTACTATGGTATCATTCCCGACTCTTCTCGTTTTTACCAAGCAGGTATTCGCTTATTAGACCTAAAATCGATTGCAATAAAGGACTTGCTGCAAGAAAAATTTGTGCTGACTTCCAGTGGATCAGCGATTCGTCGTCAAATGGATCAGCTCTTTCAAAAATATAAAATTGAACCCGCAATTTCCCTAGAAAGCGATAATATCTATACAGTGGTGGAACTTGCTAAAAACGGTCTTGGGTTAGCCATTGCTCCGGAAAGTGTAATTTATTCTCTTAAACCCGGAAACTATAATTTGTTTCCGGTTACCGAATTATCCCTGAGCTATTTCATTGCTCATCGTATGGATAAGACGCTCTCAAAAGCCGAAGAAAATTTTGTCACTGCTTTTTTAAAAGGCATTCAACAACAAAATTTTTCTTCTTTATTTCAAGACTAGCTAACCAACAACTAAAAAAACTTACGAGGTAACTATGGCTACATTACTCTTATTTTTCATTTATATTGCTTTTATTGGACTAGGCATACCCGACTCCCTATTAGGTACTGCTTGGCCGGCGATTTATCAAGATTTTCAAGTTCCGATTGCTTCCCTTAACATCCTAACATTGGTCCTGCAAGGAGCGACAGTTATCGCTAGTTTGAACAGTGCACGCTTGATTAGAACATTGGGAACCAACAAAACGGTAGTTATCAGTACCTTTGCCACAGCAATCGGTTTATTCGGCTTTTCTTTAGCTCCGAATTTTCTCTGGCTGGTCTTTTGCTCCATTCCCTTGGGTTTAGGTGGAGGCGCAATTGATGCTGCACTGAATAATTATGTTGCTCTTCACTATCAAGCGATTCACATGAATTTTCTCCATTGTTTTTATGGTATCGGAATCACTATGAGTCCTCTGCTGATGAGTCAGATTTTAGGTGGCGGCCAAAGCTGGCACCAAGGATACCGTTTAATGTTTTTTGTACAATTAGTGATCGCTTTTTTGATGGTTTTCAGCCAACCCTTATGGGGAAAGGTTCAGGCAAAATGGGCGCAGGTTCAAGAAGAAATCCAACCAAAACAAATTTCTTTGTTTCACCTAAGCAAAAATCCTAAAGTCCGCTTGGTGTGGCTTGTCTTTATTAGCTCTTGTGGATTGGAATTTACTAGTGGCATATGGGGCGCCAGCTATTTTGTTCAGGTTCGGGAAATACCGGTTGCCGCCGCTGCCGGTGTTTTAACCTTTTATTACTTGGGAATGACAATAGGTCGCTTTTTCTCCGGTGTCCTTTCCCGTTTTTTAACTACTTGGCAGATTATTTTTATCGGTGAGGGAATTATCTTTGGGGCTTTACTTCTACTCATTTTTCCCCTTCCACAAACGTTTGCCGCTTTGCCCTTATTTTTTATTGGTTTGGGCAATGGCCCGCTTTTTCCAAATTTCACGCATTTAACGCCAAAAACCTTTGGAAGGAACTATTCTCAAGCAGTGATTGGTTCACAAATGGCTGCTGCTTATATTGGTGTCATGCTGATTCCCCCTTTATTTGGTTGGCTCGCAGATCAATGGTCACTGCACTTATTTCCTTTCTTTCTTTTGCTCCTGACCATTTTGCTGACAGCTGCCAGTTATCTTCTAAAAAATGAAAAAAATGCAAACAAAAATTCCTCCGATTAACACGATCAGAGGAATTTTTGTTTTATACAGTTATATAGACAAAGCTTAATGTGTTGTTCCAACATTCAACTGAATGTCTTCTTTTTGTGTAACTGCAGCTTCAATCGCTAATTCAATGGTTTTTGCGATGGTAGTAATTGGCATTGATGGCGTATCTGCAGGTTTCCCCACTGCTTGACTTGTTTCAAAAGGTACGTGGATAAATCCTCCTTTAACAGTAGGAAATTCGTTGGCAATCGTGTACAACAAATTGTACATAATTTCGTTGCAGACAAAAGTTCCGGCAGTATAGGAAATGTAACCGGGCAGTCCATGATCATTGACATGTTTGACCATCGCTTTGATTGGTAAGGAAGTAAAATATGCTGTTTCGCCATCCTCCTGGACTTTAGCCCCTGCTGGCTGATTTCCTTTATTATCAGGAATCCGAGCTTCAATTAAATTGATTGCTACCCGTTCAAAAGAGACAGAGGCCCGACCCCCTGCCTGTCCGACACAAATAACGATATCAGGCGTTTCTTTTTGAATCGCTGTGCGAACTTTTTCTCCACTTTCGCCAAAAACAGTCGGTACTTCCAGCTTAATGATTTCTGCCCCAGCAATCTCATTAGGTAATAATTTAACTGCTTCATATGCAGGATTGACTTTTTCTCCGCCAAACGGATCAAAGCCGGTAACTAAAACTTTCATGTTCATCCAACCTTTCTTATTTGAAAATCAACATATAAACAATTTGGAAGACCAGCATAAACAAAGCGACAAAAATTTGATTTTTTATAACACCATATTTATCCTTCATTTCCAAAATAGCAACAGGTACAATGTTAAAATTGGCTGCCATTGGCGTCATCAATGTTCCGCAAAAACCGCAACTTAACGCCACCATTACAACCAATGCCGGATCTGCCCCATAGGCTAGTACAAAGGGCGCACCAATTCCGACAGTCATTACGGTGATTGCAGCAAAGGCATTTCCCATGATGATTGTAAAAATAACCATGCCTAGAGCATAGATAATGATTCCTACCGTCATGTTCCCTTTTGGCACGATTTCGCTCACTCCATTGGAAATAACTTCACCAACACCAGCCTGAGTAAATACCGCTCCTAATGAAGCCAAGAGCATCGGCAGCATGGATAACGGACCAACTGTTCCTAACATTTCCACCGCATCTTTGAAAAAAGTCGCCGGCTTATTATCTTTTGAAAAGAGCATCATTAAAACAATTGCCAGTAACACGCCAAGACCAACACCAACTAAAGCACCAAGCTTAGTGAACAAAGCAATAATAATTGCAACAAAACCAATACTCAACGCCGGCAGAAAAATCCGATTACCGATTTTATTTGCCATGTTTTCCATGTATTCTTTGCTTGCAGCATGACTTTTTCCTTTTGTCACTTTTTGCAAGATTGCTGGAATCGTCATCACTAAAATCAATACCCCAACCCAAACACTAGGAATCCAACGCCCAAAACCAATTACGATTCCTAAAATCAACCAAAAAATACCCGTACCAAACCGATTTTTATTGCTGTGATCCAATAAATTATAGATTCCTGTACCTGCTGAGATCAACCCCATGACAAGATAAGTGATCTCCAAAAGCTTCTCACTTAATAATACCTCTGAACTTGAAAAAAAGGTCATTTTATTTCTCCTCCTTTTCGCCATAATATTTTTTCATCAAACGT
This sequence comes from Enterococcus sp. JM9B, assembly GCF_009933265.1. NCBI lineage: Bacteria > Bacillati > Bacillota > Bacilli > Lactobacillales > Enterococcaceae > Enterococcus > Enterococcus sp. JM9B. The sequence goes on along the minus strand of NZ_MAEK01000028.1, from coordinate 37,570 downwards.
TTATCTTTAAAATAAAAATAAAGACAAGCAACGACTAAAGCCACAAGAGCAACGGGAATCTCAACGACCATCAAACGGACGAGTGAGACTTCATAGCCTAAACTTTTTAATGTAGACTGTACTAGCAATGCTCCTGCGCCACCGATAAATAAATTCTGTCCGAAAAACCAAGTGATATTTTCCATGGCGGAAGACATCCCTTTTAAGTCTTCGGAATAATTTTCATTTTCCGGCAATTTTTTCGATTCCACAGCGCCTTCCATCATCGGATAGACAATCGGACGGACGAATCCAGCGACACCGCCAAAGCTAACGTTAAATGCCGCAAAGATTGTACGAAACACCCCGTAAATCATCAAAATCGTACTGGTATTTACACGTTTTGCTTTTTTTATCAAGCGAGCAGCTGATTCTTTTAATCCATTTCTTTCCAAAGTTCCGGTTGCCAACATAATAATAATAAAAATAGCCATTCCTCTATTCGCAACGAAGCTCGTTCCCAAGGTCTCCAGCATTGCCGTAAATCCTAATCCACTGACTAGCGCTGTTGCGATCAGCGCAACCACAACAATCAGAATCGAATCCAACTTAAGTGCAAAGCCAATGATAACGATGACGACACCAATTAAACTTAAAATATTTGCATCCAATAAATGATTCCTACCTTTCATTAAACTAAAATCTATTCTACAGTAGTTTGAAAAAACTTCAACTAGACTGAAAATTTCCTTATTTTTTGCTGAAAAAAAACAAACCGTAACTAATAGTGTGTTTCTTTAGTAATCGACACTAAAAACGGTGTTTCATTGACAAATAGCAGAAACAACTATATAATTGCTTGCGCAAGCATAATTAACCGTTCGCTTACTGCTCACCTTTTGATTGGAGGATTTTTTATGAAAAAAAATAAACGCTGGATGATGCTGGCGATTTATGGCGCTACTTTTATGACCGCCATTGAGTCAACCATTGTGGTCACTGCTGCTAATGACATCTTTAAAAGTTTCAATAATCAAAATGACTCTGTTTCATTATTATTTTCGAGTTATCTCTTTGCCAGTGCAATTGCCACACCCTTTTTAAGTCATTGGGCCGATCAAATAGGAAAGAAAAAAATTTTTCTTTTCGGTTTAGCTCTATTTACTTTGGGAACGATGCTTTGCGGACTTTCGACTTCTTACCTCAGCCTAATTATTTTTCGAGTGATTCAAGGTATCGGTTCGGGTGGGATTCTACCTATTACCTTTGCCTTGATTGGTGATTTATTCGATTTAGAACAGCGGGGCAAAATCATGGGCTTGAATAATTCTGCATGGGGAATCGCCTCTCTGATTGCTCCTTTACTAGGAGGAATGTTGGTATCCAATTTTACTTGGCACTGGATTTTTTTCATTAATATTCCTTTTGGGATCGCGGTGTTCCTAATCGTGTTTTTCGTCTATCATGAAAAAAAGCAGCCAATAAAAAAAGAAAAAAACAGCCATTATCTTCGCCAACAGGTCATTTTTGCTGTGCTGCTATTTCTTATGCTTACAAGTATCCAACTAATGACAACAAATCTGCTTCTTGGGGCACTACTCTTTCTATTCGGGTGTGGATTACTTTGGGGATTTATCAAATTAGAACGAAAAGAAAAAATGCCGATTCTTCCCCTCACGACGTTTAGAAAGAAAAATTTTCTACTGTTTGTTGCAGTGATTTTTTTGATTAACGGGGCACTTATCGGGTTTCAAGTCTACGTACCATTATGGGTCCAAACTGAATTGCACTTCACCCCCACCTTGGCCGGTCTTGCTTTACTTCCTTCCTCGATCCTGTTCATTACCGGTTCTTATTTCTCTGCACAGCTTGCTGGTTATTTTGGTAAGAAAAAAATTTTGCTCCTTTCTTTAACACTTATTTTAGGTATTTTTGGGATTATGAGCTTTTTGCCTGCCTCAGCTTCTTATCTTATTCTTTTGTTATTAGCAGGATTTTCTGGGCTTGGCATCGGTCTAGTTTTTACAATCAGCCTGATCACTGCCCAGTCAAATGCCACGGAGGAAAATATCAGTACTGTCTCAGGATTTATTACCTTGTGTCGAACCTTAGGACAAAGTTTCATGATTACACTTTTAGGAATCTTTTATAGCTTTGGGTTTGCCCATGATTCTCAGACTTTGACTGGCTATCACCTCGTATTTCTTTTTTCAGCTCTCATCATTGGTGGCATCCTATTCCTGATCCTGCCTCGTAAAATTGAGAATTTCTAAAAATAGCTTTTAAAAATTTGAAAAATCGGCAGCCATTAAAATCGATAGCGAATGCTTTTCCCATCTTCAGACAAATCCTATTTTTGGCTATTTTAGTTTATCTCATGCTATACTTTCATTGGTAACGATTTCAACGGCATGTTAGGAGGAAAAAAAATGAAACAAGCATTTCCGTTTTTGACGTATAGTGGTCAGGCCGAAGCTGCGATTAATTGGTATCATCTAGCCTTTCCAAGTTCTGAAATTACCAAGTTAAACCGGTATGGGGAAGCCAGCAAAGATGAACCAAATCTTATTCTCGAAGGGGAACTGAAACTAGGTAATTTAGTGATTGGATTTTTAGATATGACTAAGGATTCTCCAGCACCAATCTCCAATTGGGCAACATCTATTTTAATTGAGGTAGACGGACAGACTGAATTTGATCAAGCGTTCAATACGCTAAAAGATGGTGGCACCATAATAATGCATGAAAAGAATTTTGATAAATATACTGAGATTTGTTGGGTTACCGACAAGTTTGGATTTACTTGGCAGTTGCTTTTTTAAACCTTTTGCAATCAACTAAAAAAGAAAATGCCATTTGTCTCTCCTGTTCATTGGAGATCAAATGGCGTTTTTTTCTGGTCCTCACAGCCAAAAAGTTTCCCACCTATCGAACGGAAAATAAAATAACTCAAAATGAAAAAAATCCACAGCTGTTATCGTGTCTAAGACAACAACTGTGGATTTTTATGATATAAACAAGTTATTCGACTAGCGACTCTTTTATTTTACAAAATCAGCCGCTTGGATTCCTGCTTGTCGGCCAAAAATAATAATTTCAGCTACAGAGTTTCCACCGATTCTGTTTTGTCCATGAAGGCCACCCGTTACTTCACCAGCAGCGAACAATCCTGGGATTGTTTCTCCATCTTTTTTCAATACTTCAGTTTTACTGTTGATTTTTACGCCACCCATTGTGTAATGGATTCCTGGTGCTATTTTAATTGCGTAAAATGGTCCTGTACTCAAATCATGATCCATCGCAGTTGTCCGATTAAAAGTGGTATCTTTTTTATCCGCAACGGCTTTGTTCCATGTATCAACGGTTTTTACTAAATCGTCCCCAGAAAATTTAAGTTTTTCACTTAATTCAGCAACTGTTTTTCCTTCAACAACGTATCCTTGCTTGTCATAAAACTCGATAGCTGTTGCCCGATCACGAACACCTTGATCAAAAACCAAGTAAGCTGCTTTAGCAGGTAACTTATTGATTGCTGCGGTAACATTGTCCCGGGTATCCAACTCATTTACAAAGCGATTTCCGTTCTCATCAACAAGAATGGCGCCTTCTCCACGAACAGCTTCTCCAATCAGTACGCCTTTGTCTTGTTGCACTGTAGGATGGACTTGGATTTGATCCATATCAACAGTATAGCCGCCAACGGATTCAATCATTTTGATTCCGTCTCCGGTGCTTCCTTCTTGATTGGTGGTTACGATTCCTTTTAAATCAGGTCGAACTTCTTCAATCATTTCAGCGCTGGCACCAAAACCACCAGTTGCTACAATAACTGCTTTTCCTGAGATTTCTTTCTCAGCTTGTCCCTTCACACTAACTTTCACACCTGTAACTTGGTCGTCTTCTTTGATCAATTCTTTTACATCGCTATTAACAAATACCGGAATCTCTCTTTTTTGAACATTTTCCGATAATCCTTTAACCAAATATTCACCGACTGCAGAACCATCTTCAGGACGATGGGTACGTTTTGTGCTCATACCGCCAGTAATTGTCAAGTTATTTAAACGGATATCTAATGAATCCAACCAATCGATAGCATCCGCAGAATGATCCACGAAATAACGTAACAATTCTTTATCATTTGTATCATGACCGCCTTTTAGCGTTTCTTCATAAAACGCATCGTTGCTGTCAGTGATTCCTTGTTCTTTTTGGAATTTTGTTTCTGACGCATTCATTCCAGAAGAAGCTTTATTTGTATTTCCTCCAACAACCGGCATTTTTTCAAAGATAACCGGATTTAAACCAGCATCTTTTGCTTCGATTGCTGCAGACATCCCTGCTCCACCGGAACCCACGATGATAATATCATATTCATCTTTCATTTCTTTCGGATCTGTATAGGCTTGGGCTGATGCTCCTGAAGCAACCTCCGCAGATTCGCTTGAGCTATTGGCTGAAGTATCTCCTTTGCCATTATCTGCAGAACACCCAGCAGCTAGAAATAATGCACTAGCTAATAAACCAAAAATTTTTGACGCTTTTTTCATTTTCTGACTCCCTCTTTTCTATTTTGAATGTACAGATTTAGTTTTCTGAAACATTCATGTAAATTGACCTTGAACATTTTCTCACATGAAGATTCAACTTTCAATGATTGTGAGAATTAATTCATTGATATTTTTTGAAACTTTAAATTGTATGGAAGAAAATAAATAAACATCGAAGCTGGTGGAAAACTTAGCTTCGATGCTCGTAGGTAGTACTGTCCACTTAATTCGGTAAAGTTATAAATTTTCAAGAAATCTCTTTTGTTTTAAATAGTCTTTCTATCAAACCCATTCTTGGTTATGGTATCAGCCAACCAAAAACTGGATTTCTTTGGTGTTCGTTTAAAATCTTCTTTCAAGTTTACACGGTAAAAACCGTAGCGATTTTTGTAAGCATTTAACCAGCTCCAACAATCAGAAAATGTCCACAAATGGTAACCAAAACAAGGGGATCCTTCCTCAATTGCACGATGGAGTTCCACCAAGTGATCCTCAATGAACTCAATGCGGTAGTCATCTTCAATGATTCCATCTAAATTTTCAAATCGTTCTTCTTCAGAAACACCCATGCCATTTTCAGAGATATACCAGGGAACATTCTCATAGCTATTCTTTAAACGCATGGCAATATCGTAAATACCGCGAGGATAGATTTCCCAGCCTCGATGAGGATTAATACGTTTTTCCGGCCAATCATAGTTTTGGAACAAATCGTGAGGACCTTTAATTGGCACATTTCTTCTATTCATGGGCACTGCCTGTACCCGCATTGGTTGATAATAGTTGCAGCCCAAAAAATCGACTGTATTTTTCAAAAAGGTTCCTTTATCCTCTGGTCTAGTTGTAGGATACAAATCCGCCTCTTTCAGCATATTGACAAATTCATCAGAGAAAGCGCCTTTAATAGCACAATCAAGGAAGCTACGGACATAGATGTGATCTGCCCACTTCGCTGCCTCTAGATCCTCCGGTGTATTACTCTTTGGATAAACCGGCGATAAATTTAAGATGATGGAAATTTGACCATCACCGTGCTTAGATTTTCTATAAGCCTCTACTGCCTTCGCATGAGCTAACATGGTGTGATAACCAACTTGCAATGCCCGTTTAAAATCATGAACTCTTGGCCAATGCGCATCACCATAATAGCCGCACTCAATGTGTACCAAAGGTTCATTAAAAGTCGCCCACTTTTTCACAATATCACCGAACTGGTCAAAAGCAACGCTTGCATAGTGAGCAAAGTATTCTACAGATTCCCGTACCTCCCAACCGCCTTTTTCCATCAACCACCACGGCATATCAAAATGAAACAAATTGATAATTGGTTCAACACCGTTATCTACTAATTCTTGAAAATATGCTCGATAAAAATCGACCGCCTTCGGATTTAATGTTTTACCATCTGGCAACAAACGAGTCCATGCAATAGAAGTTCGATACGAGTTCAAATTCATTGCCTTCATATTTGCTACTTCTTCTTTGTACATCTCATAGACATTAGAGGTATTTTCTGGCCCTACTTGATCATAAAAAAGTTCTGGTTCCAGTTCAAACCACTTGTCCCAAGTAGAAGAACTTTTTCCGTCTTTTGTCGCTGCCCCCTCAGATTGTGGCGCACTGGTTGCAGCCCCCCATAAAAATCCCTTTGGAAATTGATACATATGTGTTCCTCCTATTAAATGACCTTATTGTTTTCAGAATGGCCCCTGCTCCATTCTCGTTGTTCCCCATGAATAGAGGCATTTTAAAATACTGAACGCTCATTTCTCCAATAAGCGTTCAGTATTATTACATATCTTAACCATTTTTCACTATGCCTGTATTCTTTTACCTAACTAAAAAAATACCACTTCTACTTTCAAAAACTATTCAAAAAATTCCAGCCTTTTAGCAAAGGAATTTATATTCCGAATATTTCATTTTTTACTAATAAATTTTGAGTGCTAGGTAAAGTTGCATCATTCATGCGTGTCAACATTCTTTCCGAACAAAGTTGACCTATCATTTTTGTTGGTGCCTTGATTACAATTCGATCCTTTAGAAATTCTGCCATCTCACTAGTATAATCATAATGTGCTAAAATTAGTCCCTCTTTTCGAGGATCATCCGTATGTTGTAAAAACTCCAACACGCCCATTGCCATATTATAGTTGGTTACCACAAGAGCGGTAATATCTTGCTTCAATAATTTTGCAGCACCATGGTAGCCACTTAAACGGGAATAATCTCCAAATTCTACAATTAATTTTGTTTCAGGATGTCTTGCTACGGCACTTTCAGCTCCTGCTAAGCGTTCTCTAGCCACAAAATCATTTTGTGGGGCTGCTAAAATTCCAATACGGTGATGACCATTCGTTATAAAATGTTCGACAACCGTTGATACACTCTCAAAGTCGGCAACCTGCACTCGATCAACACCCTCTAGTTGAACTGGACTGTTAATAGTCAGTACTGGAATTGGAAGTTCAGCTAGTCGCTCCATACCGTCCCACTCTTGCTCCGACATAAAAACAATCAGACCATCCACAGAATGACGCATCAAATAGTCAATCTTCTTATTCACCATTGACATATCACCCTTAAATCCACTTAAAAGAATAGAATATCCATTAGCTTCCATAACTTCTTCGATTGCGCTCACTGTTTCTGCACCAAATTGACTGGAGATGCTGTTCATCAATAGACCGACCGAATAACTGCGATTATTTTTCAATCCTTTAGCAATAATATTTTCTTTATAATCCAGCTGTTCAATAGCTGTCGCAATTTTTTGCATATTAGCTTCTTTTAACTGCTGACCATTTAAATAGCGAGACACACTTCCAATTGACACTCCAGCCATTCTCGCCACTTCTCGGATAGATGACATGCTTCCACTTCCTCTCCAATAATCTAGTAATAAAATAGTCTTTTTGAAACATAAGTAGCTAATAAAGACCTGATTAACTTAATATTTGTAGAAAGATAGATCTTATATGATGATTGATCCAAAAAAAGACGCTACTTAGTGAAAAAAATTTCTTTCGTTAAATTACCAATCAAAACACGACACCCTTCGGCTACCTTCACAGTTTGATCAAAATCTGTATAGGTCAACTGAGTAGTTGGTAAATCAAACCTGATTCTCCGACTCTCTCCAGGTTCTAAATTTACTTTCACAAAATCTTTTAACAGCTTGTGTCGTTGAATCACAGATCCACCTAACAAACGGACAAAAAATAGTACACTTTCTTTCCCAGCGCAAATGCCATTATTTTTTACAGTTATATTCACTGTTATTTTGTCAGAATTTTTACTAATTTGCAAGTCATCGTAGAGAAACTCTGTATAGGAAAGTCCATAACCAAACTCATGAAGCGGTGCCCCAGATTCATCATAATAATCATCTTTTTTAGAAGCTGCTCGTTGATAATAGTAAACTGGCAATTGCTCAGAATTACGCGGATAGCTTATACTCAAACGCCCACTCGGATTATTTAATCCGGATAATGTTCTTGCGATAGCTGCTCCGCCTTGTTGACCGGGGAACCACCCAATTAAAACAGCATTCGATGCCGCTTCAACTTTACGAATATCATATGGACGACCTTGAATCAAAATGCTCACTACTGGCTTATTTAACCTGTGAATCTGTTCCAACAAATTCAACTGATGTCCGCCCAACGTGAGTGATGCCACATCAACATTCTCTCCGGAGTCCATATTGATTCCCTTTGAAGAAACAGCGCCATTTTTTAAAAATTCCATATTAAAATTACGTGCACTGGATCCACCTAGTACCAATATGATTACATCTGCATCTTGACAAGCTGTTATTGCTGCCGTAATTTTCTGTTCTTGATTTTCCGAATTTCGGACCTCACAGCCTTCCGCATAGACAACTTCTGACTGGGGAAAATGAGTCTTAACTTGATGATAGATGGAACGATCAGCTAAAGAATCGGCTTGAGGAGCTGTATAATCACCAAGCAACTCATACAATCCGTTCCCACTCGGGCCAACTACCGCTATTTTATTAAGTTTTTGTTTCAGCGGTAAAATCCCATCATTTTTTATCAATGTCAAAGATTCTTCTGCCACTTGTAAGTTCATTTTCTGAGATTCTACCAATAACTTTTCGAATTTTCCCCCTGGGGCTTTCACAACAGGATTATCAAAAAGGCCTAGTAAAAATTTGATCCCTAAAACATTGGCACAAGCAGCATCTAAATCAGCTTCTGCTATGATATTTTTTTCTATGCCTTCTGCAATTTGCAGATAAGTTTGGTCCCATAAACTTAAATCAATGCCAGCCTCTAAAGCAGCTTTCGCTCCTTCAATTGCTGTACGAAACACGTCTTCCAATCGATCAAGTGCAACGCCGTCAGCCATGACTAAGCCTTGATATCCCATTTCTTTTCGCATCACTTTTTGAAATAGTTCCCCATTGATGTGACATGGTACTCCGTCAATATCATTGTATGCCGCCATAACACCGACCGCATTACGTGTACTTTTCAAAAGTGGTAAGTAGATATCATTAAACTCACGACCTCCAATTGTGACTGTTCCAGAGTTATGTCCACCGAGCGCTTCCCCTTGCGCTATACAATGTTTCAAAACAACCCCAATTTGTTCTGGCTTTTTTTGAATCTCAGCTATTGTTTGGTCTAAATAAGAGACACTGTCACTGATTAAGTTTCCCTGAAAACCAGAAACAACAGCTTCACTCATCTTTGCTGCTAAAATAGGATCTTCTCCAAAACATTCTTCCGACCGTCCCCAACGAGGATCTTTAGCTAAGTCTAAAGTAGAAACTAGAGCCAAATGAACTCCTTTAGCTGCAAGTTCCTTTGCCATTAAGTGACTTGAATTTTCTACTAGCTCTGCGTTAAAAGTATTCCCTCTACCCAAATTTGTTGGATAGGATACTCCGCCAAGTCCTTGATGTCCATGCGGGCATTCCTCTACAATCAATGCCGGAATCTGCCAACGTGATTGACTCATCACATATTTTTGCACTTGATTAACAAGTTTCCAACTATCTTCCGGGGCAATTCCACTATCAAAACTAACTTTAGACCAAGGATCAGCCCGAAACAACCCATAAAGTGCGCCAATTCCGCCTCCCCATTTAACATGGTTTTTGAATTTATCTGTCAACACCACCGACCCGTCTGCCTGTTTTTCATAACATTCCCAACCATACAGATGTTGGTTCACTTGACCGACTTTTTCTTTTAAAGATAGTCGACTCATAAGATCCTCAACCCGTTCTCTGATAACTAGATCAGGATTTTGATAAGGATATTTAACCAATCAACTCGTCTCCTCTCATTTGTGCAGCTTTGTTAGAAGCCATAACAAATGGCATAAACAAGAATATATCTAATACTATTAATAGCACAGTCAAGATGCCAGCCATGATATCCCCTCCAGTAGCAATCACAGATTGAATAATTGGCGGTGTAATCCATGGGGCTGCTGCAACCGTTTTTCCTACCAGACCAATGCTCGTTGCAAAATAAGCAATAATCAAATTGATGGAAGGAATTAGTGCGCAAGGAATCATGAAAATTGGATTCATAACAACAGGCAAACCGAACATTACAGGCTCTGTGATATTGAAAAGGCAAGTAGTTAATCCCAGTTTGGCAATTTGTCGTTCATCACGGCGACGAGATACCCACAAAATTGCGATGACTAATGGTAAAATACAACCTCCACCGCCAATCAGTCCAAAAGCATTTGCAAATGGTTCTGTAATGATGTTTGGAATTGCTTCATGATTTTGAAAAGCAGTCATATTTTCTTCGATAGATTGTAGCATCGGTGCTTGTTTAATTGGCGCTAAAATACTTGATCCGTGCATTCCAAATACCCACAAGAAATCGGAAAAGAATTGTAAAAACAGCATTCCTGGTACCGAGAGGACAAATCCTCTTAATGGCGTTTGGATTGCCAAATTAATTAAGTCTGGTACATTCAAACCTGTCAGCTTTTTTAGAATAAAAACAAAAACACCAAAAACTAAAATAACCAAAACTTCAGGAACTAGCGAATTAAAGGATGTTGCAACTGCTGGTGGTACCCCATCCGGCATTTTAATTTTTAATTTTTTATATTTTGCTAAGTGGACAAATAATTCCGTACTCAATAGAGCACAAATCATCGCGGTAGCTAAACCTGAACTAGAAGTAAGTGCTTGAGGAAAAACACCAGTGGCATCAGCTGTGTTACCATCAAGTAAAGTAACCACTGTATTGACAGGCATTAAGATGAACATTGTTGCCAAACTCAAAACGCCAGCATGAACGGCACTAAAAGATGGATCATCGATTACCTTTGTCTTAATATAATAATTAGCCAAATTTACTCCGATATTGTAACAAACAATAATTGCCAAAATACTCATCGTTCCATTATTTACAATGACAGCCAACTCTGATAAAAAACTTAAGTCCACAAATTTTTGGACTGCAACATTTGAAAAAATCAAAGCGTTTAATAAAACCATAAATGATGCAGCCATAACTAGTGGCATAGTAATAATAAATGCATCACGAATTGCCAGCAAATGCCGTTGACCATTGATTTTTGACACAATTGGCAATAATTTCTCAGATACCTTATCTACAAATTTCATAAGAATTCTCCTTTGTTTTCTTTTTTTGAACCGGTTCAAAAGTATAATAGCAAACGATTACAAAAAATACAATAGATTTTGCAAATAAAAATGAACCGGTTCATTTTTATTATTACAATCTAACACTTCCCGTAGAAACCTTTCCACAAACTTTATACTTCCTCACACCTATGTATCCAAGAAATTCCAGGCACTTTCTTTAACCTGAAATTTCTTGGATACAACCTGTTTTAACTGATAAATGGCTTAACATTCCCCATTATTCTAAAACAACCCCATTGGAAAACCATCAAAATTCTCGATCAACGCATCGATTCTCAAGTTTTCTTTCTGAAAAAGAAGACGATTTTTTCCGCTTGGATCGATGGCAATAATTTTTCCGATTTTTGCCCGATCTGCGGCAAGGATTCCTGAAACTGCATCCTCAATCACCACACAGGTTTCTGGCAAAAGATCAATTTTTTCTGCTGCTTTTAAAAAGATATCTGGTTCTGGTTTTCCTTCAAAAGTACCATCATCATAAACAACATTCTCTAAATCAAACCACTTGGCTAGATCAAATGTTTCAAAATAAAAAAGTAGGTTTTCTCTTCCAGTTGCGGTAGCAATCGTTCTAGGAATGTTCTTCTCTTTAAACATATCAAGAACAGCTTCTAGCCCACTAGTTAGCACAAGTTGTGTGGAATCTTGCAGGCACAATTCACGATAGTACTGTTCCTTTTCATCCGATAATTTTTGAATCTCTGCATTCGTCAATTCGGCTGAAATAAAGTATCGTAAAATTTGATCGTTTGTGTGTCCATGGATATTTAACAATATTTCTTGCTCAGAAATTTTATTCGTAGAGTATTGCTGAATCATTTCGATCCAAGCCTTTTCGTGTAAATGAGAATCTTGAAACATGGTCCCATTAAAATCAAAAATAATTCCTTTCATTTTACACCTCAGAAATTTTCCTATGAATTTTCAAGTTAATTATACCCTTTTTCTAAAGGTATTTCCCAACTTTTACTATAAACGGAGGAAAAAGAATATACTAGAAAAAGCCATTGCAAGAATCACAATCGCTTTTTCTCCACTAAAATCTTATTTATTTTTAAACAAAAACAACTGTCTCAACAATTTTAATTGATGGGTCCAACGATTGAATAACTGGGCAGTAACGAGAAACCAGCCGAGTGCCCCGTTCGGCCCGTCCTTTGTATTCTTCATCGACCGTCACCTTAAACTGGATGGCGATTTCTTTAAGAGGATGACTTTGCTTTGTTTCATCACGACTATAACTAATGTCCACGCCATGAAAGACATACGGAACCTTAGAATTTTTCAATACGTCTTGATACACGTATGCTCCACAAGCCCCTGCTGCTGCAACAAGGCTCTGCACAGGAGAATACCCATATTTACGGAGCAACACCCAATTTTCTTCTTCTCGGGGAAGCTCCATGCCATGTTCTCCCTGAATCAAATGAATCTCTTCCATCATAAAATCTCCTTTGCATAAAAATGACCTTCTGAAACTTCTGTCCATTGGGTTTTTTTCTCATCAAATCGATAGTCCTCAACCATTTCCGAAAAATTTTTCCGTGCTTTTTTTGGATCAGGTTCTGGAATAGCCCGTAATAATTTCTTGGTATAAGCATGTTGTGGATTGATAAACAATTCTTCTGCCGGTCCGACTTCAAGAATTTTTCCCTGATACATTACTACGATTCGATCAGAAATATACCGTACCATTGATAAATCGTGAGAGATGAATAAATAAGTCAATGAAAACTTCTTTTGTAATTGAACAAGTAAATTGATAATTTGCGCTTGAATCGACACGTCCAGTGCGGAAATTGGCTCATCACACAAAATAAACTCCGGGTTTGTCGCTACTGCTCTGGCAATCCCGATACGTTGGCGTTGCCCACCACTAAATGCAAAAGGTAATTTATTTGCATCCTCCTCTGTAAATCCGACTAACGCTAACACTTCCATCGCTCTTTTTTTCGCTTCTGCTGAAGAAAATTGCAATTCTAACGGTTCCATTACTAACTGTAAGGCAGTTAAATTTGGATTTAACGAGGAGTAAGGATCTTGATAAATAATTTGCATATCCTTTTGCGCTTTTTGTCGTTGATTTTTATTTGCCTGAGTTAAATTTACTCCTTTAAAGTAAATATCGCCACTAGTTAGGGTTTCTAGTTGCAAAATACTACGGCCTAAGGTTGTCTTGCCGCTCCCTGATTCACCTACTAAACCAACCGTTTCTCCTTGATAAATGGTTAAATCTGCTTGATTGATTGCATGAATCGGTAGAGAGTTTTTTAAAAGACTCTTTTTCACGAAGATTTTATTTGCTTTTTCTATCCGAATAAGTTCATTCATTGTTTTCACCTTCTAACCAGACATGATGTGTTTCTGAAAGCTCATGCTTCACTAAATTATCCGCAATAATGAGCTTCTCAGCTTGCAGACTATATAAGCTTTCACCTTTTCGGCCAATCGTTGAGGCTTTTAAAAGTTTTTTCGTATATTCATGCTGTGGGTTGTAAAAAATTTCTTCTGTAGTTCCTTCTTCAACGATTTTCCCTTGATACATCACCTTGATGAATTCACTCATTCCAGCAACAACACCAAAATCATGGGTTACGAGCACCACGGATAGATTTGTTTCTTGTTGCAATTTGCGAATCAAATAGAGAATTTGCGCTTGGATGGTCACATCTAATGCCGTTGTTGGTTCATCTGCAATCAGAAACTGAGGTTGTGCCAAAAATGCCATGGCAATCATGACTCGTTGCCGCATACCACCGGAGAGTTCGTGAGGATACTGTTTCAACCGTTTTTCTGGAAAAGGAATCCCAACATTTTGAAGCTCCGTAATCGCTAGAGCTTTCGCTTTCGCCCCCTTCACTTTCTGAAAACGAGCAATAACTTCTGTCAAATGGTAGCCAATCGTTCGTAATGGATTTAAAGCCGTCATAGGATCTTGGAAAATCATTGCGATCGGCAAATGGTCCCCAAATTCAACAGGAGTACCTGCAAACTCAAATAAATCCGCATGAGTTTTTAAATAGTCTGGTAAAAGACTCATTGCTGCTTTCATTGAAATACTCTTGCCACTGCCGGACTCTCCAACAATTCCCACGATTTTCCCTTTTGGAATATCTAAATCTATGTGGCGAATCAACTGTTTTTTAGGATGATGTTTCTTTTCATAATCAACGGTTAAATTTTTCAGTTTAAGAATTGATTCAGTCATTTTTTTCATCCTCCCGTAACAATATCACGCGTAAAAAGTCACCCAACCGGTTAAATGAAAAAACCGTAAATGCGACAAAAATTCCCGGCAGAATTGCCATATAAGGCGCCCGTTGTAACGAACTTTGGGCATTTTGTAAAAGGCTGCCCCATGAGGCACTAGGTTGTTGGATTCCCAGACCTAGAAAGCTCAAAGCTGATTCTGTCATAATTGCTCCTGAAATACTCATTGTTGCAGCCACAATCATAGTTGGTAGAATTTGTGGTAGGATATGTTTCAAAATAAGATGAACTCTCTTTTCACCAATAAATTGAGCATACTCCACATATTCTCTTTCTTTGGCAGACATTGTTTCCGCTCGCAATAAACGAGCGATGCTCATCCATGAAAATCCACCAATAACGATGACTAAAGTGGAAAGTCCTGGTTTCAAGAAGACACTCAAGACAATCACTAAGACCATCCAGGGAATTGCGGAAAGTACATCTACAATCCGCATCAAAATATTATCTAGCCATCCGCCGACAAAACCCGCAACAATTCCAATAATTGTACCAATCAAAACGGAGGTGATCATCGCTAACATTCCGACTAACAATGAAATTCTGCCACCATAAACGACACGAATGAAATAATCTCGCCCAACTTCATCCGTTCCAAAAATATGTTGCAGACTTGGTGCTTGAGACGTAGCGCTGACATCTGTCAGTTTGGGATCGATAGGAATCAAAGGGGCAGCCAGTGATAAAATCACCAACACACTTAGAAAAATAAGAGGAAAATAATAAACAGGATGTACAGCCAATGTTTCTTTTATTCGCTTAATCATTCCTTATTTTCCTCCCTTCTGCCGTATACGCGGATCGACAACAGAATATAAAATATCTGACAATAAATTCCCAACGATCACAAGTGTTGCAGATAACAGCATTACTGCCATGATGATTGGATAATCCAACCCTTTTGTGGCAGTCATCAAATAAGGACCTACACCTGGCCAATCGAAAATCGTTTCTGTAATAATCGCTCCCGTCACTAACATAGGAAGCGCCAACCCGATTTGAGTCACAATGGGAATCAAGATATTTCGACTAATGTGTCGCGTAAAAATTTCCCATTTACTGGCCTGAAAAGCTTGTTGAACAGTGACATAATCTTGAGAGAGCTGCTGCATCGTTGAAGAGCGAATGTAGCGGGTTAACTCTGGGAAAAAAGCGATCGTCAAGGTAATATATGGCAACCAAAAATGAGCAAAAAAGTCGGAAATTGACCCTTCCTGTCCAACGGTATGCATCCCTAAAATCGGAAAAAGATTTAATTTATAACCAAAAAGATAAATCATAATCATCGCAAACCAAAATGTTGGAATTGCAATACCAAAAGAAGCAACACCATCAATAAAGTGATCTAAAAATTTCCCCTTATTCGCACCGGCTAACAAGCCAAGAACAACTGCCAAAAGCAATGCAGTCAAATAGGCAGGTAATACAAGACGAATCGTATTTGGGATTCGAGCAGCTAACTCTGTACCGATACTTTGTTGACTTACTAACGAATACCCAAAATTACCATGAAAAATTTGGGTCAGCCAGTGCCAGTATTGGACAAGAAACGGTTGGTCCAATCCATACCTCTCTCTTAAAATCGCAATCGTTTCTTGAGACATATTTGGGGTAGTAATCGAATCAATCACATCGTATGGCGCCAAATGAATCAATGAAAAAACAAGAAATGAAATGACAAACAATAGCGGAATAGCAATGAATAAACGTTTAATTATGTACCGTAACAAAAACAGCTCCTCCTCTTTAATCAATAAAACCAGGCTAGATCCCTTTGTGGTTTCTAGCACTGGCAGTAAAAATCACTTTATTTTAATGTTAATTTACTCATATCTTCCAAAGTATAGATTGGAATCAAACCGGCTTCTTTTATGTTTTGAACACGGCTATTTACTGCTAAGACCTTTTTATTATCAACAATTGGATAAATTACTGCATCATCAGCAATCTGTTGTTGCAATTTCACATAAATTTCTTTTCGTTTAGTGTCATCCATCTCAACAGAGCCTTGTCGGAAAAGTTCATCCGTTGCATCGCTCTTATATTGGAAGTAATTTGCAGAACCGGTAGAAGCGAAAAGATACGAATACAAATCAGGATCATTTCCCATGATATAACCATTCATAAACAAGTCATATTTCTTAGAACCTGGTTTTTTCAACTCTGCTCCATATGCCGCACTATCCCCACCTGCAAGTTCTACGGTGATACCAACTTTTTCAAGTTGTTGTTGAATCAACGTTGCCTGAACAGTTTGTGCCGGATCTGAGGATGAAAATGCCAAATTGATTGTTAAATCACTAACTCCTGCTTCTTTTAGCAATTCCTTCGACTTATCGACATCCGTTTTATAATCGTTCACATCTGTTGTAGCATAAGGATTATTTGGAGGTAAAATCGATTGAACATTTTGATAATACTTTTCATCCAGATACGCTGCTTTGTTTAAATCATCCCGATTCAAAGCATATTGAATGGCTTGACGTACCTTTACATCTTTTAGATTATCAGAATTTGTATTAAAGCCTAAATACCCTACCCGATTTTCACTGTATTCGTAAACATCTGTTGTATCGGTATCTAAATCTTCAATATCATTAGGTAAAATAAAGGAAGCATCCACCTCACCCTTTTGTAAGGCAACCTTTGTAGTATCTGCACTAGTGATGATTCGTAACGTAATATTTTTGATTTCTGGTGTACCACCATAATAGTTTTCGTTTGCAACAAATTGTAGATACTGACCTGTTTTATATTCTTTTAGTACATAAGGACCAGTTCCAACTGGTTTAGCCGCTAACGTGCTTGCTGCAAAATCTTTTTCATCTTTAAAAATATGCTCTGGAATAATGTACGTTTCCGTAGCAATATTATTTAATGCAGCTGCGCTCACAGAAGGTAAGTCAAACTCAACGGTCGTATCATCAATTTTTTTTACACTAATCGGCTTTCCATCCACCCAAAGGGAATCAGCATTTCCATTTTCTTTCTTCACTTTTTGTGAATAAGTAAAGACCACGTCATCAGCCGTAAACGCCTCTCCGTCTGACCATTTAATGTCTTTCTTCAATTTAACGGTGATTGATTTCCCATCAGCTGCAGGTTCAATTGCTTCGGCTAATTCTAATTTTTGTGTGCCGTCTCCTTCGATTCGCGCTAGTGGAGAATAAATCATATTTGTTGCCGTCAGTCCCCAGCGGTCACTGACATTGATTGGATTCATCGACGAAGGATCCCCATTAATCGCATAGGTGAAGGTATCATTCGACTCTTTTGGAGTACTTGATTCAGAACTTTTGCCATTTCCACAGGCAGCCAACACCACTCCTGCCATAGCAATCAACACCCCAGTAAATATCTTTTTCATTCTTTCAGCACTCCCTCTTCATTTCCTGTGTTCCATTTACGGACAACTTGAAGTATAAGCCAAGTGACGTCCCATCTTCAAATAAAATTCCCTTAGTTATGGGAACATATATCACGATAGTTTTAACTTATCACGAGTAAATCAAAAAGGATGAACGATTTTTTATCTGGATGTTTTTTCACTACCAAATATTGTCGCCATTGTCGTTTGTGTCGCACGTACTTTCATCTTTACTGATCCCAACTTACCTAACAGATTTAAAAATTTGCTAGGACCGGGATTGATTATTTTTTTATTCTTTTCTATCCCTTTTAAAACAACACGGACAAAGTCTTCAAGCTTCATGTTCATTGGATTCTTATCACCAGTTTCATGCATCATTGGTTCAAGATTCGTTTCAGAAATCAACGGTGGTGCAACTTGAAGAATGTGCAAATTATCGTAACCAAAATAATCAGCTTGTCCCCGAATCGCTTCAGTCAATCCATTTACTCCTGCTTTACTAGCCGAGTACAACGGATGTGCCGGACTTGCGACATAAGATAATCCAGAACTAATATTAATCAGCATCGCCTCTTTTTTCTTAGCTAAGAGTGGCAAAAAGAGCTTAGCTATATTGATAGTACCAACAAGATTCGTTTCAATTTCGTTTGTTAAAAGCGAGTGACTGTCAAAAAAATTCATGGATTGCATGATTCCTGCCGAATTGATAACCATATTTAGTTGTGGATGGTGTTTGCTGATTACTTTTTGCAGTTTTTTTACACTTTCAAAATCAGCGACATCCGCTGCGTAACCAAAAAGTCCCTGGTTTTCTGACACCAGCGTATCGATTACTTCTTTGCGACGTGAAGTTATAATTACCGTATTTCCCCGTTCTAGAAAAGCTTTTGCAAGTCCGAATCCCAAGCCGGAAGTTCCACCCGTAATCAGAATTGTATTACCAGTTTGTTTCATTTTATTTCCTCACTTACATTTATTTGATTTTGTAACTTGAGGAAATAATAAAGCAATAGATTACATTTGTCAATTTTTGTAACTTCTGTTAAAATCAATCCATGAAAAACTTATCGAAAGAACTCATTTTAATAACCGCCTCCGAATTAGTCGAAGCAACTCACAGCGATAAAATTTCCTTGATTGATGTTGGAAAAGCTCTCGGTGTCAGTCACGCTGCCCTATACAAATATTTTCCAAATAAAAAAGCGCTTTGGACGGCACTGGCCTTAAGATGGTTAGACAAACAGTTGGAAGCACTCTTTCCCTTTGATACCTCTGGATATGCTGAGGTATCTGCGATTGCTCATGATTGGCTTTGGACACTTGCATCTGGAAAATATCGTGCAAAATTCGATGATCCTAAAATGTTTGCTATCTATACGACTTACATCGATCATGATAAGTCGGCTTATTCACAACACATTCAAAAACTGGGGCACAGTTTCATGGATGCTACCGGACTCGATGAAACTTTGACAACTGGTATCTTATTGTCCTTTATGTTCTTTTCAGCACCTGCCTACGCCGACCGCTGGGATAATCAGTTTCAAACAGAATTCGAAACTGTATGGACTATCGTAAAAAATGTTTTTTAAAACTAAATCAAACTCAAGGAGCGAATCATATGATTAAAGTCGTTTTCACCTATCGAACGAAAAAGAAAGATTTATCTAAACTTATGGAAAAATTTGTCGAATCAGGAAATAATCCAAAATTTCATTCTCCGGTCACCAACAAAAAAATTGAAATGTTCCAACGCTTCGAAGGCGAAGATGCAATCGTTGTCTTAGACATTTATTATGATTCACTAGCAGACTACCAAGAACGAACTACTTTTGAAAGAAGCTTACCGGAATGGAATGCAATTTGGTTTTCAGATAGTATCGAGCACGAAGAAGTTAGTGTCGAAGTTTTTGACGTTTTATAAATAGCAGTCCAGCCAAACGTTTGGTAGCGGGGCAACGTTTGGCTTTTTTTCGCTTTATTCCCTTGCATTTTTTGTCCGTGATTCACAGAAACTAATCGATTGTTCCCAAATTTCTAGTGGCAAGAAAAATAACAAGTGCTATAATTTGTTTATTCCTCACTAAATCCAGATGAAAAAAATCCTTCATCGACGGATATGAAGGCATTGGTACAGTCATCACAAAGGGAGAATAATCCCACACTTATTTGGAGTCGGGAGAAGTATTGGAAAAGTTTTATTACAGTCTTAAGAATCAAAACTCCGGAGGAAAAACAATGAAAAAAATAATTATTACCGGTGCTGCCGGTGGAATCGGACAAGCACTTATAGCACGTTGTCTACAAGAAGGATATCATGTGATTGCAATCGATAAAGAGCACGAAAAATTAACCGCCCTCAGTAGCCACCCTCACTTAACAACTACCTGTATTGATGTGACAAATTATCAAGCAGTAGCACATTTTTTTGAGGGAATCGCTGATCAGCCGCTTTATGGATTGGTCAATAATGCCGGTGTGTACAACGCATTTAGCCTATTAGATTATGATGAAGCTGCAATCGATCGCATTTTAGAAATAAACATTAAAGGTGCCACGGTTTTTTCTAAATTTTTCATTCAACATCTTATACAACAAGAGGCTCATGGAAAAATTATCAACATTTCTTCTATTTCTGGGCAAGAAGGTAGCTCTGACGCATTGTACGGCTTATCAAAAGCAGCTCTATTGGGTCTAACAAAGAGTTTGGCTTTACGCTTTTCGCCACAAATTTTGGTAAATGCTATTGCTCCGACAATGGTTGATACAGATATGATGGCAATTATTCCAGATTGGCGAAAAAAAGAATACCAACAACATCATTTGATCAAAGAACCCGTTTTACCAAAAGATGTCGCTGATACGGCAAACTTCTTGCTTTCAGAGGAAAGCGCTCATTATACCGGAGCCACTTTCGATCTAAATAATGGTGGATATTTGAGGTAACAAATGAAAGTATGTTTGAATAATGAATACATTCTTACCTTATTCTAGATAAAAAAATGAGTGGGAATAATTGCAGGAGAGCAGAAACCCGTGAAAGCAAAGGGCTTCTCGCTCTTTTTTTCCTATTGCACTTTTTGTTTCTTGTGCATAAAACAACCCGTTTTGTCAGTCTCTACCTTGAGGAGAATCCTTTTACATTCGGTTAGTTCATGCCGATAGGATTAGCTTTTTAATTAATACACAAAAATAATAGAAAATAGATCATGTTTACGTGCAGTCTATTCTGAAAAAACTTTTGTACCAGGCAAGCATAATAGTAGTTTTCTCATCAGTTATTCTACTTCCATTTTTTAATCACATATAAGATTATCGGTAGAATACTACAGATAATGAAGAACCCTATCAAAGTTATTGCCGCATTTATAATCCTTCTGGTTGTGATATACCTGAGTTTGTTTCTATAAATAATGAGAACGCACTCTATGATCATAAGAAAGATTATAAAAAAATAAATTCCTAGAATATAAATCACCTCCTTTTTGTCTGTCCAACTCCAAGACTAGATTAAACAGGGAATATCACTAATGACTATAGACATAAAAAACGATTCAACTAGTAGTAGAATCAACATTCTTTGATAGCCACAAGATTAAACTTTCATCAAAATACGATAAATCTTTACTGTTATTCCACTAAACATCCCGTGTCAGATTAACTTTTGACAAAGAATTTAATTTATATTACTACCTCTACACTATCGAGATTTATCTTCTGTAATTAGCCCCGAAAAAAAACATTTTCCTTAACATTGAAGTAATATTTTTTATCTGCTTCAATGGTCATAAGATAACTCCAATTAACTCCTAGAACTACCCACTACTTCCCTATAACTCGTTAGATTCATATTACCACAAATTTCAATTTACAGATTAAAAAAATACGTTATAAGAAAAATAGTTAAAATTGGAAAAAGTAACTTTTAAAAAAAACTTTATACCCCTCTTCATCCAAGCTTAATTTTAAGGAAATTACCGTCAAATAAAGGATGTTAAAAAATTTTGACAAGGTTATTTTGTACTTGTAAGGTATATTTGATAGACGATGATGTGAGAATATGAAATATTGAATGACGAAAGGATTGATATCTAAAATGGAAATAGGAGCCAAGCTAAAAGAAGCAAGAAAACAGGCAGGCTTAACTCAGGAAAAGGTTGCTGAAAATATTCAAGTGTCACGCCAAACAATATCAAATTGGGAAAACGAAAAGTCCTTCCCTGATATTGTTAGTGTCATTAAATTAAGCAACCTATATAGCGTGAGCCTGGACAACCTTTTGAAAGGAGATCAAGAGATGATGGATCATTTAGAAAAAAGCACCAATATTGTAAAGAGCAATCAAAAGCTTATTGTAGCCTTTCTTATAAACGTGGCTTTGCTACTTTCGTTCGTATTTTTCAATGGATTAATACTCCAAAACAACTACCTAATCTTTGGGAGCTCTGCGATTGGAATCATCAGTACGTGCATCCTTTTTTATCAAATAATTAAAAAATTGTAGGGGGAATTTACTTTGTTAATCTTAGCGATAATTTTTCTATTCATGATCTTACTTGGTAGTGTGACACTTGCATACCAAGTATTTCAATTAGTCGTTCTTGATGCAGAAAGCCGGGGACTAAAACATCCAAAACTTTGGGGATTATTTTCAATTGGAAGTACAAATAGCGGGGGCGGACTTATTTTATATTTACTTGGTGGAAATAAGTATCCTTCCGATATGTCGGAGGATATAAAGTTACTTGTTGATTCTCGTAAAAAAAGAGCTGGATTATCTTTAGGCTTCATTGCTGCAGGACTCATTGGGTTAATTTTTGCCGCATTATCTGGAAACTTATAATATTACAAGCTAGGTACTGTCTAATACTCCTATCTAGATTTATCAATCCTTTAATGCAGATAACATAAAATTCATTTATTATTCTGTGTGGTTTCTGATAGTAACAAAGAATCCCACTCAAAAAAAATCAAACAGATCATCGATTCTACAAGACTTTTTATAGTTCTTCAAAAGCGGAAAGTTCAAAATAACTTCAATTTTATCTTTAACCATTAAATCATGTCTGAGGGTAAATTGATTGTTACAGGGTAATTTCTAGCTTAGAATACAACATATTTTCGCATACTTATTACTGTAATTGAGATTTTCTCTAAAGAATATTTACTAATGCATGTAATGCTATTGGGTACGATAAGCTTCCAGTATACCAATAGGTGGAAGCAAGAATCCAGCCCATCGCACAATAAATGAGTAAATTAAAATCAAAGGTAAATTGATGGGCAAAGCTAAAAATTACTCCGGAGAAAAAAATACATAGAATCACATTTACTTTTGTTTTATTCTGAAAAAAAAGATTAAAAAATATTCCTCTAAAAAGAATTTCTTCAATAGTTGGAGCAAAGATAGAATTACTAAGTATTGTCAGATGAGGTACAATCCTTTCATATTGATTAATTATTGATTGATTTTCTGAAATGACTAACGGATTTAGCTTTATATCAATATAGTTTACTATCAAGATAAGTAAAAACATTCCCACAAAAATCAATACATTCCTGTGAGTTAATTTTCCTATTAAAGAAAAAACAGTTCGTTTGTCTTTTTTTAGTTGCTTGAAGTACACCCACAGAAAAAAAACAAAAACGACCAGCCAAAGAACTGTTTTCAATAGAATAAATTGATCTTCATTTTCATGCAATATAGTACCATTTATATCAAAAATTACCTCAAATTGTATGAATATGCTCAGTATAATTAAACTTAGAAAAAATAGTGAGCGTTTTATTATATTGTTAGGTCTTGTCATAATAATAGATTGGGGTTCAATGTTATCTCTTCAATTGTAATAATTCTTGAATTAGAATATTTATCCCTCAGTGCATGAGTGTATGCTTTTGCTTTGGTAGAAACTACAATGAGTTGACTATCTTCTTGGCCTAACAAATTATAAATATCATCTAGTTTGACAGCATGCCAATTGTAATTTGAAAATCTATTTTTTATCATTTCTAGTTCCTTATTCGTTTTATTCCCGAATAATATTGTGTTAGCCAACGCTGAGCCCGTATAATCATATCTTCTCATTTCAGTTAAAAAAAACGCAGTCTTCATTTTTAATACTCCTCTTTCAATTTCAGAATTTTCTTCACTATAAGACTGAACAGAATTTATTTCAAAGGATTTTTCCACAATGGTAGCAAACTCTTCCAGAACGGCTCATTTTCCAACGTGGATAAAATATTCCTTTTCCAATAAAATTAAATATCTAGTAATCTTTCCGCAATATTTTTCAATTTTCTTCTCGATAATAAGCAGTTTTCATCATTTTTTAAAATAAGTAAATTTTTTGCTCTGTCAATTACTACTATACTTTTCAAATTAACAACAAATGATTTATGGCATCTATACAAACGTGAATCCATAGTTTCAATTTCAGCTAGATTTCCATAGAATTCGATTCTTTGCTTCAAGGTAACTAACACAATTTTATGCGGTTGAGGTAGCGTCTCAAAATATAAAATTTCGGAAAAAGGCACCCAAAATTTTTTAAACTCACTTTCAAATTGAAATACGTCTGTTGGTTTCTCTTCATCCATTCCTCTATCGACATATTGAATACTCTCGTAGATTTGTTCCCTGAAACTTTCCTCGTTTTGATCCTTTGCGATAAAATTTAAGGCAGAGACCTGATACGAATACGTTAAAAAGGAAAATTCAGAATGTGTTGTAACAAAAACAATCGTAGCATATCGATCTAACTCCCGGATTTTTTTTGCTATATCCAACCCCTTCTTTTGACTTTCTTTAATCTCAATATCCAGAAAAAATAGCATGTGACATCCACGTTCAACGATGCTCTCAATCAATTCCTCTGGTCTACCAGTATCAAAAATTTTTTTTATTCGAAAATTACTTGTAGTTCGGATTTCTTTTATCACTTCTTTGATTCTATTCCTTTGATATAAATCATCCTCTAAAATATAAATATTCACTAGTCGATCACCTGCCTGATAATTAATCTTTGTGCCAAACTTGTATCTTCAATTTGGGTTTCTAAAGTAACATTTTCGTATTTCTGAATGATGTTTTGAATATTGTACAATCCAGTTCCACGATCATGCCCTTTTGTTGAAAACTTAGGATCAAAAAGATTCTTAATTGTCAGAACTCCTGGTTCTCGTGAATTGTGAACAATTAAAATTAGTTGCTCCTCAGCTAAAAAAATAGCAATACCAACCTTTTTTTCTTCACTATTGATTCCAGCTTCTATTGCATTGTCGATTAAAACCGAGATAATTCGAACATAATCCAAAATATCCATATCAGAAAAAACAACTTTTTCTTTTATTTCCAACGAGATATGAAGACCACTTTGATTAGCGATCATAATTTTTGAAGATAAAATGCTTTTTATGGCAGTATTTTCTATATTTGATAATTCTGCAACATCATAATAAGTTTGATTTAATTCAATATTGGCCTGCAAGAGAACCTTATTATATACATTCCTAATTTGTTCCACATCTGCTGAATTAATACTTTCACTCATACTAATTAGCATGTTTCCAAAATCATGTCTGAATCCCCTGATCTGTTGGTAAAGCTCCTCAATTTCTTGTGTATACAAAGTCAACTGATTGTATTGTTCTTCTTTTATATCTTGTACTTGCTTTTGTAAATAATTTTTCATTTGAATTGTTAGGAAAATGAGTAGACTAAAAAACATAAAAGTATAAATAAAAAAAACATATTTTGTGTACTCATTGACAGGAGTATTAGCACTAACTCTGTTTTCATAACCATAAACAACCAAAAATAATGAAAATCCACCATATAACGCTACATTTAATGGAAGCAGTATTTTATTTCTTATAAACGAATCTTTATATTTTAGAATTGCAAAATTAAATTTAAATACTTTTAGCAGTATCGTGTGCAATACCACTGGGAAAATAATACTGTTTATTATTAGTAGATACCTAGTACGATTAAAAATGGTTACCGGTACAACAAGATAGTAGAGCATTGACGTTAAATTCATCAATAAAACTGAGATAAAAATAGTATAAATATCGTTAAAAGAAATCAATAACCAATTATCTTTTTTCTCATTTATGAAACTATAGATACAGAAAAATGGCAGCATAATAATCATCCAATAGCTTTTAAGAATAAACAAACTCCCTGTCGATATGATCACAGAATACACAATCCACAAGAAGTTAATTTTTGTCCTAGTTATCTGATAGTAGATCACCCACATTAACATCAACTGCATCGCTAAACTTAGTACTATAAGAATAAAGTTCACCATTTGATTTCTCTCCCACCCTAAATTACTACATATCTTATCATCTAGGAGATCAACTCACAATAATAACCAAACACTAAAAATAGTAGAGACCACAATCTTCAGCATCATGCCTGCTAACACAATAGAATTTCTATGTTGCATAGTAACATGACCACTTACCTTCCTTCAGTACATGAACGAAAAATGGAACTACACTATCTAAATATAAAAAATAGTGGAATATCTGCTCTACTTATTTTGCGTTTTAGAATTTAAAGTTTTTGCAGTTTCAGTAATTTTCTAAATCGGTTGTACCCGTTTTTATCATTTTTCTTAGTCTAGCAAATGATTCTTTCCTCTTAAAATCATAGATAGAAAACCGCAATTCCTCAAATCTTTGTAACATCTACATGAATGCATCCAAAAATTTCTTCCTATTTTTTACTATTATTCACTAAATTTGCAAAAAAAGAAAACTGATTATCGTAATCGGTCATTTTAATTTCTTGAACGGTAAGATAATGAATTTAAAAATAAAAAAAACGTTTAAGAAATCTTAATGTCGCTTTATGATTATACGATTGATGTTGAGAAGTCCAAAGATTAAGATCAGTTTATAGTAGTTGCACAACTATTAAATAAATATTTGGAGGAAAAAATAATGAAAAATAATGCATCGTTATCTAAATTTGATTCTTTAGAGACAAATGAGTTAGGATCCATCGAGGGTGGGATTGGGATCCTCTTCTTTTATAAAAAATAAAAAAATTCCTAGTTATTATACCTAGAAAGTCGATTTCTAAAAAGAAAGCTCACTAATCCAAATACAAAAAGGAGAATAAGATAAAGCTTAACCCCTCTCAAAACAGTAATATTATCCCCACCCACCCATTGTTGGATTTTACCAGTTAGTACAGGTACTATTTTCAAGTAATTCCAAGGCAGGTAAGCTAACCACTTATTATATATTCCTGAAAATCGCTCTTGTGGGAGATAGGACAACACTGGAATTGGACAAAGAATACTTAGCACAACTACCTGAGAGGAGATAAAATTTGTCACGGTAAAAATGATTACTAGAAAAACACTTGATAGAAGTAAGTACATGATAAACACTTCCAACAATATTTTCCAAATCGGGAGTAAACTAAAAACTTCGGGAGTAATATTTGCTCGAATCAAGGTCTCAAAGTTGCTTTTGGTAAGTACTCCTTTATAAATTGGATTCTCAATCGAAAGTGAACCAAATCCATTTTGAATTCCGACAGTAATATATACAACTAAAAAGAACAATAGAAAAATACAAATGGAAAAACTTATCCCCATAACGGTTTTTGTCAGTAACTTCTTTAAATTTGAAACTGGAAGGCCAAACGCGATTGAGGCATTACGTCGATCTTTCAACACTATATCTGAACAACCAAAACAAAATAAAATAAGTAACAGTGGGAGACTAAATTCTAAGGATGGAAGCATAAATTGTGCTGCCGTCGTTTCTTCAATTACATTGGTCGATAGATTATTACTATTTTTTATCAGTCCATTGTAAAGAATATAGTTATAAGAGAATTGATATGCCGCATCAGATTGACCGTAATAATTATGAAAAGTAAAGTATTTCTCTGGAAACTGTAAGGCGGTTAAGGAGCCATCGTAATATTCAACAGATAGGCGTAAGTAATTCTCCAAGGTTTTTTGTTTATCCTTGTGATTAACATCAGTTTCACTTATCTGTAATCGTGCTTGATCTATAGGCTCTACTGGATGAAAGTTACTGAGATATAGGGTACCCATAAAAAAGCCTAAAGCAAGAATTAAACCAAGTATCCCCAATATTTTCTTTTTTTTATAAAATAGATGAAATTCATAATTCAGGTAATTCATTGTCATTCTCAACCCCATCTTCAGGATAAAACCGGCTAAAAGCGTCACTCAAACTTTGATTTGACACATTGAAAGCAATTGAATGCTCTACTAGAAACTGTACTAACTTGAGATTTTGCCGATAGTATCGCCCAGTTTTTAATTCTTGAAAACTTAAATCCAGCTTTTTTTCATCATCAAGATTTGGAATGGAGATAAATTTTTGATCAATTTCTTCGGGTAGTGGATAAGCATAATGCAAATCAGCATGTTTTAAAAAATAGACTTTATCAGCCATTGATTGAAGGTGCACTAAGTCATGAGATATCATTAAAATTGTAGCCCCTTCCGCTTTCAATCGAAAAATGGCTTTAGAAATATGCTTAATAGCTTGTCTATCAAGCCCATTGGTTAGTTCATCCAATAAGAAAATTCTCCCTCTAGTCATATATATCATTGCAAAACATAATTTTTGTCTCATACCTAAAGAATACTCACTAACTCTTTTTTGAATAAATTTCTCCATAACTAAATCTTCGATTATTTCGTTGCAGCGACTTTCTTGTTGATGCCACATTTTTTGATATATTTTTAAGTGTTGCCACCCCGTTAATTCTTCATGTAAATCAAATTGATTTGGAAGCATAACAACTTTTTCTCGAATAGACTCATAATCTTTTCTTTTTTTATAGTCTAAGCCATTAAAAAAAGTGATATTTCCAGAATCAGGTTTTGTATAGTTCATTATTAAATGAAATAGCGTTGATTTTCCATATCCGTTTGGGCTAGCTATACCAATAATTGAATGAGAGAATACATCTAATGTGACATTTGATATAACTTTCCTTTTATCATAACTTTTGGACAAATACTTTAATTGCATGACCAATTCTGTTTGATCCATTACCATACACTCCCTTGAAGATGATCATATTTTAAGCATTGCTTTCGTAGAAAAACAGAACAAGCAACAAGTAATCCCATTAAAAGAGCTCCAGAAAATATAATTCCATAATCAGAAATCCCACCTACTACAAAATAAGGATACAAGAATTCCAATTTCTCTAATGAACGATTTCCGATAGCTAAAAGCAGCCCTATCAGACAATACGTGCTGAGAATGAATGTAGTCGAAATGAAATAGCTTCTCACTTTCAAGCTGAGCATTGCATGTAAAAAGAGCATTAATAGATTTATGATAAGTGCAAGACTTACATGAATGACGATAAAGAGACCAACATGACTAGCTTTAAAGGAATCTATCCAATAGTAAGCAAAAACGGTCTGTAAACTTCCTATTTGAGAAAATAGTTTAAAAACAGAAAAATACCCAATAATTGAACTAACTATATAGGTTAAAAATATAAGCTGATAAATAAGTACTCGGCAAATGATTCTTAGATACGTTCTAATTGGTAGTGATGAATAAATCGATGAATGATCGTTGTCTATTTGTACTATTGGTGCTGCAATAACAAATGTTAAGAACAAACCCACTAAAATTATTATTGGAAACCATTCAGAAAATCTTCCCAACGCAGTAGTCTGCCTTGTCTCTATGACCATCTTCTCTTTTGTCAATTCCGGATTAATAGCCAATTGTGCATTAATCTCATATGGTTTCCTAATAAAGTTAAGTTGTCCATCCTGACGCTCTTTCTTAAATTTCTTCAATAGTTTTTCTTCATTCAACAATTGTTCAGTTTGAACAGATGTATAATCATTAAAGTTCTCCATGATTTGAAATGAATAAAGTCTGTTAGTTAGCTCTTCGTGCTTCTTTAAGTAATTCTCAAAATTTGCATCAAGTTTTTTATCACTTAATGTTTTCTGTAATTCTGGAGTAAGATGACCTATTTGTATTTGTCGATCTAAAACGGTACGAACTGCTGAGGCTTGGTTTGCAACAAATGCTTCCTGAGATTGTGGTTGATACACGAGATACGCATAACCAGAGCCAAAGCCAATAATTAATGTAAGTAATATCACAGAATAATTCACTCTATTCAAAAAAATACGTTTAAATTCTAAACGTATAAAAGGAAAAATTTTAGAAACAATAAGATGTAGATCAGGACTCTTCCACACTTCAAGTATGATTACGCAGCAGGTAATGATTATAACCACCGAAACTAAAATGAAGATAGCAATGAAAATGTGAGTTAAGAAAAAAATAAAAATTCCCAGAAGCGTTAATGAAAATACTAGTTTCCCTTTGTCTCCTGTTTTTCGCTTCAAATACCATTCAATAGGTCCTTCATATTTCTCTCCAGAATTTTTCCACTCGGATAAAAGCTTTTTCATTAAAAATTGCTCCCTTCTATCTCCACTCATCAGAATTTCCAATCACAAACACTATCAATATATATAAATATAAACACATAAATATAATTTCTTTAAAAAATACTAAAGTTATGTATAGACTAGCATAAAAATAGTATTTTTTCACCCAAAAATAAAATACTTCCACAAAAAAATGCATTTTTCATCTTTTGAATCTGCTCTTCAGAAAAATACAAAGTATTTATATTTTATTTTTTTATTGATTTATTTATTTATTTAGGCTAAGATAACCTTGTATTAAAATATAGGAGGTTTTTTTATGAAGAAATTTATTGGGTTAACTCTTATTGCAAGTGGTCTTTTTGTTGGTCTCATGAGTACCGGGGTCACCGCTTCCGCAGCAAGCAGTAATTCCGCTGCTGCATCAGCTCTTGCCGCAACTAAAGTTGTTACAGTTTATTATCAAACTGAAAGTTCTCCTCAGTGGTACCGAACAGCTGATGGATATGCAGGCTACCTTTATTACACTGGACGTTCTACCTCTAAAGGTTTTGAGTTTAGAGGGACACTAATTAAAGGTGCGATCCAGCCATTAATGGTAGTAAATAGTAAATCAGATATTTAATGTAGTAAATCAGTGGTTTTCATTTCGATAATATACATCTTTCGTATTTTAAATAGAGATAAATCTATGTATTATATTACTAGTAGAAAGAACAGAAAGTAGTGATTCTATGTCTAATAAAATTTTTTTCCCAATTCCTTTTCCACTTCCCGACGGAAATACAGGACACGTAGGTAAATAATTGATTAAATACTATTGGTTGTAATATCAACTGATAGTATTTTTTTTATTATGGTGATAATATACATAGTATTAGTAACTAAGGATGTGGAATTTTGGCTACAGTTAAAGGTAATTTAATAAAAGATAGAAGAAAACAGCAAAAGTTAACTCAAAAGGAACTTGCCTCAGGTATCTGTAAGCAAGCCACTATCAGTAATATCGAAAGCCGGAACTATTGCTACAGCATTGAAATTCTATCATTAATTTGTAGCCGTTTAAATTTACAAATTAATGATGTAATAATTCAATCAGAGGAAGTTCAAATTAGGAATAAACTGAATGATGTACAAAAGCTCTGTAATGTTTGGAAAAATGATGAAGCTTTAAAAAAAATACAAACGATTGATTCTACCAGAATATCAGATCAGGGAATAATGAACCAGTTAAACTATTTAAAAGGAATTACCGAGCTTCTTGTTAACAACAATTTTGATGCTTCCTTTTTTTATTTCTCACAGGTTATCTCTAGCTCAGATGAGAAGGATCTGTTTGCAATTTTAGCAAATATGGGGCTAGGTATCGCCTACGAACAGAAGAAATCATACTCATTTGCAGAAACTTATTATGTTGCCGCAATTACGAATGTAGATAATAGAGCATCTAAAGAGCTTGAGCTAAACAAGGTGTATTTTAACGCAGCAAAATTCTATAGTGAGATAAAGAATTACCAGAAAGCTATAGATCTTTGCAATAAGGGAATCAAAATCAATAAACAATATCAGTCTACGGTATTGTTAGACTTTTTATTATATGAAGTTGCATATAACACAAAAGAGCTCAACGATCCAACCTATCTAACAAAATATGATCGAGCTTATCAAATATCATCTTTTAATGAGAATAATCATGTAAAGGACACAATAAAGATCGATCTTAAGGAAGAATTTAAGCTACTATCATCAAGTCATGAATAGGATGTTAAATTTTCACAGAAAATTAAGTCAGCTTTATTTTCATTTCTCATTAACAGTTCAGAAAAAACTTAAAACAGTCATACCCTCCCCTTTAAGTTGATTTGTAATCTATGTACGCTAACCGACTACATTTTATTTTATGATACTCAAAAAAATCAAACAAATTAGATTCTCCTTTGTTTGATTTTTTGCTTTGCTCTACTTCTACTTAATTGATTTATTAATAATTATGACCTGCCAACTTTTCCAAGTTCTTCAAATCAATATAATCTGACTCTCGCAGCTCATAGCCTTTATGGAAAATTAATTGAGCTTCTAATGAAAGACAGGGAATTTCCCTGTTCTCAAATTTTTTCTTAGTGAACCAGTCTGCTTGAAAGAAGTAAAACCCATCCTCTAAATCCGCCTGTTTTGCACTACCATCTGGATTAATTTCTAACGGATGAATATCTAAATATCCCAGATTTTCATGCCACAGCTCCATTCTGGCAGGCATCCAATCCACGATTTTTTCGTAGCCCAACTCATACAAAGCTGTTAGTAATCGGTCGGTATCCTTACTATCAAAATCAATGTCAATATCTCGATGTTCCCTATTTTGCTTTCCAGTTAAAATATCGACACCCCAACCACCATCTACCCAATAATGAATAGCTAATCCATCTAAAAAATCTAATATTTTGAATAATTCTATTTTAGAAACGATTTTCTTTTTCAAATAACCACCCACAAATAATTTTTAAGTAACTATCTTGATTCTATATGATGCTTGTGGACAAGACAAGTTTGAAAAAAGCTGTAAAAAGTGAAGACTTTCCCATTAAAATTGACTTCATACTATTTCCCCACAGTCTTCTAAAATCTATAAGTCATTTATAGTATTTTTTAAAATCAATCAGATTGGCTATGTTAAAGAATGGAACCTCTGCTAAGATCATAAATATCGATTTGCTCTTCAACAAATTTATTCTCTTTGTAAAAAATTTAAGAAAAAAACGAAGTTCCAGAGTTTTCGCCCTTTCTAAATATTAACGATTTTTTTATTTTCTATTACTTCGGTTTTTCCATTGCTCTAGTATCTCTGGCATCTTTGACCAACTCCATGCAAATGATACGAGACCAATAACTGCTATGATAATACCAAAAATCGCCATATGAACCCCTCCTCAGAAACCGCTTGCGTTATAGCGTATTTAGTACAAAAATAACTAATCATATTAATAGAAATAGTACAATTTAAAATTGAAATAATGCCAACTCTTCGGTGGTGATTATATTAAAAAGTTATCAATAATTCTTTCCATATCAGGACTGGTTTCTTCATTTATAGGAATCATTTTATCCATTAATTTTATTCCAATACAAGATTATGAGCTACTCACAAAAAAACAGCGTAAATCGATTGGGCAAGAATTTGCTCTAAATTATCAACTTGGTATATTTCTTATATTTATGGGAATCTTTTTGCTAATTCTTTCCTTGATAATTTTCGTTAAAGTAAAAAGTAAGTATGTCGTAGAATCTAAAAATCAAATGTAAAATTTTACGCTAAAAGAATAAACGACTAAGACTTTCCATCCTTCAGTTCCTACCTATTTTCTTTCTTATTGAATTCTTCTCCATATTTCAAAAAATATTTTTTATCTAAATAATCTTCTAAAATATACATTTGTTTCGGAGTAATCATCATCTTGTCTTCTTTCCACTCGATTAAATCATATCTGCCAGCACCACTAATCGCTCGCATTTCTTCTATTGAAACAGGCAATATCTTTTGTAATTGACCAATCTTCCTGAAGCGTTTCTTTTGACGTCTAATTTTTAATATACCTGAAGTTCAAATAGCGAGCAGAAATAAGAAGTACTCGAAATGATTATCCCATCCAATTAGTTTAACAATCAGTAAAACAATAAAATAAAACAAGAAGAAAATGATTTCATATAAAAAATCAATCTTCTGATTTTTTGTCCAATTTTTCACTTGATTCCCTTCCAATTCTCCTCTTTATGATTTCTCGTAAGAGCTTGTATTCTCCAGTAAATAACAATCGTTTTCTTCAGTATACAACAATAGTGCAAAATAGCGAAAAAAAGGCCATTCTATAGTTACTAATCACTATTTTTTTGGTCGTTATCGCTTTTTTTCGCTTCTTTGATTCCGTTGCGAACAGCAGCTTTTACCACAAAATATAACACAACAAATAAACCTACTAACAAAAGAGTACTGATAAAAAAAGATAGAAACACAAGTCCGCTCCCTTTTTCTGAAGTAACAACATATGACATTAGTTTTTCTCCTCTTTCTGAGTAAATTTATTAAAAAATGTTTCTGCCCACCAGCCATATACTGTACTTAGTATAGTAAGAAAGAAAATTCCAAGCCAACTATGCTTTAAGCTGATGCCAA
Source organism: Enterococcus sp. JM9B (assembly GCF_009933265.1). Taxonomy (NCBI): domain Bacteria; kingdom Bacillati; phylum Bacillota; class Bacilli; order Lactobacillales; family Enterococcaceae; genus Enterococcus; species Enterococcus sp. JM9B. The sequence goes on along the minus strand of NZ_MAEK01000028.1, from coordinate 3,120 downwards.
TAATTAAACCCGGTCCTAAAAAAACGAGAAAAAAACCAATTGTAAATCTTGAAAAAATAAAGTATTTATCTTGCCATCTATTCTTTTGGGAATAGTGGTTGAATAACAAAAATCCCAACAATCCAAAACGACTAATAATTGAAGTCTTTACAAATTTTTCCATAGAGAAACCCACTTTCGCGTATGTTTATGATTAACACAAAACTGAACTATGTAAAAAATAGAAAAGTAACCACATCTGATAAAAAACATCAAATCGTCCTGCAGGTTCCTTTTCTATTCAGATAAACTATCCTTGATTAGAAGTTAGGATACATTCACATAGTAGCATAAACCGTTTACACAATAAAGTATTTTTTTACTTTATCTGAAAGAGTCTTCTAGCAGAATAGAATGCAAATCTACTTTTCTTCTAACAGGACATCTTCAAATTAGTATCTGACACCCTTTACTAGCAAAAATCAATCTCCTCATACAAAACAAGTAGCTTTTATGCAATCCAAGGTACTAAAAAAGCAACCATGTTCTACACTGTTTCAGTCGAAATAGAATAATGGTTACTTTTTTCACGTTTTTAAATTTTGTAATTCCGAATAAAAATTCTAAGCTTCACGGTACCGAATAGTAAGCCCTTTTAGGAAGTTACGGGCATAGCGATCTCCACAAGCCATGTAATTTCTGTGTCCTTCTTTGCGCAAAATTGCACTGATTTCGCTTGGAGAAGCGTAAACTTCTGCTAATCGTAGTACATCCAATATATCATCACTTGTCATCGATAAAGCAATTCGGACTTTCTTGATAAGTACGTTATTTACACTTGACTGATTGGTGATTTGAAATGGGTTTGGTGGTGTCACACCCGGTTTTATCGTTTGTTTTCCACGCTTAAAAATAATAAATCCATTAAGAAAAGTCTCCAAAGTTTTTGCGTCACAAACAGCATCTCTTGGCAGATCTTCATCGGACGACTGTTTTGTTAGAAGCTCTCCTAGTTTGATCTGATCGATTTCCATTCCACCCAATTGAAAAATTTTGATCATTTCCTGATTCTTCAAGTCTAATGCATAACGCAATCTAATTAGAATATCATTGTTGTTCATCATTTCCTCCTACGAAGTTTCTCACTCCATCAGTATAACATTTTCGGCAAAACTACGCTGAAATAATTCAACACTGTTTTTAGTTGCTGAATTCTGAGAAAAAAAGTGCCTAAAATGTAAAATCGCCACATTTTAGACACTTTTGAGGATTTTTCTTTCAATTTCAAAAGCTAAGAGTACACACAATATAGTCGAAAACACTATTCTCCAACCATCACCTAAATCAAGAAAAATACCGATACCTACGGAAAACAGCTAAGACATTTGAGCAAACATCTGTAAGCTTTAACCTATTCAGAAACAATTTGAATTATCTTTCCAGCTCTTTCTATATTAATGAAATTAATTGATACGTTGATGTTTCCACTTTTTTTCTTTGAACGTACGACTGCAAGCAATTTACCATCATATGTTTCCCATTCATTGGACTGATAAAAGTTCTCTGTCTGTGGATCCGCACTTCCAAACCCGATGATTTCTCCCGATCCTTCAATACAAATATTGATTTTTTCTTTACTATTTAGATTTTCATTGCCTTCACTGTCTGAAAGCGAAATTTTAATATATGCTAAATCCGATCCATTCGCTTTAATAATTGGACGATCAACTGTTGCTTTAATTTCAACATCATTTCCTGCTGTGATTAAATGATGACGTCCGACAATTTCCCCTTCATTGTAATTTACTGCTTCTAAAATACCCGGTTGAAAATTAAAAAATATATTCAATAATCTGATCTATTTTTGCCATTTCTTGAAGTGGTAGGTGTTCAATATACTCTAAGTTCCTTACTTTAAAATCGAGAGATTTTAGTTGTGAAATAATAATCTGTCCGCGGGTATCTGTTCCATCCGGCAAAGTATGTCGAGTTGGATAGTCTTTGATTGTAGACGTGATGGGACATATAACTGCAAATAACGTCTTTCTATTGAACTCATAGCGAGACACCACAAGACCCGGTCTTCTTTTTTGAATTTCATGGCCAGCAGAAGGATCGAAGTCAATCCAGACGATATCTCCCTTTTTAGGAATAAATAATTTTTCCTCGTGCATTAAAAAACTTCTCTCCCTTCTGGTGTTAAATCAGACCACTCATCCTGTTCATAAAATTCTGCTTCAGTTCCCTGATCGAATGGGTCTCCTATTTTGGGAACAAGTGTAATTACGCCATCTTCTGAATACATTACTACATATTCCTGATTCGCTTCAGGCTTCTTACCATTATCACTCGGCAATGTAATAATGATTGAGCTCCCTTGTACTCTTGATTTGGTTAATAACATTTCTGCCCACATCCTTTATTATTCTATTATTACCATTCAATTATATCTCATAACGCTACATAATTCTAGCAACACTAGATGAGACTTAACATTCTTAATTATGAGTTAAAAACTTAATTATGTGGAAATACTGCTCTAATTAAAGAAGAAATATGAAAACCTGTTAATTGATAGTCAAAGCTGAGATTTTCTCCTCTCTAAGTAATCAACTAATAAGCAATATTGAATACATTGATTACTTTTCTACGTTGAGATAACACGAATTGAAATTTTTGCGTACTTGTTTCAACGATTAACCCATTGGGTACAATTCCAAATGTATTGATTTCCATGATTCTCTTACCTGAATTATTCATACTTCTAGATTTTTAACATTAATTTTGAAAAACCATCGGTTTTTCTTTTTCCGTTATTACATTTCAAATGTCGCTAGCGCTATTAGCTCAAAATATGATCTATTCAAGGAATGACGAGTCATTTTTCTTATTTTTGAGCGCAAATATCCCTTAGAATTAATAAGTTTTTAAAATTTCAGTTAGCTCCCAGTTCTACCAGCAGAGTTGCTGGATTTTTTCCAATAGATAATAGAACAGGTTCTGGTAAACATGGGAAGAGCTCGTTTTCAGAAACAATTTTCGACCGCTACGAATTAGCTTACCAGCCACTTTGAAAAGGCGAAGACGTAAGGTGTCTACTTGGAAAACTGCTTCTTTCGCAGGTAAACAGATTGTGTTCAT